>NZ_JBTNDT010000019.1:0-2966 GCF_054510855.1 Arthrobacter rhamnosi | reverse complement strand
CCGGAACAACTTCAACTCTGTCAAAAGGGGGGGCGTCACCTACCGGGGCAACCACATAACTATACGACCACCCCACCCCCCACCACAAATCCACCACCACCCCCACCCCACCAAGGCTCGGACACCACCGTTCATAGAGTGCCGAAGGTCCTCCTTCAATGAGCGGTAGCCGCCTGCCGGCGTCCGAGCGCAGCGGCCGGCACCTGTTCCTGGCTGCCCAGGAAAGGGACTCCTCCGGTGTCGCCGCGAGGCGTTCAGCAGGCAGTTCCAGCCGCCGGTTTGGGCCATGCAGTGTCAACGGCGCATAGGGGCACACGGAGGAGCGGCAGCTGTATGCGCCACCGATCGATGACAGTGGACCAGGGTCGGTGTCGCTCGTGAATCGTTCAAGGCCACCAAGCATGCACGTGGATCTGATGCTGCTCATCGTGGTGGCAGCCGAGCTGGACAGGACCTCTCGACGGAGCAGATCTGCAAGCGGATACGCCGCAGGTACCCGGAGGGTGCCTCAGTACAGCTGGGACGCAAGTCGATCCATTGGTCCATTGGAGTACCGAGCTGCGAGCCGCCCCTACCGGTACTTCTGCGGACGATGTTGGCGGTGTTCCATCACGGAAAGGGCAGCATCTCCTGGTTGACCTGCAGGAGCTGTTCGCTGGGCCGTAACTCCGAAGGCACTGATAAGGCAGAGCACTCCGGCAGTGACGAAGGCAAAGATCAGGTTGGTTGTTTCGACGAGGGCACCGGTGACTGTGGATCCGAGGGCCTGGCCGAGAACGAGGCAGGTGAAGAGTATTGAAGTTCCTGCGGCGCTGTTCGCGGCTGTAAATGACGTCCAGATGATGAGCACTGAGCTGGCTGCCGTATAGGCGAGACCGAAGAGCCCTGCTGTAGCGAGGCTTAGCGCGGGAAGAGTCGGCACCAGGGCGAATGCCACTGTAGCCGCCGAGGTCGCACTTACGGTGACGCACCACGTGATTTTGAGGGAGTGCCGGGCGAGCCACGGTGCTAGGAGGACTGCACCGGCGCTACCGGCGCCCAACGCCATCCATACCATCGCGGACGTTTCGGTTGTCATCCCGCCGATGTTCTCGAGGAGAGAACGCCCGTATACCCAGGGGGCGGCGGATCCGATACCGAACACGAAGGCTGCTGCCATTGGCCATCCGAGGCCGCGAATGCTGGATCCTCCGGTGTGGGTTGAGATGTCCTCGCGCCGGGGTACGCCACTAAGTGCTTCGGCGCGGGAGATATCTGCGCGAAGGACGCCGACCATGGCGGTGATTATGATGACCGCGATGAGAATCCAGGCTGCACGCCATGATGCTCCCAGCTGCAGCGCCAGCGCACCAGCGGCGACAACCCCGAACCCGGTGCCCGAATTCACAACCGACTGAAGTCTGTTCTGCCTTGCCGGAGCCGCGTTCCGTTGAACGAGTTCCACCAGCGCGGGCGACGCAAAGCCCGCCCCCATGCCTGCCAATAGGACGCCGCTGCTGAAGGAAATCGTTCCCTGAGCGGCCGCGATGCCCCCACTTCCAAGGCTTGCGGTGCAACCGGCGAGGATCGTGGTGAAACGGGGGTGACGGGGTGCATACCGGAACCCCAGAGCCGCTGAGATGCAGTACGTGACCGACGCCCCTGAAGAAAGAAGACCGGCGATCATTGGGGTCAGTGCGAAGGACACCGAAAATGAAGGAAGGAAGAGCCCGTATCCGAACCGGGCAAGCCCATACGTGGCGGCGATCAGCGCAACGGCGGCTACCGTGAACATTGGCGTAGCTGTCGACGGGACAGCATGTAACGATCGTTTCATTGAAACGAACGTTATATGCTGGATGCATGGTCGCACAACCCGGCGCGCGAGAACGGTTACTTGACGCTGCTGAGCATCTTGCTTTCACCCAGGGCGTCGCGGCGACACCCGTAGATGTCATCCTCAAACAGGCCAACGTCGCGCCGGCTACCCTGTACGCCCATTTCGGGAACAAGGAAGGGCTCATTGTCGAGGCATTGCGACGCCGCCTGACGCGCTGGGACCAGGACTGGCAACTGGAAATCGATGCTGCCACAACAGCTCAGGACAAGCTTCTCGCTGTTTTCCCTGCCTTGATCCGGTATCGATCCGGGCCTGCAACAGCCCGATGGTGCGCATTCCTCGGTGTGGCAGCAGAATCACCCCATCCGAGTCAGCTTCTCGACGAGGCTCTGCGCAGTGATACGGAGCTGCTCATCACCCGTTTTCGAGAGCTCGCCGTCCCCGTTGTAGGTACAGACGGGGCACAAGGTCTTGCCGAACGTCTGGCCCTCATCCTTACCGGCGTGCTGGGGATGATGCTTCGGGCAGCCAATCCAGACAAGGTGATCGCTGATGGCCATGCCACCGCGAAAACCATCATCGAAGCAACCGCGGTTTCTACCACCCCATAAGCGCTGGCGGACAGACTGAATCACACTAACCGCAGTGCGATGACCCCTCGAGCCCACCGCGCGGGCCCCTCCCATCCGAAAGGAGACGGCAGCGGCCGGATTCGTGATTGCCGGGAGATGATCGGCCTTTGACAAGAGAGCTCATGGATCAAAAGGACACCCTGAACGACTGCTCGTCCACGTCAAGGCGCAGGGCGTGAGGCTGGTGGCACTGGCGGGCCGCTGAATCGGCTGACGAAGAATCTCTCCGAGACCACCCCCAGAGGCGGGGATGCGCGAGGAGCTGTGGATGCTGACGACGGGGCCGACGACGGGCCGCCGCCAGCTTGTGTCAGGCCTCGGAGCTCTGGACGAGCGCTCGAGCACGGCGCCTCATTGTGCTTCTCCTCCGGGGCACCCTGGTTAGACCGGATTCCGGGTCCTCGGGTGCCGGTTCGGCGGGGTGGTGTGGTTTAAGTGGGGAAGGCCCCGCACCTGGTGGTGCGGGGCCTTCCCGTTGAATGGTTGTCCGGCGGTGTCCTACTCTCCCACACTCT
>NZ_JBTNDT010000018.1:0-4183 GCF_054510855.1 Arthrobacter rhamnosi | reverse complement strand
GAACAGTGATTATTGCATGTGATGCAATACCCCCTCCCCGGCTTCGGCCCCTTGGCGGCGGGACTTCGTGGACCGGCAAAAGAGTCGCTGAGCTGCAGAAATGCTTCCCTGATGCCCCGTGCGGGCGCCGATATGGGAAGCGCTATGGCCACTGTTTTCGGTAGGTGCTGGAGCGTCGATGGGCTTCTGACCTGCGAGTTTGCACCCCTTCAGCATTAATTGCATGATTCTTGCATCTGATGCAATGGTGGGAAGGGGTGCGGTGACTGTTGATTCTGCCGGGCGGGTACTGTCCCTTGGCGATGTGCAGTTCCTTCATCCGGAGGATCGGGTGTTCGACCAGATGCTTGGCGGGTGGCGCAATCAGCAGCTGAGCCGGAATCTGGCTTTGGGCACGATTGAGTCCAGGGAACGGTTGGTGAGGCGTTTCCAGGAGTCCACTTATGAGTATCCGTGGCAATGGATACCGGCGCAGGTCGATGAGTTCTTTGGTGACCTGCGCAGCGAGAAGCACGCGGCGCAGTCCACGATCCGCAGTTACCAAGGAGCGCTGCGCGCTTTCTGTTCGTATGTGGCCTCTCCGGACTATGGCTGGGACAGGGTCTGCGAACAGTATTTCGGGGCGCACCCTTCGCAGGTCTGCTTTGACTGGAACACTGCGGTCCACGTCCAGGCGACTGAATCGTCTGCTGGTCGACGCCCGTTCACCCGGCGTGAGTTGCAGGGCTTTTTTGACCGTGCCGATGATGAGGTCGACCGGATTGCCTCGCTGGGCCGCAAGGGGTGGCTCCCGGCCTACCGCGACGCGGTCCTGTTCAAAGTCGCATACTGCTGGGGTTTGCGGCGCAATGAGGTCCGGCACCTGCAGACTGTTGATTTCAGCCGGAACCCGCACGCCGGCGAGTTCGGCAAATACGGGGTCCTGCAGGTCCGCTACGGGAAGGCCATGCGCGGCTCGCCCCCGAAACGCCGAAGTGTGTTGACGGTTTTTGACTGGTCGGCCGAGATCGTGGAGGACTGGCTTGAACGGGGCCACCGGCACATGACCGAGGGGCTGGATTTGTTTCCCTCCGAACGCGGCACGCTGGTATCCGAAACGGCGTTGAACCGTCGGTTCAACCGCTACTGCCAGGAGCTGGGTCTTCCCCCGGGGTTGGATCTCCATTCATTGCGCCGCTCTTACGTCACGCACCTGATCGAGTCCGGCATGGATCCGCTTTTCGTCCAGCACCAGGCTGGGCACGAGCACGCCTCGACCACCGCCCTTTACACCTCCGTCTCCAGCGACTACCGGGTCACAACATTGCGCCGTGCCCTGGATTCCACCGTCCGGGGCGCCCTGGCCGGAATGGGAGACTGATCTGCATGCAACGAGAGATCGACTACCGGTGGCGGCTTCCAGAACTCATGGCAGCCCGGGGGCTGCATAACAGCACCGATCTCAGTCCCCTCCTGAAGGAACGGGGCATCGAACTTTCCGCCTCGCAGGTCTACCGGCTCGTCACCCAACGCCCGGAAAGGATCTCCCTGATGATGGTCTCCGCCCTCTGCGACATCTTCACCTGTGGTCCCGGGGATCTGATCACCGTCACAGCGGCCGATGCGAAGGCCCGCAAAGCCGCCTCCGGTGCCTCCGGTGCTGAGGTCGTGAGCCTGAACAAGACCATCCGGCCCAAACGCGCCCGCGTCATCAGCGATGACGGCTGACCTCACCCCCAGAGCCCTGAACCGGGGACGCCCCCGCACCGCAGGAACGTTCATTTGTGACCGGTGCTCGAGGGCAGCTGGCAAACACCGGGCCAGCTGGCCCGAAGGCAGGATCTGCGGAACCTGCTTTACACTAGCTACGCGCACTCACGGTCCCTGCCCGGGGTGCCGCAGCAACCGAATGCTCCCGGGCCGATCCCCCAACCACGGCAACGAACCCGTCTGCGTTGAATGCGCCGGCATCACGCAGGACTACCACTGCACCGGTTGCGGCACGGAAACAGAACACTACCGCCGGGGCATCTGCGCCCGCTGCTCCCTACGCGACGACCTGACCGTGCTGCTGGGTGTTGACTGGTCAGACCCCAACCCCGAAACAACAACGGCGGGAAAGCTACTCACAGCACTCTGCGCAGCCCAACGCCCTGAAAGCATCCTGACCTGGCTGCGCCGGGCCGGCGTCCGTGACCTACTCAGGCGGCTTGCTACCGGCGAAATTCCCTGCACCCACGAGGCATTGGATAAGGAACCGAACATTAAGCGGGCCGAGCACCTGCGCAGCCTGCTCGTCCATCACAACCTACTCCCGGCTAGGGACCACTACCTGTCCCTTTTCGAGAGGTGGCTTACGGACACGCTCGAAGCCATCGACGACCCCGATGTCCGTCGACCCGTTGAATCCTTCGCCCGCTGGCACCACCTCCACCGCATCCGGAACCTCTCGGCCAACCAGAAACCGACCCGCGGTCCCGTGCACAACGCCAGACAGGACATCAACCAAACCATCAGGTTCCTCACCTGGCTCAAGTCCGCCCATGGGCGGGCCATTGCTTCCTGCACCCAGCCCGACGTCGACGCGTGGCTTGCTGAAGGCCCCACCAGCAGGCACGCCATCAAGACTTTCTTCGGTTGGGCGGTAAGGAACCGAACCTGCACACACATCACCATCAGGCACCGCCAAGCCAGGACCGTGCCGATGCTGACCCAGGACCAGCGACTGGCCTGGCTCAAAGCCTGCCTCACCAGCGGCATCGACACCCTGCCCTACCGGGTGGCGGGCGCCCTGTTGCTTCTCTACGCCCAACCGGTCGTGAAAATAGTCGCAATGAAGAGCACCGACGTCATCCTTGCCCCTGACGGCGTGCGGCTGTCCCTTGGCCAACGAGACCCCGTCCCCGTTCCGGAACCATTCGCCGCACTACTGAAACAACATCTGGCCTCGCGGCCCAACCTGCGCACCGCGGGCAGGGACGACAGCCAGTGGCTTTTCCCCGGCTACCGTGCCGGGAACCACCTCCACCCCACCACCGTCCAGAACCGACTCGCGAAACTAGGCATCAACGTTATCGGTGCCCGCAACGCAGCACTGCGTGGACTAACCAGCGAAACCCCTGCACCCCTGGTCGCCGAGATGCTCGGTTACAGCTACAAAGTCACACAGCAACACGCCACGGAAACCGCCGCCCCCTGGTCCAGATACATAACCTCCTCAACGAAAATCACCTGGTACGAGCCTCGATAACCCACACCAGGGCAAACACCGGCACGAGAACCACGCCCGCCTCAACTCCCGTAAGCCGCAGACTGCCAGACACTCCTCAACCATCCAGGCCATCCAGGCGCGAGCATTCAGTGTTCTGCCTTGAGGTACTGGTAAAGGGTTTCGCGGCTGATGCCGAACTCCCGGGCCAAGCTGGCCTTTTGCTCCCCGGCAGCAACTCTCGTGCGGAGCTCGTCGGCCTTCTCGCTCGAGAGTGCCTTGCTGCGTCCCCGGTAAGCACCACGGGCCTTCGCCAAGGCAATGCCTTCGCGCTGGCGTTCCCCGATCAAGGCCCGTTCGAATTCCGCGAAAGCTCCCATAACGGACAGCATCAGATTCGCCACCGGTGAGTCCTCACCCGTGAACACCAGGTTTTCCTTCACAAACTCGACCCGCACACCCTTCTGGGTGAGCTTATGAACCACGGACCGAAGGTCGTCCAGGTTCCGTGCGAGACGGTCCATGCTATGAACGAAAAGGGTGTCACCGTCCCGGCTGAAACGAAGAAGCTCCTCAAGCTGGGGACGTTTTGTGTCCTTGCCCAAAGCCCTGTCAGTGAAGGTCCTGTCCAGCTGGATGCCTTCGAGCTGGCGCTGGGTGTTCTGGTCCACACTGCTGACCCTCACATAGCCAAGGCGCTGCCCGGTCATATCCGATTCCTCACCACGAGTGTCAGATTGAAACCTAAGACGCCCTAACCACAGGCGTCAATCATGGAACCAACCATCCCAGCCTGACGCCGATGACCGCCCAGCCTGACGCCCAGTTGAGGTACACCCCAACACCACGAACACCCCACCCCGTCAGTCACCTTCTCCAAACCGACGATCCCGGTCACGCATGAACCCTGCTCACCTACAACTGGGTGCACTCCGACCTACAACACCGGCCAAAAACCACGAATAGTTCGAAATCGAATACGCACGCGTACCAGTA
>NZ_JBTNDT010000017.1:0-5435 GCF_054510855.1 Arthrobacter rhamnosi | reverse complement strand
GGGGTGGGTGTGTGGTGTAAGTTATCGGCTTATTAGTACCGGTCAGCTTCACAGGTCTTTCGTCCCTGCTTCCACATCCGGCCTATCAACCCAGTGGTCTGGCTGGGGGCCTCTCACACTCTAGGTGTATGGAAATCTCATCTTGAAGCAGGCTTCCCGCTTAGATGCTTTCAGCGGTTATCCCATCCGAACGTAGCTAATCAGCGGTGCACTTGGCAGTACAACTGACACACCAGAGGTTCGTCCGTCCCGGTCCTCTCGTACTAAGGACAGCCCTTCTCAAATTTCCTGCGCGCGCAGCGGATAGGGACCGAACTGTCTCACGACGTTCTAAACCCAGCTCGCGTACCGCTTTAATGGGCGAACAGCCCAACCCTTGGGACCTACTCCAGCCCCAGGATGCGACGAGCCGACATCGAGGTGCCAAACCATGCCGTCGATATGGACTCTTGGGCAAGATCAGCCTGTTATCCCCGAGGTACCTTTTATCCGTTGAGCGACGGCCATTCCACAATGTGCCGCCGGATCACTAGTCCCGACTTTCGTCCCTGCTTGAGATGTCTCTCTCACAGTCAAGCTCCCTTGTGCACTTACACTCGCCACCTGATTGCCAACCAGGCTGAGGGAACCTTTGGGCGCCTCCGTTACTTTTTAGGAGGCAACCGCCCCAGTTAAACTACCCATCAGGCACTGTCCCTGACCCGGATTACGGGCCGAAGTTAGATATCCAGAGTGACCAGAGTGGTATTTCAACGATGACTCCACGTGAACTGGCGTCCACGCTTCACAGTCTCCCACCTATCCTACACAAGCCACACCGAACACCAATACCAAACTATAGTGAAGGTCTCGGGGTCTTTCCGTCCTGCTGCGCGTAACGAGCATCTTTACTCGTACTGCAATTTCGCCGAGTTTATGGTTGAGACAGCGGGGAAGTCGTTACTCCATTCGTGCAGGTCGGAACTTACCCGACAAGGAATTTCGCTACCTTAGGATGGTTATAGTTACCACCGCCGTTTACTGGGGCTTAAATTCCCAGCTTCGTCCCACGCAAGCGTGAAACTAACCGGTCCTCTTAACCTTCCAGCACCGGGCAGGAGTCAGTCCGTATACATCGTCTTGCGACTTCGCACGGACCTGTGTTTTTAGTAAACAGTCGCTTCCCCCTGGTCTCTGCGGCCCTGATCCGCTCCGGTGAGCTAGTCACCATCACGGTTGGGGCCCCCCTTCTCCCGAAGTTACGGGGGCATTTTGCCGAGTTCCTTAACCATAATTCTCTCGATCGCCTTAGTATTCTCTACCTGATCACCTGTGTCGGTTTGGGGTACGGGCGGCTGGAACCTCGCGCCGATGCTTTTCTCGGCAGCATAGGATCACCAAATTCCCCCATACGGGGGTCCCATCAGATCTCAGGCTCGTGATCGAACACAAGGACGCGGATTTGCCTACGTCCTGCCCTACATCCTTAGACCGGGACAACCATCGCCCGGCTTGGCTACCTTCCTGCGTCACACCTGTTAATACGCTTACCTCCCGAGATCAGGTCCCGCGATCCACAAAAAACCACGTCACCACAAGGGTGGGCGGTCATGCTTCTGGCGGTTAGTATCCCTCGATCAGTATTGGCGGTTCTTCGCCGGTACGGGAATATCAACCCGTTGTCCATCGACTACGCCTGTCGGCCTCGCCTTAGGTCCCGACTTACCCAGGGCAGATTAGCTTGACCCTGGAACCCTTGATCATTCGGCGGACGGGTTTCTCACCCGTCTTTCGCTACTCATGCCTGCATTCTCACTCGTGTAGGCTCCACCGCTGGTTTACACCGCGACTTCACCGCCCACACGACGCTCCCCTACCCATCCACACCCTTGAACCAGGAGAACAAGTCTCCGGCTTAGGTATTTATGTGAATGCCACAACTTCGGCGGTGTACTTGAGCCCCGCTACATTGTCGGCGCGGAATCACTTGACCAGTGAGCTATTACGCACTCTTTCAAGGGTGGCTGCTTCTAAGCCAACCTCCTGGTTGTCTGGGCAACTCCACATCCTTTCCCACTTAGCACACGCTTAGGGGCCTTAGTTGGTGGTCTGGGCTGTTTCCCTCTCGACTATGAAGCTTATCCCCCACAGTCTCACTGCTGCGCTCTCACTTACCGGCATTCGGAGTTTGGCTGACGTCAGTAACCTTGTAGGGCCCATTAGCCATCCAGTAGCTCTACCTCCGGTAAGAAACACGCAACGCTGCACCTAAATGCATTTCGGGGAGAACCAGCTATCACGAAGTTTGATTGGCCTTTCACCCCTACCCACAGCTCATCCCCTCCATTTTCAACTGAAGTGGGTTCGGTCCTCCACGACGTCTTACCGTCGCTTCAACCTGGCCATGGGTAGATCACTTCGCTTCGGGTCTAGATCACGCCACTCAGGTCGCCCTATTCAGACTCGCTTTCGCTACGGCTTCCCCACACGGGTTAACCTCGCGACGTAACACTAACTCGCAGGCTCATTCTTCAAAAGGCACGCCGTCACAGAAACAAGTCTGCTCCGACGGTTTGTAGGCACACGGTTTCAGGTACTATTTCACTCCCCTCCCGGGGTACTTTTCACCTTTCCCTCACGGTACTGGTCCGCTATCGGTCATCAGGGAGTATTTAGGCTTACCAGGTGGTCCTGGCAGATTCGCACGGGATTTCTCGGGCCCCGTGCTACTTGGGATCCTCTCCAAACGGCGTCACGCATTACGGTTACGGGACTAACACCCTCTCCGGCCGGGCTTTCAAACCCGTTCACCTATACGCACGCACACATTTCACCAGTCCGGCAGAACTGGAACGGAAAGTCCCACAACCCCAGTGATGCAACGCCCGCCGGCTATCACACACCACTGGTTTAGCCTGATCCGCGTTCGCTCGCCACTACTGACGGAATCACTATTGTTTTCTCTTCCTGTGGGTACTGAGATGTTTCACTTCCCCACGTTCCCTCCACGTACCCTATGTGTTCAGATACGGGTCACCCGGTCACTCGCGCGCCGGGCGGGGTTTCCCCATTCGGACATCCTGGGATCAAAGTTCGGTTATCAACTCCCCCAGGCTTATCGCAGATTCCCACGTCCTTCATCGGCTCCTGATGCCAAGGCATCCACCGTGTGCCCTTAAAAACTTGACCACTAAGATCAAAAACATATCGAGAAAACCAGGCCCGGACATACGTCCGAAACCAGATTTATCTTAGAAATTGCTTCTTTTTAAGATGCTCGCGTCCACTATGCAGTTCTCAACCAACAACCCCGTCACACCCGCACACCCACCCCCAAAGGGGACCCCCACCGAAGGGAGAAAAGAGCGCACGACCTGCGCGGGAAAACCAGAAACAACACGCCCCACCCCACCGCAGCGACCCCGCCCCGCCGGCCCACCCCCCGACCACCCCCGCAACGGACACAACCGCCACACGGACAACCAGGAAACGAGCCCACCAGGACACGACACCACGACACGAAGGAGCCCTGTTATCTCAGGACCCAACAGTGTGCCAAACACCACGACCACGATCACGACCACCCACCCGCGTTCCACGCACCCACCAACACCCCCACACACCAGGACACGATTACTCGTCCCTGCCATGATCCGAAGGCGCCACCGCGCACAGTACTAACAGCCAGGCGACCACCATGGCCGCACCTATTCATTGATATTCCACCCATGAGCACCCACCGCGGAACAAACGCCCGCGCTATGGGCTGACTCCTGCAGGCCACACACCCACCACAGAGGATGGACGAGCGGAACCTGAGGCGCTCCTTAGAAAGGAGGTGATCCAGCCGCACCTTCCGGTACGGCTACCTTGTTACGACTTAGTCCCAATCGCCGGTCCCACCTTCGACGGCTCCCTCCCACAAGGGGTTAGGCCACCGGCTTCGGGTGTTACCAACTTTCGTGACTTGACGGGCGGTGTGTACAAGGCCCGGGAACGTATTCACCGCAGCGTTGCTGATCTGCGATTACTAGCGACTCCAACTTCATGAGGTCGAGTTGCAGACCTCAATCCGAACTGAGACCGGCTTTTTGGGATTAGCTCCACCTCACAGTATCGCAACCCTTTGTACCGGCCATTGTAGCATGCGTGAAGCCCAAGACATAAGGGGCATGATGATTTGACGTCGTCCCCACCTTCCTCCGAGTTGACCCCGGCAGTCTCCCATGAGTCCCCGGCATAACCCGCTGGCAACATGGAACGAGGGTTGCGCTCGTTGCGGGACTTAACCCAACATCTCACGACACGAGCTGACGACAACCATGCACCACCTGTAAACCGGCCACAAGTGGCTGACACATCTCTGCATCATTCCGGTTCATGTCAAGCCTTGGTAAGGTTCTTCGCGTTGCATCGAATTAATCCGCATGCTCCGCCGCTTGTGCGGGCCCCCGTCAATTCCTTTGAGTTTTAGCCTTGCGGCCGTACTCCCCAGGCGGGGCACTTAATGCGTTAGCTACGGCGCGGAAAACGTGGAATGTCCCCCACACCTAGTGCCCAACGTTTACGGCATGGACTACCAGGGTATCTAATCCTGTTCGCTCCCCATGCTTTCGCTCCTCAGCGTCAGTTACAGCCCAGAGACCTGCCTTCGCCATCGGTGTTCCTCCTGATATCTGCGCATTTCACCGCTACACCAGGAATTCCAGTCTCCCCTACTGCACTCTAGTCTGCCCGTACCCACCGCAGATCCGGGGTTAAGCCCCGGACTTTCACGGCAGACGCGACAAACCGCCTACGAGCTCTTTACGCCCAATAATTCCGGATAACGCTTGCGCCCTACGTATTACCGCGGCTGCTGGCACGTAGTTAGCCGGCGCTTCTTCTGCAGGTACCGTCACCAACCCAAAGAGCCGGCTTCTTCCCTACTGAAAGAGGTTTACAACCCGAAGGCCTTCATCCCTCACGCGGCGTCGCTGCATCAGGCTTGCGCCCATTGTGCAATATTCCCCACTGCTGCCTCCCGTAGGAGTCTGGGCCGTGTCTCAGTCCCAGTGTGGCCGGTCACCCTCTCAGGCCGGCTACCCGTCGTCGCCTTGGTAGGCCATTACCCCACCAACAAGCTGATAGGCCGCGAGTCCATCCAAAACCACAAAAGCTTTCCACCAACATGGCATGCGCCAGAAGGTCGTATCCAGTATTAGACCCGGTTTCCCAGGCTTATCCCAGAGTCAAGGGCAGGTTACTCACGTGTTACTCACCCGTTCGCCACTAATCCCCCCACAAGTGAGGTTCATCGTTCGACTTGCATGTGTTAAGCACGCCGCCAGCGTTCATCCTGAGCCAGGATCAAACTCTCCGTAAATGCATTACAGACACAAGGACACCACCCGGGAAAACGGGCAACACCCCTGCACAAAATTCGAAACCAGCCAAAAAAACCAGCCACCACACAC
>NZ_JBTNDT010000016.1:0-6303 GCF_054510855.1 Arthrobacter rhamnosi | reverse complement strand
CGGATCCTGGTACCCGTGGGGCCAGCAACCCGCCGACTACATTGCCGCCTTCCAACGCGTGGCCGACGCCGTGCACCGGGATGCCCCGGGGTCCGCGATGATGTGGGCGCCCAACTACGCCGGAGGGTACCCCTTCGCCGGCGGTGAGTACGAGTCCCTGCCCGGCACGCCGGGCTTCCCTGTCCTGGACACGACCGGGGATGGGGCCCTGACGTCATTCGATGACCCGTACGCCCCCTACTACCCCGGCGACGACGCCGTCGACTGGGTGGGCATGTCCCTCTACCACTGGGGTAACACCTACCCCTGGGGTGAGAGCGAGATGCCCGAGGAGGGCAAGTTCGCCGACCAGCTCACCGGAACCTACGACGGGAAGAACGGGGATGACTCCATGCTCCCGGACTTCTACGCCGAGTACGCGGTGAATCACGGCAAACCGGTCGCCATCCCGGAGACGGCGTCCCTCGTGCAGGACGACATCGGCGAACTGCGCACCCTGAACATCAAGCGCGCCTGGTGGCAGCAGGTCTTCGACCCGACCGTGCACGAGCGGTTCCCGCACCTGAAAATGATCAACTGGTTCGAGTGGAACAAGATGGAACCCGAAGTCGGCGCCCCCGTGGACTGGACCGTCCTGGAGGATCCCACCATCCGCTCCGAATTCACAGCCGCCCTACCGGCGTGGTACCGCTTCGCCCAGGCACCCGACACCTGCGGGGAACCCCTCGTCGCCCCCGAAACGTAGGATCCACGAAACCCACCCTTACCTCACAAGCCTGAGGCGGGAATCGGCGAATCATCGTCAAAATTGATGTGGAAGGTTCGAGACTCGCCGAGTCGTTCCAGAGGAGAGGAAACCCCGTGATGGAACTGGATGTCGTGGTTGGTGCGCAAGGGGGTCTTCATGCAATTATTGCGACCCGCCTCGCCGCCGCAGTCGAGGCCAGCGGCGCCACGGTCCTTCTGGCGCTGACCTCGGATCCGTCGTATCAGGTTGATGCGTCCAGGCTCATGGCTGTGCTGAGTCTCGGAGCTGCAGCGGGAGAGTCCCTGACCGTGAGCTGCGACGGGCCGCATGCAGAAACAACGCTGGATACCATCGCCGCTGTGATCAGTTCACCGGGCTGACACCTCAAGCCCCGGCCAGTTACTTTCTACACCTCTGAAACCTGACCGAACACGCCTGATCGCTCCTGGCTCTTGGGTCGTGCAACCTGTGCGGAGGCACTGCCGCTAGTCCTCCTTCGACGCATCGGACGCACTGAGCGCCTTCAGAACTACCGGATTAGTTTTAGCAACGCGAGCCGCCCTCGTATGGTGTGGCACTCCCCTTGGGATCGGCTTGTGGGCAGGTGACTTCGCTCAACCGCTACGATCCGAGAACGAACAGTGCAACCCACCTTCGCCCCACCACTTTCCCCTCGTCAGGAGAATGCAATGTCCTCGTTCGGTGAGGTGCTCGCTCCGCGCCGGTTGGGCAGCAGCTTCAGATGGTTGCTCGCGTCCACCTGGACGAGCAACATCGGTGATGGGATTGCTCTCTCGGCCGCTCCCCTGCTGATTGCGTCGGTGACGTCGTCGCCGGTCCTGGTCGCGTCCGGGGCCATGATGCAGATCCTGCCGTGGCTCCTGTTCGGACTCTTGGCGGGTTCGATCGCCGATCATCATGACCGGCGCCGACTCGTGATGCTTGCAAACGGTGTCCGGGCCGTCATCGTCCTCGGCCTCGTGACCGTTCTGGTGACCGGTCACGTGAGCATTTGGGTGGTGCTTATCTCGGCTTTCCTCTACGGAACGGCTGAAGTCTTTGCGGACACGGCCGGCAGCACGTTGCTTCCCATGACAGTGCCATCGGCCGATCTCGGAGTGGGTAACGCCCGTATGCAGGCCGGATACCACGTGGCCAACCAACTTGTCGGGCCGCCGCTGGGCGCTTTACTCTTCGCTGTCGGCTCGTTCTGGCCGTTCACCGTGCAGATCCTCTGCGTGAGCCTTGCCGTTGTCCTTGTCTCGAGGATGGCGAAAACGCCTCCTCCGCAGCAGGACGTGGCCGCCCTCGACGACGGCATGAAACATCGGCCTATCCGGGAGGGTCTTTCCTGGCTGCGTGGCAACGCGCCCGTCCGGACGCTGATCCTCATCATCCTGATCTTCAACATGACGTGGGCGGCCCCCTGGTACGTCCTCGTGCTCTACGCCACGGAGTATCTGGGCCTCAGCGCCGTCGGCTATGGCCTGCTTGCAACCTCCGCGGCTTTTGGCGGACTCGTGGGAATCAGCTGTTTCGGCTGGCTCGAACGACGGGTTCGCTTGGCAACCATGATGCGGGTCTGCCTCAGCCTCGAGGTGGCGATGCACCTGGGCTTCGCTCTCACGACCTCGGCCGCTCTCGCCTTCGTCATCATGTTCGGGTTCGGCATCTACGCCTTCATTTGGGGCACCATCTCGACGACTGTCCGGCAGCGCCTCGTTCCCCTGTCCCTGCAGGGGCGCATTGCTTCCGTCAACATGGTCGGCGTATTCGGTGGGCTCGTCATCGGGCAGCTGCTCGGTGGGGCGATCGCTCAGGTGTGGGGACTGACCGGGCCGTGGTGGTTCGCCTTCGCAGGCTCCGCCATCACCCTGGTCCTGCTGTGGAAGGCCATCTCGAACATCTCCGCAGCCCCGCCCGCATTGGAATCAGAGGCACCGACCGGCTAGAGCCACTGCCAGGGATGCACTCTGTCGTTGGTGATGAGGACCTTGACGGGAAGATGGCAGCCGATCAAGTTACCCGTACTGTCGATCGATCGCTTGGGACCATTGCTCAGTGGGAAGCTTGGACTGACATGCTGTTCCCAAGCTCAGGCGAGTACGTCATCCCCGATGGCCTATCGACACTACACATCGACCGCGTTGCCGATGTAGGAACGTACACGGAAACAAACATTTGGGTCCAACACCGCTAGCAGCTCGCACGATCCGATCCGATCCGATCCGTAAGTGAATCCTCTGCCGTGCGTTCTGGACCTGTTTTGGAAGGTGTTATTTACGTGGTGCTTTACGCCTGGGTTGTTGTTGTTAGTCGTTGAGCGAGGTTGTCGAGGCCGGCGCGGATCATCTTTCCGTAGCCGTCGTCCATAAGCGCCCCAAGAGTTGCTCGTCCCTTGGCGAGGTGCTCTTGAGCAAGCACGGTCCTACCTATCCGGTGATATCCATCGGCGAGATTGAGGTGCAGTGAGGGCTGGAGGCCCTTCGCTGAAGGGATCCCTAATGAGGCAAGCTCGTCGTCCTGCAGAAAGCCGTGCTCCTGCAGGGCAATTTCATCCCAGGCGATCTCCTGCTCCAGTTCCGGTTCAGTATCGGCGAGGTAGTGAGCCAAAATGCACCGGTGAGCGTGATGCGCGGGTGTTGTAGCAGCCCAGCACGTTAAAAGGAGCCGGTGGCCACGGTCTTTGTCCCCGCTGAGGGCGACCCCTATCGCCGTTGTGATCGTGGTCCAGTCGCTCATCCCTCATCCTTCGCCGTTGGTTGTCATGGTCCACCAAGGTCATGGCGAGCTTTCATCGCGGGCAGTGGACGAATCGGACAATGGAAGCGACAGCGAACGGCGTTGCTTGCCCGCTCACCAACGAGTCAACGGGTTTCACGAGTGAGATGGGCCTTGTCGTCACTGCAGTACTGGGCCATGACCCGCGAACTCTCCTACGATTCAGCGGGGCACCGAAGGCGTACCAGAATCCATGGAGTTCCCTCCGACCGACTCGATGTATGCCTAGGCAGGGACACTTCCCTTCATAAGCTAGGGAAGCTCGAGCACAACCTATTGAGGTCTTACCGGCGCCCTCCGTTGCGTTGCTTCGAGAGGGAGCAACGGCCCCGGAGCTTGGTCTCAAGAAGCTGCAGGGCCGTCGGGCGTGGGGCCTAAGGATCGTTCGCTTAGCGGTTTTACCCAGGCACAGCGCTGAATCCCTACGTTCAATGTCCGCGCTCGTATGGGCTGGGTCAACGATGATGGGCGAAGTCGAGTAGTCGAAAGACTGGTTAGCGTAGGAAAGCGGGAGAAAGGTCATTCTTGGTGCAGGTCAGGACCAATGGCCGATTGCGGACTACATAACCGGCCCGGAGCATGGTTCATGTAGTCGAGGTGAACCACGATACGTTCCATGGCGGACACAACTTCCCGGTTCCTCGCGAAGTGCCCAGTCCACGTCGCCGTGCGCACCAGGACCCGGACGTTCATGCAGCTATGTACGAGCTTCTCGAGCCGCGTCTGAGCATGAATTCGGATGGCGGCCTTGAGGATACTGTCGAAGGCCCTTTATCAGATCGCGCACCGGAGATCCGATCGGTCCGTCGCTTGTCGAACGTGCTCTGTCCCTACTGGAACCACACCGACAGGCCGAGTCAGACTTTCCGCGTCGAACTCACCCGGCGAGGTACTGTTGCGAGCACTTCGTCCGCGGGTTCTCGAGTGATAGCTGGCGGCCGGCGGTAGCTGCTTTCTCTTCAGGGGGTCTTTGCATGACCGGCAACAGCAGCACTGGGTGGAACCCGACGGGTGCACCTCCCCGCTTGGTGGATCCGCGGCGGGTGGGAACCCTCATCGGGTTGTTCGGCGCGTGCGTTTTTGTGTTCTCCTACACGCCGGGACCGGCGGATCTCCTGTCTGTCGCCGCGCGCACCCTGGTCGTTGGTGCGGTTGTCTGCACCCTCTGGTTCCTCTTCGCTTCGCCGCGCTACCTTGGCCCCTTCACTACTCCTCGTGGTCAGCAGATCGGGATCTATCTTCTGTGCGTGGTCATGGAGTTCGCGTTGATCGCTTTCGGCACGGGACGGCTCACTTCAATGGGTAAGGTGGAGCTTCAACCTGCACTGATCGCCCTGGTCGTCGGTCTCCACTTCATACCCTTCGCCTGGGCGTTCAAGGAACGCATGTTCTACACCCTCGGAGGGGTTCTGACCGTCCTGGGTGGTGTTGGCCTGCTGATTGGCACTCGGACCAGCGCTCTGGGAGCGGCCGTTGGGTCAGGGCTGGTCATGTCCTTGATCCTGCTCGCCTACAGTTTTGGGATGTTCGCGCCTCCGCGGACAGACACCGCTCAACGGTGACGACCGCCTCATCGAAAGGTGAGCTCAGCGACCGAGTTTGACCGGTCAGGATTGGACGTCGTGTGGGACCTGGGCGTTGCCGCAAGATGCCGCCAGTACAGGCTATGAGCTGCTGCCGCTTGTCGAGAGTGGTGCGGTGGGGCTGGTGGTGGGTGGCCGCCATCCTTCCTGCACCCTGATGGCGTGTTGAATGCGCACCGCGATGTCCCGCAACTGCAGTTTTTGTGCGGCGGTCAGCGGGTCGAGGACCAACGCGGTCACTGTGGCCACATGGGAGGGCGTGGCCTGGTCGAACACCTCGAGTCCACCAGCGGTGAGGGTTGCCCGGGTGGACCGCCCATCGGCGGGATCTGGTGCCCGCTGGACCCAGCCCCGGCCCTGCAGCCGTGACACGGCACGGGACAGGTGTGAGAGCGAGCCATTGGCGAATCCGGCCATATCACTCATGCGAAGTGTCCAATCCGGTGCGGTGGCCAGCGCGTACAGGGGCCATCTGGAGTGGAGGCGGCGTCGAAGGGGACCAAGCGCGGTCTGGGTCTGCCGTGCATCCAGCTGCTGGTTCTTGTCGCATGGCTATGGTCACCGCAATACTGGGCCATGACCCGCGAACACTCCTACGATCCAGCGGACGGCTTTCCTCGAATCATGCCGTCCCTGCGATACAAGGACGTGGGTAAGGCCCTTGACTGGCTGCGCGACGTTTTTGGTTTCACCGAGTATCTTCGGTGGTCATCGTCGGAAGGTGTGGTTCAACATGCTGAGATGCACATCGGTGACGGGTTCGTGGAACTGGCCGGCGCCACCGAGGACCAGCCCAGCCCTCTGACTCTTGGGCGAGCCAGCTCGGCACTTGTCGTACTCGTCGATGACGTCCAGGGCCATTACGAGCGGAGCCTGGCCGCCCACGCCACGATCATCGCGCCGCTCGAGGACAAACCTTGGGGCCTACGCCAGTACACGGTCGAGGACCTCGAAGGCCATCGCTGGGAGTTCTCCCAGCAAACCCGAGTTGTCCCCCCGCACGAGTGGGGAGCGCGTCTAGCTACCTAGACTCATCCCCTCCCCCGCAGGACTACCACCGGAGGGTGAAAAACCCACCTAGGGCACTCAGGAGCGTGATCGCCGGAGCATTGACAACCGCTCCTGATGTAAAGCATCCTTGTCGTGACAAGGATGCTTTACATCAAGGGGTGGCGTGCAGAACAGCATCCG
>NZ_JBTNDT010000015.1:0-7406 GCF_054510855.1 Arthrobacter rhamnosi | reverse complement strand
AGAAGCATCCGCGGTTCCTGGCGGATGTGACCGGGGATGGTAGGGCGGACATCGTGGGCTTCGGTGATGCCGGGGTGTGGGTGTCGCTGAACAACGGGGACGGCACGTTCAGGGCGCCGGTCAAGGTGGTGGACAACTTCGCGTACTCGGCCGGCGGGTGGCGGGTGGAGAAGCACCCCCGGTTCCTGGCTGGATGAGCTTGTAGCGCCCTGCTGGCTGATCTGGATCAGCCAATGCGCGGCCGACGGCCGAGCGAATCCCCTGCGGCCTACTACCCAGAGCCGTGGGTAGCAGGCGCCGACCCTTACTCGGCCCAATGAGTTCCACAACTACAGGACCGATGGAAGTGGACAGCGCTGGCTTACAACCCTGCTGCTGCCCTCGCTCGCACGTTTCCTTCGGATGACGGCAGGTCTGAAAACTCTCAGCAGCGGCTGGCAGCCGATCAATACGTTCTGCCTGCTTGTCGTGCCGGAAGTGGGCCGTTGCAGACACCATGACCTCGGGCCCGGAGGATGTTCACATGTCATTGATTCCCAGGGCGCTTTCAGGGACAGTCCTTTTCGACCCAGCGCGGCCAGTACCGCCGGGCACGGTACTCCACGTGATCGTCGAAGACACCACCCGCGCGGATGCCGCCGCAGGTGTCGCGGCCAGCCTCTCCCTCACCGTTGAACACCCCCCGGGCAACACAGGCTTGAGTTTCGTACTCTCCGTGCCGGAGGTGAACCCTAAGGTCCGCTACGAGGTGCGCGTACACGCCGACCTCGACGGGGACGGCCGCGTCAGTCGGGGCGACCAGATCTCCACGGTAAGCACCCCGGTCTTCACCGAAGGCCACCCCAGCAAAGTCACGATTCGCCTCGCCTCCGTGCCATGAGTTCCCAGCCAGCGTGAACGTAGCCTAGACGAACACAACTTGTGCACATGTTCCCCGGCCTGGGACATCAACTGTCTATGCAGAAATCGTCCGCCCGCATGGAGACGTCGAGCCACAGACTTGCCCGGCCTTCCGCCCGGCCTTCCGCCGGACCTCCCCACCAAGGGCCGGCGCCGGTGGCCGTCAGGTCCCGTTGTGTTGGACTCCGAGGGCCGGCCGCAGCTAGAGGTGCAGGTCGTCGAAGGTGCCCAGTTCACGGGCCGGGGTGCGGGTGACTAATGCTTCCTGAGCCCTGGGTAGGGGTGAGAAGTCCTCATTCATGGGGTCCCAGTCGAAGAGGTGGGAGAAGTTCAGGCCGGTGAGTTCACTGATACTGCGGACCGGGACCTGGAATGTAGCAGGGGTGAAGGATTCGGTGAGTATGTGCCCGACCAGTTCGTGCTGGCTGATCATGTAGGCGCTGGCGGAGTGCCCTCCGTCCGAGCGCTGGAATACCGGGATCTTCCAGAACGCCAGCGGGATCTGCACCCCCTGGAAGTCCGGGTCGTCCGCGCGGAGAACCGGGCCGGTGAATAATGTGAGCCGGAGCTTGTCGGCCTTGGCGGTTTCGAGCAGATAGTCCTCAAGGCCGGCCCAGAGCGAGGCCCCCTGGTTGAAGAGTTTGTGCTGAGGGGAGCAGTTGGTGAAGTGGAAGGTATCGTCGTTGGCTAACCGGGCGACCTTGTCCGGCCCCCAGGCCGGGTCAAGGCGCCGGACCAGATGCCCGCGGTCAAAGTCATTGTCCGCGTAGAGATCCTCACCGATCTGCTCCGCCTGCTCCAGTCGCGGATCGAAGTACCACCTATCTCTGTCGCGTTTGGGCGACTGGCTGAGCTGACCGTCGACGTTCACGACCGTGTACAGGGCCAGGCGTCTTTCCCTATGCATTACGAGGCTGAAGTGGTGGTAAGGCAGGACGGTTGCGTCCTGCCCCTCGGCTGCCCGGCGGTTCAGTGCAACACTCGCACGTTGTTCCTCCGTCAGGACGGGCAGGGGCACAGGCATGTGCAGGAACTCCGGGTCGTACCCTGCTCGCCCTGCGTAGTCGGGATCTATCGCGATGGCCTCTGGGGTCGCGGCCCCGCTGGTGCCAGGAATCGCATCCTGATCGGGCCCTGGGGGTGCGGTATCAGGGGCTTGCGCCAGCTGTGCCGCGCCGAACTGTACCGCGCCGAGCCGGACGGTGACCTGCAGTGGAATGGTGAGGGTAACTTCCCCGTTTACCGGTGCGGTGGGTTGCTCCTGCACCTGTTCCGTCCCGGGCTGGGATTGCTGTTTTTCCACCGGGCTTTGTGGCTCGACGGGATCTGAATTCGGGTCCAGGGCCTCCTTCAGCAGTGCCCGTTGATCAGTGTTCATTCCCTCAGCTAGCGTGTCCAGCCACGCCAGAATGCTGCTGATACGGATACCCTCATTGGCTATCCACTGGATCTTCAGTTCACCCTGCGTCTGGTCCCACACCGTGCCGTCTGCGGCCAGAATGTCCCCGGCGGCATTACGGGCAGGTACCCCGGAGTGATGCAGGCCAAGGAGTTCCCACTGGTTGTTGTACAGCGGCGAACCGGAGGAACCCGGTGACGTGTCAGTGTGGTAGTGCAGGAACTGGTCGAATCGGTCAATGAGTTCGTTCTGCTGAAGTGCGAGCTGTTTTTCCTGGCCTTCCGGGTGCTGGATGATGTTGATCGATTCACCCAGCAATATTTTGCCTTGGTCCCTGGAGGTGCGGTTGAAGCCGAAGGCAGCCAGTGGCATCGATGAAGTGGTCCCGTCGGCGCGTGACTGCGCGGCGACTGCCACCACGGTGACGTCCAGGGCCGGGTCTGTCTGGAAGAAGGCATCAGGTTCCAGGTCGAACTGGGATGTAGCCAGAGGACGGCCGCCGAGGTCATTTTGGAAGTTGAATTCCAGGCGGGAGAAACGGGCTGACTGCGCGTCGGGAAGAACGTGGTTGTTCGTCAGGGCCAGGCGCGGGGAGATCAGGAATCCGGTACCGAAGCCGCGGATCTGGATACGGTCGCGGACGATGACCCGCCCGACACTGCAGGAGACGGCCGTACCCAGTTCAAGGAACGCGATGCCCAGCAGGTTGTTTCCACCGATGATCCGCTCGAGCATATGAACATCCCCCACCGCACCGCCGGCTTTCGGGGAAGCGTCAGGGGTCGCGCTCAGCGCGTCCACGATTATTGGTTGACGCAGGATCCGCCGGGTACGCAACTCCACCCGATCGGGCGTGTCCACATCGAGGAGGCTGCCCTCGGCGGAATGTGCCACTGCGATTTTTTGTTCCGTGTCGGCTCGTGAGTCATGCCGTGTCTGGAACCGCGCATCGGTCGCGGTGATCACATGGTTCGGGATTTCCATGGGTTTGCTCCTTCGATGGTTGCTCAGCGCTGGCCTGTGGATCCCTTGGCATGCAAAGGAGCGTGAACCTGTTGATCATGACTGCGAGATATGTCGCCAGGACGTCTCTTCGAAGCTGGTGGGGCACACCATAGGAGGGGGTGCGTTATCGGTGCGTTATCGCGTTAATCGTGAACAACAATTCCGACCCTTCGGCAATCGTCATACTCTGGTGCCCTTCACCTCCGCCCTCGCCGTGGACGATGGCAACTCGGACCGAAGCAGTACCCGCTACGCTCACCCGGGGCGTCCCGTCGGCAGGAGAACTGCTGCGCGAGATACCCCTGTCGATAAGGCCTCACCGGGTGTGCCGGTAAGTTGCGGGCGCGGCGGGCTCATGTCCCCGCGACGCCGCACTACACCAAGGATGAGGGAGACTCGCCCGAGGCGATGATTGGTGCACCAAACAGCTTGCTGGCTTTTTGACGGCAAAGTTCATCCTATTTTCATTCCGCTTTCGCTGGCCTTCCAGACTCAAGCACTACGTGGGGCTTGATCGGGGCAGGATCCGAGGCGCCGGTAACGCCGCGGTAACGCCAAAGAGCGCACGGTTGTCAGCGCACGGATCGGTCGTGCACTTGCGCATGGTGACCCCGAGGCGGCGCAGAGTGATGGTGCACAAGCAACAAAGATCTCTTCGATCCCGGCCACAGCGGGCGGCAGCAACTATGTCCCTTGTCCTTGCCGTTCTGATCCCGGGGTGTAGTTGCGCTGGGCCAGCTGATCCAACCGAGCCTGGTGGTGGTGAGAATCAGCCCACGGTAACTTCCGACACGGAAGACGGTAGAGCTGACAACGGTGACAACAGAGGTAACGGCGGCTCCGCCAGCAGCGGTTCCGGCGGCAATAACGGTTCCGATGGTTCCAGCGAAGGTAAGGACGGCTCCGCCAGCAACGGTTCCAACGGAGGTAACGGCGGCTCTGATACTGGCGGGGATGATGAAAGCCCTGTGGTGTATGCATGGGGGTTGCCCGCAAGTGATACCAGCGTCAGGGGACAGGATGGACCCGCCTACGCCAGCCTGATGAGAGGGTGCCAGGAGGGGGAGGACTTTGTCTTCTCGGGTGCCCGCTACGGCTTCCGCAGCCCCCGCAACGCCGTGCTCTTCGCCGCCGGCGTAAGGATCTGTTTCGGGGACACTGCCGGTGGACAGCAGTATTTCAACCAGGCCCGGGACGGGTACGGCTTCGACGGACTTCTGCCCGAAGGGTTCAACGGGGTCGCACCCGAATGCGACGTATACAAGTCGGTGAGGAGTGTTCTCGAGCAGAAACCGCGCACCGACTTTTCGTGTCCCGGTGGGGAAGCGCCGCCGTACCGCGGTCAATACCCAGCTATCGACGACCCGTTGACCCTCGATATTGACGAGAGCACAAACGTTGATGAAACACCGGTGGTGTACGAGTGGGGACTACCCGCAAGTGATACCAGCGTGACGGGAAATGATGGACCTGCCTACAGCAGCCTGACCAGAGGGTGCCAGGAGGGCGAAGACTTCATCTTTTCGGATGCCCGCTATGGCTTCCGCAGCCCCCGCAACGTCCTTTTGTTCGCTGCCGGGACAAGGATCTGCTTCGGGGACATGGCTGGCGGACAGCAGTATTTTAACCACGCCCGGGATGTCTATGGCCTCGACGGACTCGCACCCGAAGGCGTCGCCGAATGCGACATGTATAAGTCGGTGCGCAGTGTTCTCGAGCAAAAACCCCGCACCGACTTCCCCTGTCCCGGAGGGCAGGCACCGCCGTACCGCGGCCAATACCCTGCCCTCGACGACCCCCTGACCCTCGATATCGACGAAAGCACTACCAGCGAAGGCAGTCCTCCTCCCGGCCAGGAAGCAGTCCCTCTGGACCAGCCCACACCGTCTCCCGAGCCCGAGCCCGAGCCCGAGCCCGAGCCCGAGCCCGAGCCCGCGCCCGCGGTCAGCGATCCTGCGGTGGCGCCCTCTCCCGCGGCGAGCTGATGAGGGGCAGCCCGCTCCGGCCGCGCATGCACTCTGCTTCCCGCCGGGGCCGGACGTACGGCCCCCGCGGGCCGGATCGTCCAAGCCCGGCTGCTTCAGCCCCGGAGGGGGAGGAAACCGCCCGGGATGGCCACGGCGACCTCCTACGCCGGGTGGCCGCGGGGTTGGGCAACGTGGGTGTATTGAGTGCGTTGCTGGTTTACTTCGGCTGGGTCCGCAGCGAAGTGCAGGCGAAACGCTTGGGCATCGATGAGAGCATCCTCGGCATGACCACTGTGGAGTACATGCTCCGCAGCGTCCGGCCGGTCTTGATCCTCCTTATCGTGGTCGCCCTCTCGGGGCTGCTGTGGACGATCGCGGACCATTGGCTCGAGACACGGGTGATAAGGAAGGGACCCGACGATGCCGTGTTCACATGGGCAACCAGACTTCTGCCGGCTGCCATCGTGCTTATTCCCCTAGGCATCTGGTCCGTGAGGGGAATTTGGCCAGCTTTCGCCTTCGTCTCCTTTCCCCTCGCCCTGGCGGCAGGCCTGCTGCTGTTTCTCTACTCCTTACAACTCAGGGGCGCCCTTCCGGAGCATGTCCCAATCTCCGAGGCACGCACACACTGGATGCGCCTCTGCACGGCGACCCTCGTTTGCGTGGCACTGTTCTCAACTGCTGCCAACTATGCGACCGTCGAAGGGACCGAGCTGGCCGGCAATTTCAAGCGGCAACTACCCACGCTCCCGGAGGTAGTGGTTCACAGTACGCGTCCCCTGAACATCGCGGCGCCAGGAGTCGACACCCGTCAGCTCGCGACTTCCGACTACGGATACCAGTACAGCGGTCTGCGATTACTGGAACGCACCGGCGGGCGATACTTCCTCGTGTCGCGGAGCTGGACCCCGCAGTATGGCGTTGTCATCGTCCTGAAAGATGACGAGGAAGGCGTTCGATTCGATTTCATCCGCGATGACCGCTAGCTCTGCAAAACTGACGGGCAATGCAGGAGTGCCCGCCCATAGAGCGGGTCATCCACCTGTGGGCGGATGGAGCCCGAAGGACAGAGCTCAAAGCCGTCCACCTGTGGGTGAGCCACTGAGTTAGTGTCGTCAGACCGGTACTCGTCCTCGGGCTAGTTCTGTGGAGCTACCAGGACCAGCCGATAGGTGGCTGATCGATCGCTAGGACTCTCCGAGCAGTTTTGAGAACGTGCGTCGTCCCGCACTCCTCAAACGGTCCTCGTTTCGCGAAAAGGACGGCGGCGTGGCGGTCGTAGTGGTCGATCCACCACGACGACATCCCACCATTTGCTGGGCCTCGAGCCACTGCTCGTACAGTCCCCGGAACCGGTCGACGGCTTCGGGGTGGTTCCACCACTGGGAGCACCAGTACTGGTTTTGCGACCGGTCCACCGACTCGAGCATCGCCACCAAACCCTCGACCCAGTCCACGAGTTCCTCGGGTGTGAAGGCGAAGTCCTCTCCCCGGTCGTTGTAACCGTTAGGTTCGAGGGCCGGTGTGGCGTCGGGTTTGGTCATTCGTGTTGTCCTGCCTGCGTCGTCTTGATGCGTTCGACCGTTGACCCGATGCGGGCGCTGATGGTCTTGTCACGGAACCAGGGCACGGTGCGCACGATGGTCCCACCACCGGTGGAGGTCTTCACCCACGCCCGGTTTGCCGGGAGCTCGGAGAGCTGGGAAACGGACATGATGTCCCGCCGCTGGGTCTGCACGGACCGGGATGACCCGTTTCTCGAGGTCGAGGAGCTGCGGATTTTCGCGTCGTACTGGCCGATGGACTTGGAGAGAGATTCGAGGAACTGTGTGTCGCCGGATCCGCCGCCGTAGACCTTGATTGCGGCCGCGGACCAGAGGGTGTCCCACCCGGTGCGCTCGAGTATGGCCATGCCCTGCCCGCGGGTCTGGAAGTAGGTGCTGACCCGATGCCCATTGCCCCGTAGAACGAGTACCACCCAGGGAGTTGCTTGAGTGGAAGCTGTCGAGCATTCGCGTCAACAATACTGGTACGCGTGCGTATTCGATTTCGAACTATTCGTGGTTTTTGGCCGGTGTTGTAGGTCGGAGTGCACCCAGTTGTAGGTGAGCAGGGTTCATGCGTGACCGGGATCG
>NZ_JBTNDT010000014.1:0-12453 GCF_054510855.1 Arthrobacter rhamnosi | reverse complement strand
GGACGAGCGTGAAGGCACACTTCTCACCCGTGCCCTAGCCGTCGTCGGACTGGTGTCCCTTCCACTGACCGGCACCGCCACTCTTGCCATCGGATTCGGCGCGGAAGCACCGATGATCATGACCCTCCTGATGGGGACCCTGTTCGTTATCGGGGTTTCCTCGTTCGCGGTGTTCAACCACCGAAGCTGAAACTTGAGCTCAATACACACCCCCGGGAGCACCGGAACAACGCGGGTTCTGAGGTGCCCGTTCACCTACCTTCCCTGACTGCTAGAGGCTTGCCTTGCTGATGCTTGTGCTCGTGCTCATTCGGGCTCACCAGGGCATCTCCCCCCGGTGTGAAGCCGTTACCCTGACTGCTGCCACCCGGGAATCGGTGCCAGCAGGCTGCCGACGGCAATCCCGGAACGAAAAACGGCCGTGCGCCGTGTCCTATGGGGTGTCGTGTGGGGTGTCGTGTGGGCCTGGCGCGGGACTGTGCACGACGGCAGTCATATGGTCGTACCCCTCCTGGATCAGCTGCTGCAGGATGACGAGGTCAATGTCTGCCAACTTATTCACATACAGGCAGCCGACCCCGCGCTTATGCTTGCCCAGTTTCCCCAGCAGCGACTCCGTGTGGTCCCCGTAGGTCAGTCCGTACAGCACCAGGTGAGCTTTCCGGGGTGAAAAGCCCACAGCTGGCGCATCCCCTTCATGGCCCGTGGCATACCTGTAGTGGTACTGGCCGAAACCGACGATCGACGGGCCCCACATCCGCGCCGGTCGTCCCGACACCTTGTGCATCAGTTCCAGAAGAACCTCCGCGTCGGCCCTACGGACCGGGTGCGGTACGGCAGCGACGAACTCCCGCGGATCAGCAACTGTCGGACGCAGTACAGGGTCACCCATGACCGCAGTATCCCACCACACCCCCCCTTACCGGCGTCGATCGTGAGAACCAAACCTGGACGAGCATGAAGGACTTCGAAGTCATCGAAGGTGTGGAGGTACCCGCCACGGCTGGATCCGGCCCGGGCTTGACTACTGGCGAGCTGGCCGTCTCGGCCTCCGTCGCAGGGCTCAGCGCCCTGGCCGGCTGCGCACACTAGAAGGTCTACTACCACTTGAGGGCGCTCAAGGCGCACAGGTTGGTGGAGCTGTTCGAGGAGCGCCGGCACGGGGCATCACCGGCAGTCAGTGCGTCCGCGGCTAGCCTGGACGCCACCAATGATCGCCTGTCCGCGGGTTACCTCATCGCCTGTCCGCGGGTTACCTCATCGCGCTGGCCAGCCGGCTGGTGCGCGAGGTCGGCGCCCTGACGCGCTCTAGAACGGCGGGAAGACTGATGGTGACCTACCCATAAGCCTCCTACTGAGGGGCCACTCGTCCACAAGGAAGGCCATTGCTCCGAGGAAGCGAGCCGACTCCCCGCCTGGTCGCCCGAAAGAACCGGCGAAACAGGTAGTTCCTACTCGTGTGGAAGACCTGAGAAGCGATCACTGTTAAAGGGGTCACCACAGTGGCACAGGGGGCAGGGGTGTCATGGGGCAGAACAGGTCGATTCCGACAATGCACCCAAGAAACGGTGTGCTTCCTCCCCTTGATGCAACAGTCTTCGAATCACTCGCCGATGACCTTGGTTCCCGCATCGCGTCCGACTTCCTGGACTCTTTCGAGTCACTGCTGACCGATCGCATCCGGCGGATCGAAGGAGCCCTCAAAGCGCACGACGATGAAGAACTCACTACGGCGTTACTGAGCCTGCAAGCCAGCGCCGCCATGGCGGGCGCAGCTCAATTGCAGAGCTCAGCTACCCGCGCCCTGGCATACAACCCGGTTGCATCGGCGCCGCTCGGACCTCTGGTGCGGAAACTTCAGGGACAGGCCGCCGCATTCAAGGATGCCTTCGCCGCCTTCCACCACACAAGCTACACACCGTTGATCGGACAGCCGCCGCACAAGCCATTACGCGCGACACTCGTCTGATCAGAGTGTAAGTAGAGGGGTAGCGACCAGGTGAGCCCCCCCGTTCACAACGTGCTGCACCGCCGGAGGGGACTCCGATGAGCTTAGAACAGCGTCTGATTCGTCATTCCCGGAGTCTGTGTCATTGTCTGTGTCATTGTTCGGTGATCAGGAGGTCTCCGACTTCGCAGTCCAGCGCGCGGCAGATCGCGGTGAGCGTGGAGAACCGGATCGCTTTCGCTCGGTCGTTCTTCAGGACTGAGAGGTTCACCAGGCTCACTCCGACCCGCTTACTGAGCTCGGTCAGGGTCATGTTCCGTGCTTCCAGGAGCTCGTCGAGCCGGCAGTGGATGCCTGTCACATCGTCAGCCGGCATCAGACAAGGCCCTCGGTGTCTTTCTGCAGGCGGCGGCCGAACTGGAAAACCCCGGCGACGAGGATGAGGACGATCCCGGCCACTGCGGGTGCGAGGGGAAGATCGCCCGCGAAGATGATCGTTCCCCCCGGGATGCGCTTGTTCGCCCCGATCGCTTCGGCCAGACGGCTGCGGGCGATCTGATCGAGGATCTGCCCGGTGGTGCCAGCCACGGCCAGGACAGCCCCGCAGACCCCGATGATCCACACCGATTCCGTGGTGAAGAGGTTCTCCCTGCGTAGCCGGAACGCGAGCAGAAAGAGCAGAGCAAGCACCGCCAGGACACCGATCTGGTTCAGCGCCCCTGCCCATGCCAGGAGGGCAGCTTCTGTGGAAGGAAGGGTAGGTATGGTCGCTTCAATCGTCGTGAAGTAGGCCTCCACACCGTCAGGAAGACCCGTTGGAATCTGGTTCGCGGTCGCCAGCGAAAGAGTGAGGGTGGCAGGACCCGTGGACACGGTGACGATGTGGGAGACAGTTGCCATCGTCGTGATGACAGCTGTAATGGCTGTCAGGATCATCAGGGCCAAAGCATCCCCTGTGGAAAGGATCTTCTTGCCACCTGGTGCTGTGCGAGCCGTTCTCGTGGTGCGACGCATGATTCCTCCACTGGGTTATCGACTACCGATATTACCGATAGTCGATAAGCTAGTGATGAGGCGATCGAAAATCAAGAGGTGATCCACGTTGAGATTCCTTCGACGTCGCGGTGTTCCTGCACGTCGTTCGACAGGGCGGCGGGCCGCCGAAAGCTCAGGTCAGCTGACTTACGAGGCCTTGTCCCGTTATTTACATGCAGAGGTTTCCGGTGCTATGTGGCATCTGATCGCGAGCGATGCCGCGTCTACATCCCGTGCGTCGGTCATTCCCACAGCAGCGGGATTGGCTTGGCCGGCGGCAATCCATTCCTCAGCCGTGGTGCACGCGTCAACGGCGGTACTTCCAGAGCGTTTTGTTCCTCACTCGTGTAATTGCCTCGTGCGTACAGTCTGTCGTACTGCACCCGCATCACCTCGAACGCTTCAGCGCAATCCGGGGAGACGGTCGTCGTCGTGGTCCTGGTCGTATTCTTCCCCACGGCGAACCCGATGATCACAAGTGCGATCACCACCAGGACCGCAGGACCACCATATCTCCGACCCCAGGTCCTGCCTGGGAGCCTTGAACGGGCTGAGGTAAGTGGGCCCGGCTTGGTTGAGCGTGTCCCCATAATGGTCCTACTTTCAGTGATTTTGAAGTTCGCGCTTGTAAAGCCTTACACGGGCGCCCGCTCCAACCCGCATGGCATCACCGGCCGACAAGGCCCCGAGGACCTCGCCTCTCTGTTCTTGTCGTACCGCTGGCGTCAGGAGAGTCTGTCGGGGTTCTTGCGGATTATCAGGACTGTCACGTCATCGGTGGCGTGGCCCTTACGGCTGGCCAACCGGTTCAGGTCGGCGGGAAGGTCCGTACTGGCTGCCAGGCCCTCCAATTCTCCAGCCAGTTCCTCCAGGTCCTCACCGAGCAGGTCCAGGACGCCGTCGCTGGGGACGATCAGCGCATCCCCGGGGCCCAGGGTGAGGATATGAGTGTCCCACCGCATTCCGGGCAGGATCCCCAAGGGTGCACTGCTGGTGGGTAGCCTCCTGGCCGTCCCGCGAGCTGACCCATTGGCTGACCCGGAGGACGGTATGTGGTGTGCGAGTCCGTGCCCGGCGTCGGAATAACGGATGGTTCCGGTGGCCGGGTCAAGATCGGCATGGAAGGCGGTGGCGAAGGAATCGGTCCGTGCCAGGTTGGTCAGCATCTCCTCGGACATGACCGTCAACGCCCCCGCTGGGTCGCGACCGGCAGCTGCACGAAGACCGGCACGGATTGTCGCGGCCAGGATGGCCGGACCGGTCCCCTTACCCATCACATCTGCCAGGGTGAAGCGGAAGGCACCGTTGATGATCTCCCAGTCGTAGAAGTCCCCGGAAAGCTCACCGGCAGGCCGGGACGCGGCACTGATGGTGTATCCCGGCAGGGACGGGACCTGCTCGGGCAGGTGTGCCCGTTGAATGACCACTGAAGTCGACGGCAAGGAGAAACATCATGGGGCTGGACGACAAGATCAGCATCGCCGCGCAGAAGCTCGGCGGTCAGGGCAAGGAAGCTGCCGGTAACGCGACTGGAGACGAGAGCCTGAAGGCCGAAGGCCAGGGCGATCAGGCCAAGGGTGACCTGAAGCAGGCCGGCGAGAAGATCAAGGACGCTTTCAAGAAAGACTGACGTTCTACCCGTCCGGCACCTGGAGTAATCAGGCGGACGGATACGGAGAAGTGGAGGGAGTGCGCCCATGACGGGCGCACTCCCTCCACCCGTTCCGGCACCTGTCCACTCCTTCCCTGCGCATATGTCAACTCATAACGGGTAGTGCGCAGGGGTTAGTGTTCGGTGCGGTTGATGATAGTGGAGAGGATCGGGCGGAGCGCTTCGACGTCGGCCGGCAGCTGAATCGACTGGAGGCATTCCTGGGCTGCGGCCAGGAGTGCCCTGCCCTGGTCGGTGATGCTGACTGCTACCTGGTTCTGGCTGAGGCCGTGCTGACGACTGACCCACTGTTGGTCCTCGAGCGTAGTCAGGACGACTCCGATGGTCTGTGGGCGCACAAGAACCAGTCGGGCGAGTTCGGATTGCAGCATCGGGCTTCGCTCGCTGAGGTGCTCGAGAATGTAGAAGCCCAGTTGAGGCAGTCCGAGTGCTTTGAGGTAAGCCGCGGACTTCCGTTGAACGGCGCGGGCCGCGAGGGACAGCAGGTGCACCGAGGACCAAGCTTCGGTCCCCATCATGACCCCTTCACGGCATTCCGGGTCGCCACCACAGGACGCCGACCGTAGGACGTGGGGGGGGGCCGGAACTGAGTTCCGCCAATGATCATGAGGACGAATGCCAGCACCCCGATCAGCAGGATCTTCACGACGACGGCCAGGATCACGATCGTGAACGCCACCAGCACAATCACCAGAGCCAGCACTCTTCGGGCTACCCCTGCCGTGCTGGCTCTGTAGTGTGCCGACCTGTGGCTCCCATTCGATGGGTGCAACTGAGGTCTCCCAGCTGCCAGCTGCCGCTCGAGCTCGGCCCATTGCCGGCGTTCCTCGGCTGACAGCGCCATATCGTTCTCCCCTTCATGGGCACCGTTACTACGCTGCCTTTCCCCTGTACGTGCCGTGCTTTATCCCGACATCACGGGGCATACCTGAAGACGCGGGAGGGATGCTGCCCTTAGACCGCACCCCTCCCCGTCCAGTCCCTCAGGGTGCCCTGGTGCGACCAGCAGATGAGGTGCCCCCGCACGACCAACAGATGTCAACCCCAGACGAGGGTTCCCCCGAAAAGAACACAAGGGTACTGATCATCAGTTTACTTAGGTATTTTGGTGGGAGGGCATTCCTCCTCGGGCAGGCGTCGGATTCCCTACCCGCCAGCGAAGCGCCAAACACCGACCAAACCAAAGATTTCGTATGCGAAGGACATGACATGGCAAAGGACAACACCTCGGGGTCCAGTACGCCCAGGGCGCGGAAGAACGACGTCGTCGCCGCGCAGAAGGAACGCTTCGGCGGCATCAAGTGGGGTTCGGCGTTCTTCGGATGGCTCACAGCCATCGGACTGACCGTCCTGCTCAGCGCACTGGCAACAGCAATCGGGGCCGGCGTAGGAGCCGCGAACACCAGCGGAGCCCAGGACGCCGCGAACCAGGCAACCCAGAACGCGGACACACTCAGCATCATCAGTGGCATCGTGCTCGCCATCGTCCTGTTCCTCGCCTACTACTGCGGCGGCTACGTCGCAGGCCGCATGGCCCGTTTCGACGGCGTGAAGCAGGGCGTCGCCGTATGGCTGTGGGGCATCATCATCGCCATCGTCGTCGCGATCCTCGCCGCCATCGCCGGCAGCCAGTTCAACATCCTCTCCAGCATCGGCGGCGCCCCCCGAATTCCGGTTGATGGCAGCCTGCTGACCGCCAGCGGTCTGGTCGGCCTGGCCATCGCCGTGCTCGTCCCCCTCATCGGTGCGATCCTCGGCGGCAAGGCCGGTATGCACTTCCACCGCAAGGTCGACCAGGTCGGCATCAACCACCAGGCCGGCCTCAACGGCTGACCCCCGCATCACCACGACCGACAGTGGACAATGGCCGAAAAGCCGTTGTCCACGGGGTCCTAGGCACTCCCCCAAGACCGTAACCAACCGGATCTCACACCCCGTTCCATTCACCTGACTTCCAGGGAGCAGTTCATGATTACGCAGAACCACATCGACACCATTCTTTCCGGCCGCGGCCACGTCCTGGATTCCCACGGCGCGAAGATCGGGTCCGTCGGCAAGGTCTACCTGGATGATCAGACCCAGGACCCGAGCTGGGTCACCGTGAAGACGGGCCTGTTCGGTACCTCGGAGTCCTTCGCACCCCTGCAGGGCGCGAACGTGACCGGCAACGACGTCACCATCGGCTACACCAAGGACCAGGTCAAGGACGCACCCCGCATCGAATCCGACGGAGACCTCAGCCCCGAAGAGGAAGACACCCTGTACCGCCACTACGGGCTCTCCGGACACACTGGAACCACTGGAACTACTGACTCGAACACCACGGGTCTGACGACCGGGACGACGACGGGTACGACCGGGTTCGAGCTTGGCTTCCAGGCTGGCGACGAGCGTCACGACCGTAAGGACACCGTTGGTCACGACACGTCCGGTCCGACCACCGATGACGCGATGACCCGCTCGGAGGAGCAGCTCCACGTCGGGACCGAGCGCCGCGAAGTTGGGAAAGCCCGCCTGCGCAAGTACGTCGTCACCGAGACCGTCACCAAGACCGTCCCCGTGTCCCACGAGGAAGTACGCATCGAGCGGGAACCCATCACCAGCGCCAACCGGGGTGACGCCTACGACGGGCCCGCGATCAGTGAAGAAGAACACGAAGTGATCCTGCACGCCGAGCGTCCGGTCGTGGAAAAGGAAGCCGTTGCTGTCGAACGCGTCCGCCTCGACAAGGAAACCGTTACCGAGCAGGAGACCGTTTCGGAGCAGGTGCGCAAGGAGCGCATCGAACTCCTCGATGCCGACGGCACCACCGACGCCACCGATACCATCGACACCACCGGTCGCCGTCGCTAGGTAGATCCACCGGCAACAACCCCGCCGATAGTAGGTCATCCAGTAGAACCCAAGTTTACCGAGGGGCGCCGCACATGCGGCGCCCCTCGGAACGTTCACGGAGGACCACCGGGCCCGTGTCCGCTCATAGGTCCAGTGAACAAGGAGCCGCTGCGGTATCGTCGGTTTCGCCTCTAGAAGCGGGGCTTTCAGATTGCCAGCACGTGATGGAGGCCTTTCGTGATCGATAGCAGCAGATTGGATCCGGACAAAGACTTTCCAGAGGATCTGACGTCGATAGATCGGGATGACCTGGACATCCTCAACAGCAGGAATCACCGGGCTCGGGACCTGCAGTACGTCCGCGACGGTGAGGTGGGTGCGGAGACCGACGGCCAGCACCACGAGCTACGGGAAGAGCTCGATCGCCGGCAGGCGATTCGCGACGCATCAGCTGACACCTCCGCCACGACTAAACCCGAGGCCGAGGCGGAAGAAGCCGGGGCCGGGGCCGAGGAGGACGTTAAGGTTCGCGAAGTCTGATCAAGTAGAGGCTTTGGACGCGAGCTGCAACCCTCATTTTGTTCGTGCAATCCTCTTCACCGCTGCCTGCGGCCTTCGAGACGATTAACGGAACCGAGGAAGCGTGAGGGTGGTTTAGGTGTTGAACGCCGAGGAGCAGCGGCACGAGTTCGTGCGGATGATCCTGCAAGAGGACCTTGATCTGCACGATGTGTGGCTAGGGTATTTCGCGATGTCAGGTAGCGCATCCGAGGAGGAAGTGGCCCTGTACACAGTGGGGATGATGATGCTACCGGAGGCCCAGCGTGACCTGCTGGCCCTGGCGGCACAGGAGTCTGCACAGAGTATTGGTATTGCGTTCCACACCAGATTCGAACCGTTCCTACGCCGGCTCGAGGACCACGGCGGCGACCAAGGCCAGGACCACGACAACCACGGCGAGGCGGACGACTACCGTCGCTGACTAGCGATGCCGATAAGGCCATCGTGCCGTCCCGCCAAGGGATCGACTACCGAACCGCTCGATCGCGGACGGTCAGGACGTGTAAACCATAAAGGTCGCGCCTGTTTTGCATGAACCTGGCAAGGCTTCCGTCAGTTCGGGCGCCTCGCTATATCCACCACCCAGGGACACCTGCGGGCCCAGCGGAATCGTGTCGAACCCAATGTCAAGCTCCCCTGCGTCGTTGAAGTGCGTGCCAGCAGGGAACTCGATGTTGTAGATCGTGCCGTCCGAGGCGTGAGCTAGCAGGCATTCGTCCTTACTGGTGAGCAGGACGCCCTCAAATAGTGCTTCAGGCCCGAATCGACCGTCGCGCTGCTCATCTGAAACGAGCACTTGGAGTGCTGAGGACTCCTGCAGCCCGCCGGCAGCTTCGATGGTACACGCCGTCATGGATTGACCGCCGATCAAAGCGAGGGCGAGCACGAAGTAGCGACCCTTCACACTCATCACCTCCTGAGCAGTCAACTTCTGCTTCAGTGCATCACGCGACGCGAGGTGCCTGCCTGCGGGTGTCCTTCCGGGCTGTCAGTCAAAGGTCTTCCTTTATGAGGCGGCAGAGCTTACGTGTACCGCGGGTAGATCTTACCCGTGGGGGCAAATTGAAGAGCCCGGTCGGCCAGTCCAAGCATCGTACGGATCTGGCTGGCGCGTGGAAGTGGCTTCCGCCGTGTTTGGCTGCAGGCGTCGGGGCTGTCGTGGGGTTAATTAGGACCCGGAGCGTAGCGTTGAGAGTGTCGTTAGTGAAAGAGCGCTGTAGTGATGATTATCGCCGTGTTTCGGGTTCTCCGGGCGCTGCCGCTCCGCGAACGCTGATCTCCTGGATAGGAGAATCATGAACGATCAACCCCTCCTCACCCTCGACGCCGAGGCCGCCCCACCCGCCCCGACGCCTGGTACTCAGCCGGGCGGTCCCGTAGTGGCTGTCAGCGAAATAGCGGATCTGCAGGATCTGGTCCTCGACAGTCCGGGGGTGGAGCATTTCCTCGGTACTCTTGCGCAGCTCGCGGCCCGGCAACTGTCCGACCCGGGACGTGAGGTGTTCTGCGGGGTGACACTGCTGCGGCCCCGGCACGCCGAAACCGTGGCGAGCAGCAGCGAGAAAGCCCTGAAGCTCGACGAAATCCAGTACTCCTACGGGGACGGACCCTGCCTCACCGCAGCCCGCACCATGGAAACCGTCTACGTCCCTGACACGCGCATCGATGGCCGGTGGCCCGAGTACTTCGCGACCATCGCCGAACACGGCATGCTCTCCATCCTCGGCGTGCCCATTCCCCTCAAAGGCGAAGCTGACTGCGCGCTAAACCTCTACTCCAACACGGTGGATGGATTCACGCCGGAAACCGCCGCGGCTGCGGAAGTCTTCGCCCGGGAAGCGTCCAGATCCCTGCGTTTGGCGGTACGGATCGCGCACCTGTCCGACAAGGAGACCCACCTCAGTGCGGCCCTGGAATCCCGGACCGTCATCGACCTTGCCGCCGGGATCATCATGGGGCAGAACAAATGCAGCCAGGCAAAGGCCATGCAGATCCTCAAAGCAGCCTCCAGCGGCCGGAACATCAAGCTCCGCAACATCGCAGCCCGCGTCGTCGCCACCACCAGCGATGAAACGCCGACCACCCACTTCGAATAACTCGTAGCTGGCTCACATCATGCGCCCGGTTGGGTACAAAGCCGCTGTTTACTAAGGTTCCGGGAGCTTGCTCGTTGTTCGATTTGCGCAGGCTCTCCGCCTGTTGCCCGGATGTCTGCGGTGCTGAGGCGGGGGCGGCAGGACACGTGCGTTGCACAGCGTTCCTGCCGCCCCCAAGTGGCATCTGCCTACTGCTAGACATGTGAAGCCAGCGGAAACACTTAATATTCTGCTGCCCTCGGTAGGCCAACGGTGGATCTCGCATCGGGAGAGGTTCCCTGCGCATTGATGGTCGTGTAAGGCGCGCGAGTGTCATGGTCAGAACCTGAGGTGTCGCCAAAACCTAACGGTTGGTGAAACACTCGGACGATCCCTCAACAGTCGTGCTAGTTCAGGACTGCGATGTCGGTTGCAATACGATTTCGGCTCCTCAGCTGTCGTGCTGAATCAGACTGCCATCGTGATAGGAGTGACAGCTGTTAGTGGAATCAAGGCTCGGCACCCGCAGGTCAGCGAGTCCCTTAGTGTCCCGGCAGGAAGCCCCGCAGGAAGACGACGTTGCCCGTGATCCTGCCACCGTATGAGCCGGTGTACGTTCCGTTGCAGATTCAGGCTCACCTGTCGATCAGCCGTCCCTACGTAAAGGCGGGCGACGCAGAACGCGTGAAAACCCTACTGTTGAATCACTAGAGGAAGCGGATCAGGTGCCACACAGGGCCCCTGACGATTCGGTGGAGGAGTGAACGTGCTGGATGAGTACGTGCAGCAGTGGAGTGCGATTCAGACCGTCCGGGCAGCGAGCTTGGATACCAAGGACGTATTCATGGCGTACTTTGCCCTCACGGGCGACGCGGACGAGTTCGACGTCCAGGGATATCTGTCCGGCCTGGTGATGCTCCCGGTACCGGACCGCGACCTGCTCGCCCACGCCATCAATGAACTGCTCGACAGCACTGGTTCCATGGTTGACGGTGCGCACTACAGCAATCAGGGTGCGGCGTCGTCCTCCGGGTACGACGGTTACCTTCGCGACGTGGCTCTGTCCCCCGACGGATACGACTTCACCGCACCGCCGGTCGGGGACCACAGCACCAGCGCTTCCCTTGGTACTGCGGACGCTCAGGGTGCCGCGGATGCCCGGGCGGGAGGGATCGACGATGCAGGCCCGGACGAGCATGAATTTCGGCGCCTGCACGCGTTGCACGAGACCGGGTTGCTCGAGTCCGGGCCGGAGGAACGCTTCGATCGGATCACCCGGCAGGCCCGGGACCACTTCGGTGTCAGCTCAGCCTCCATCGCCCTGATCACCGAGGACGCCCAGGTCATCAAGTCCGTCGTCGGACCCATCGGCCAGGACCTCCCCCGAGGCATCGCATTGTGTGCGAAAACCATCGAACACGACCGCACCCTCGTCATCACCAATGCCGCCCTCGACCCGGAATGGCGTGATCACCCCCTCGTCACCGGCGCCCCAGGGATCCGCTTCTACGCCGGGCACCCCATCAGCACAGCCGCCGGCTGGCGCATCGGCACCCTCTGCCTGATCGATGACCAGCCGCGGTCCTTCACCGAGGAAGATGTCCAGGTCCTCAGACGCCTCGCCGCGCAGGTTCAACTGCACATCTGGGTCTGAACGACCAAACCCGAGGCGCTGTCATACAGCGAGTTGTAAGCCGACGTGGTGTCTTTTTCCAGTGTCTTGCCGATACTCTCGTCGTGACACCGGGGTCCAGAAAAAGGCCATCGTTATCACGAGCACAGGAATGGCCATGACAGAACTCCTGCACCCAGACCCCACCGAACCATCCACAGCCCTTGCGCTGGATGAGTCGAGCACAATCGCCTCCTCGGCCGATTCCCGCAGCGACAGCCAGGCGCCCCAAGTGCGGACCGCCCGCCATGCGCGGGACGGCGCCGCGCTGGAGGGAACCCTGACCCCCGAGGACCTCGCCGCACTGCCCACCAGGCACCTGCGGATCTTGGTGAACCAGGCATACCAGGTCATGGATACCGACTACCCGCCCACCGGGGCCATCGACCGTTACGAGATGATCGTCGAGGAGCTCGAGCATCGCGCACAGCAAGCCACCGAGGGCGGCGCCGAAGGCGTAGCCGAATCTGGCACGGTGCACCAGGTCAAGGGAACATTCCGCGACAACCCCCTGTACTGCCGGTTCGAGCTTTTCATCGACGGTGACCTCGCCGCATGTATGAAGTACACGATGAACGGCGGGCACGTCATCCTCATCGCGGGCATAGAACACCCCGAGTTCCGGGACCAGGGCATTGACGCGACCCTGATGCAC
>NZ_JBTNDT010000013.1:0-38669 GCF_054510855.1 Arthrobacter rhamnosi | reverse complement strand
TACCATCCCCGGTCACATCCGCCAGGAACCGCGGATGCTTCTCCACCCGCCACCCGCCGGCCGAGTACGCGAAGTTGTCCACCACCTTGACCGGCGCCCTGAACGTGCCGTCCCCGTTGTTCAACGACACCCAGACGCCATCCCCGTGGAAGCCAATGATGTCCGCCCTACCATCCCCGGTCACATCCGCCAGGAAACGGGGGTGCCGTTCGACCCGCCATGTCCCGCCGCCATAGCCGAAACTGTTCAACACGGTCTGCGGGGGGTGGAAGGTCCCGTCGCCCTTGTTGCGCGCTACACGGACACCGGACTCACCGAACCCGATGATGTCGGCCCGCTTGTCCCCGGTCACATCCGCCAGGAACCGCGGATGCCTCCCCACCCGCCATCCTCCGGCGACGGCGCTGTACCCGAAGGATCCGTCGAGCACTTTCTGCGTGGAGTGGAACGTTCCGTCGCCCTTGTTCAGTGCCCCCCAGACGGCGGACTCACCGAACCCGGCAATGTCCGCCCGTCCGTCCCCGGTCAGATCGGTGGAATAGGCGATGTACGCCCATGGAAAGGGCTTGGGCTCGAGCTGGGGATACATCGCATGGACGGCAGCGATGTCTCCGTCGCTCAAACCTGTCCGCTGGCCGAAGGACTCACCGTTGATAGCCGCTATCGTCACCTGGCCATTGATACCGAAGGCGGTGGGGCCATAGTGCATGATCGATTCGAAGTCATAAGCGCCGATGTCGTCTCCATCGGTGATGTGCTGATTGAAGTTGTGCTCCTTGCCGTCCTCGATGCTTTCCCAGTTGATGCGGATAAAACGGGCCCGGTCTTCCCGGCTTTGCTCGTGCCACAACCCGACTGCGTGGCCGATCTCGTGCACCGCGGCCCCAAAACCGCACCCCGCAGCCAGTGAAATATCCTGCTCGCCCCCCTGCATACCGACGCTGGACCAACAGCCATCCCGGACCTGGAAGGACACCCAGTTCGGCCACGATCCGGCATTCTGTGCCGTCCTCTCAACGAAACGAATCCAGGTGTGAGCCTCCCAGTGCTCAATCGCGGCGCTGACCCGGTCCCGCAGTTCGGGAACCGTCTCATAAGGAACTATCCCGTTCGGCCAGCGAAACCTCTGACCTGTGATACCCACTCCTTCAGCGAAGTCGAGTGGTTCCTCGGTGTGGCCGCTGATGGAGAGTCTTTCAGTCGCGATCCCCTCAAATTCCGTGCGCCAAGCCTCGAGCTCATCGACGGTTCCGAGCCGGATGTCTCCCTCGAAAAAGCCGACCCCGTCGATCGCGGCGTAGTGAACTGGCTTGAGTTGGAAGGCTTGGATACCGAAGACGAAGGACGTCCGGACGTCTGCGGAGGACCTGAACATCAATTCCTCACACCTAGAGCGGGTCTCGTCCATGCCTTCCGGGGCAGGACCTTGGTTCTCTTCCATGATGTCTCCCAGGTAAAAAGCTGCGATTGCAGTGGTGCAGGGCAGGTTAGCGACGTGGGCGTTACCAGCCCATTACCAAAAAAGACCCTTCGTGGCGGTGACGCAGCAGTCGGGGCGGAAGGTTGATCCGGCGATAACGAGGCGTGCATGCTCCATAGCTACGTCGTAAAGGCACATAGAGCAGGAGAATAGAAGCCCGTCAGCCGGCGGTTGGTACTGCTGGATGCCACGTCTCCCGGTAACGAGCGTAGGAGAGCAGTACTCTGATTCCCGATTCTTTTTGCCACCGCGACGAGCCGGGCATTTCAGGGCATGCCGGGCATGAGGTTCCCAGTGACAGGGGCCCCTGGTGGTCTCCGACCTCCTGAGGCGGCTTTGATCGGAAGCCTTAAACAGTGCTCAGCGGGCTGGCAAATGCCTGCAGGTGCTTCAATCGGTCAACCTGGTGAACTGTTTTCGCCATTTCTGGCAGGGGTTTCTCGGGGACGCGGTAGGTGCACCAGACGGCAGCGTCTCGTGCCACCGAGCAGCGCTCCGGCAGGTGAGAGCAATGACGATACGCAATCGCTCCTTTGGAGACGTAGTTGTGTCCGAGAAGTAACCATTTCCTGATGATTCAAAGCCCCCTCCTGAAACAGAGGGGTATTTTATTGACACGCCACACCTAGGTGAGGATGCTTGCTTTTGGATGAGGCATCGTCTAAGCAAACTGAAACCAGGTTCCCATGGGCTACGACGACTATGGTGAATTGAAACTCGAACTGCTCCGGGCTTGGCGGCTTTACCGGAATGGCGTTGTCGTGCACGTTGCCACCCGTCAGCAACGCCTCATTGCAGCGCTTGCCATCAAGGGGCCCTGTCTTCGGAGCTTTCTGGTCGGCCTGCTGTGGCCGGAATATCCCGATCCCAGAGCTCTAGAAAGTCTGCGGGTCAGCGTGCACCTGGTGTCGCGCCAGGTACCCGGGCTGATCGTCAATCATGGCGCGATGTTGTCCTTGAACGACCGGGTTGAGGTGGACTTGCATCGTGTTCGTATTCAGATGGAGAGAGTGAGCGCGGTTGGAGTTGAGGAGAATTGGGCTCCTATGCTGCACGATCTGCGTGACGCGGAGCTGCTACCTGGTTGGTATGAGGACTGGGTCATATTCGAACAAAGCCGGCTGCAGCAGGACCGGCTTCGCGCTTTTACCATCATTGCTGGCCAGTCTCTCGCCCAGGGCTACTGTGCTACTGCTGGTGCGGCCGCAGAGGCAGCACTGGAGTTGGAGCCACTGTACGAGGCTGCGGTCCGGATGCTCGTGGCGGCGGAGTTGCAGCATGGCAATCCGGCGGCGGCGCTTCGGGATTACGAACGGTATCGGGAAAAACTGGAGGAGGATCTGGGGCTGCAGCCTTCTGCGGCTCTTAGCAGGCTTGTCGCTGATGCCATCGAGGGTCCAGCGCGTACAAGAAAAGACCACCTAGTTGTTCCTGCGGGTGACTCCTGGCTGAGCGGCGAGCCACTTCGCCACCACCCATAGAACCTCGTCATGGTCGGCGGCGAGTACAGTACGTTGTTCGTTTCCGGATCTTTGCCCGTAAGTTATCCGTGCGCGAAAGCCCTGGCTGTGCCCCCGCTCAAACCATGTCCGGATGATCATGGTTTCCACTGCCGGGGCCTCCGGGCTTGCTCCCAAGTCGCCCGTTGATTTTAGCCAACGGTGGTCTGTCGCCATGACGCTCACCTGCTCCCGGTCTACGTTTGGTCCTCGTGGAAAAGCGTGGCTCCTACGCCCGACCCCCGGTTAGCGTGAACGTGGAGTATGCACTCCCGTGCGGCAAGAAAAGCATCGTGCAGCTGCCGTACTTCTGTTGCGGAAGCATCAGAAGTGAACCCACGGCTGACTTTCGGCGGATGATGTCGCATTAGCCCTAGTACAACGGAGCCCCGTTACGGGGACGTTACTGCTGCTGGGGGGGAGCGGTTTTGGTTCATCGACCTTGGCTGGTGGCACTGCACGCATGGCCGCAATGGCCGGCCCCGGTCGGGCCAATGGAGGGGAGCGGAGGCATGGAACCAGTTAGGTTGATGTCGCGCGGCGGGCGGGCTGAAGCGGTAAGTGGGGCGATAACGCGGGTGTAACGCCCGGCTGAATATACTCGTTCAGCCTCGTCGAGCTCCTGACGGCACGAACGGTGCAGGTCGGAGGCCCGGGACACCCGATTCGAGAGAACCACTTTGACAACGAGTTTTGGGGTGGGCGGCTGGGGTGGGCGACCACGGTGGCTCATTGTGCCGGAGGGAGGTGCCTACCTGAATTCCTGGTCCACGGACTGGGGCCGGGCGGGGCATGAACCTGCTCCAGGACCACCGACCGGCGATCACGGCCGGTAGATGACGCAAGTAGATGAGAGGTAGAGACATGGTCGACGGAACACTTCCACTGAACCTTCTCGAGCGGCTCGACATCCCCGAAGACGTCAAGGATCTGCTCCGGGTAATACCCGGGCAGCAACAGACTGAACTGATTCCGCCGGACACTGAATCCTTCGGTGAGCAAACGATTGAGCCCTATTGCCCTCCGTGGGCAACCCTCGCCGACCCTTCCTCTGATGAGACATTCTCAGTGGAAGGACAGTCGTTCATCGCACCTGCAGTCCACGAAGAGCCCAACCCGATGCTCTATCCGATGTGCACCGTTGGGATCGTCTTCAACAGCAATGGACGACGGGGAAGCGGTGTCCTTGTCGGACCCAATCTGCTCCTCACTGCCGGCCACGTTGCCCCGTGGGGAGCCCAGAACTGGAGCATGGAGTTCGTTCCCGCCTACAACAATGGTGCCCGGCCGTTCGGCAGCTCATTTGTGCAGAACTACCACGGATACAACCCGAACGGGAGTGTCACCGGATACGACTACATCATCTGCAAGCTCTTCAACCCCCTGGGAAGAGCATTGGGATGGATGGGCGCCGCATCGTTCGGCAACGAGGACGAGTACTACAACAAGCGGTTCGTTTCGTCCGGTTATCCCGGCAGCTATGGGGAGCGACCGGCGGTCGAGCTGGACATGGCTGTGCGCGACATCGACAACGACAGTCCCGGCAAAGAGCTTGAGTTTGATCTGCAGGCGGATCTTGGCCCAGGTTGGTCCGGTGGCCCCCTCTGGCACCACACCGCAACCCCGTACGTTGTGGGCGTCCTGAGCGGTCAGGAAAAGGATGTTCTCGACCCAACACGCCTGGTGTACTCCGGCGGTGGGGCACTCATGGACCTGATCCGACACGGGCAAGCGAACTGGCCCGTGTAGCCCCCGCCCCTAGTAAGGCATGCGAGGGAACCACAGCGGTTCGGTCCACTAATTGACACGTTTGAGGAACGGAACTCATCATTTTATCGATCAACGGTCTGAGGTGATTGGCACTTTATCCGGAGATCGGGAAATCAGAGCGGTTTTCTACCATCGTCTTTTCATGTCGCGGCAGCGGCTGGCAGATCGGTACAACCGGAAATCATTATGAAGGAAGGCAGGGAGCGCGGAACTCTCGCCGATCGGCCGGCGATCCCCATGTGCTGCCTCTAGAGTTGGAGCCACAAATGGTAATCATGGACTGGTCGGACTATGAGAAAATCGGGGCTGAAAAATTAGCTGCGGCGCCCAGCGCGTGTTCCGGAGGGACGGGAATACAGGAAGTCTATGTCAGCCGTACGCCGGAACTAGACCTGTGGACGAAAACCTACACGCCCTGGGGAGGTTGGACCGGGTACAACCAAATCGCGCCGAACCCCTTTCTCGGTTCCCCCGCCGTAATAGCACCAGATCATCAAAGCCGGCACCTGCTCGTCCGCGGCACGGACAGTCGCCTCTGGGGCAAGGTCTATGACACCAACATCGGGTGGTCCGGCTACTCATTACTCGACCAGCAACTGCTGATCAATTCAAGCCCAAGCATCTGTTCACGATGGCAAGGCTGGCTGGACGTTTTCGCACGGGCCGCCCGTGACCACAGTCTGTGGACCAAGGCCTTCAATGGGAAGACTTGGTTACCAGCCCGGCAGCTGGGTGCCGAACAGCTCAATGCTGCGCCAGCGGCAGTGTCACGAGGAAATGGTCGCATCGATGTTTTTGTCCAGGGTACGGACAGCGCACTTTGGTATAAAGCCTTCGATGGGCACACGTGGTCCGGTTATAGCCAGATCAGCCCGGAACCCTTCAGCCAAGCCCCAGCAGTGTGCACCAGGGGTCCGGACAGTCTGGACATCTTTGTCCAACGTCAGTCCGATAATGCCATCTGGCACAAATGGTATGACCGGGGCTGGTCAGCGTACGAGCCAATCGGCACCGAGTCAGTCATTTCTTCGCCAGCGGTGGTATGGGCTGACGGCAAAATCCATGTTTTCGGCCTTGACCCTCAAGGTGCTCTACTCCACAAAACAGGCACGCCTGTGCCCGAAAACTCGACGCAACGGGACTGGCGCTGGTGCAACAAGTGCCAGGGGCTGTTCTTCGGCGGCGGTCAAGCGGCCTCTCAGTGCCCGGCCGGAGACGCTCACTCGCCTCAGACTCAGAGCAACAGCGGCAACTACATCTTGCCTTTCGCCGTACAGGCATCTCCCCACCATCAGAGGGACTGGCGCTGGTGCAACAGGTGCCAGGGGCTGTTCTTCGGCGGCGGTCAAGCAACATCCCGGTGCCCGGCCGGAGGAACACACGCCCCGTCGGCACAAACTGGAAGTGCCGACTACTGCCTTGCTTACGGCATACAGGCATCCCCCCACCGTCAGAGGGACTGGCGCTGGTGCAACAGGTGCCAGGGGTTGTTCTTCGGCGGCGGTCAAGCAACATCCCGGTGCCCGGCCGGAGGAACACACACCCCGTCGGCACAATCTGGCAGTGCCGACTACTGCCTCCCGCATGTAATGGCCTGATCTGTTCGGTTCCAATCGTCCACGACGTGGCCCTGTGTGCCCGTTCGGGTTTCGGCGTGCCCGTTCGGCTTTCGGCGTGCCCGTTCGGGTTTCGGCGTGGCGTAGTTGAACCTTGGGAGGGACTATCAGCAGGATTGCATGTCGCGTCTAGTTTCCGTGCCCAGTGAAGAACGCGTTTCCGTGCCCAGTGAAGAACGCGGTCCTCTTAAGAACGCGGTCCTCGGTTCCTCGGCTTACGCCCTGCATAGTTTCGGCCCGTCTGGACCTTCGGTCAGACCTACCTTTGGGCCCGTGTCCGCGTTCAATGTTTCTGCCAGTGGTCGGTGGGCTCATCGGGGGCGGAGGATGGAACAGTCCTTGTGAGTTGACCCATCCATCCGAAAATTCATCCGATGTCGGCCAGGAAGCGGGGGTGCTTCTCCACCCGCCACCCGCCGGCCGAATAGGCGAAGTTGTCCACCACCTTGGCCGGGGCCTTGAACGTGCCGTCCCCGTTGTTCAGCGACACCCACACCCCGGCATCACCGAAGCCCACGATGTCCGCCCTACCATCCCCGGTCACATCCGCCAGGAACCGCGGATGCTTCTCCACCCGCCACCCGCCGGCCGAGTACGCGAAGTTGTCCACCACCTTGGCCGGGGCCTTGAACGTGCCGTTGCCGTTGTTCAATGACACCCACACCCCGGCATCACCGAAGCCCACGATGTCCGCCCTACCATCCCCGGTCACATCGGCCAGGAACCGCGGATGCTTCTCCACCCGCCACCCGCCGGCCGAATAGGCGAAGTTGTCCACCACCTTGACCGGCGCCCTGAACGTGCCGTTGCCGTTGTTCAGCGACACCCACACCCCGGCATCACCGAAGCCCACGATGTCCGCCCTACCGTCCCCGGTCACATCCGCCAGGAACCGCGGGTGCTTCTCGACCCGCCACCCGCCGGCCGAATAGGCGAAGTTGTCCACGACCTTGGCCGGGGCCTTGAACGTGCCGTTGCCGTTGTTCAATGACACCCACACCCCGGCATCACCGAAGCCCACGATGTCCGCCCTGCCGTCCCCGGTCACATCGGCCAGGAACCGCGGATGCTTCTCGACCCGCCACCCGCCGGCCGAGTACGCGAGATTGTCCACGACCTTGGCCGGGGCCCTGAACGTGCCGTTGCCGTTGTTCAATGACACCCACACCCCGGCATCACCGAAGCCCACGATGTCCGCCCTGCCGTCCCCGGTCACATCCGCCAGGAACCGCGGATGCTTCTCCACCCACCACCCGCCGGCCGAGTACGCGAAGTTGTCCACGACCTTGGCCGGGGCCTTGAACGTGCCGTTGCCGTTGTTCAATGACACCCACACCCCGGCATCACCGAAGCCCACAATGTCCGCCCTGCCGTCCCCGGTCACATCCGCCAGGAACCGCGGATGCTTCTCGACCCGCCACCCGCCGGCCGAATACGCGAAGTTGTCCACCACCTTGACCGGGGCCTTGAACGTGCCGTTGCCGTTGTTCAATGACACCCACACCCCGGCATCACCGAAGCCCACGATGCTGGCGTGGCCCAGCGAGCCGATGCGGTTTCGGATGACCTGGCTACACACCAGACAGAATGGATCTCCCAGGCTGCGCATCTTGCAGTTGTATTCGGGACGGAACGCGCCGCAGTGGTAGTAGTGGGCGCCTTCGAAAGCTCCTACGGTTCCTGCCGGGACCGGGCTTGGTTGCGGATCGACTGTCGTGCAGTCCGGGTTGGCTGTCGTTGGGAGTGCCGTGGCCGCGTTCACCGCCCAGCGCCATTTCAGGGTGGCCCGGTTTGCATCGACGGTGACGTTGGGTTCGCTGGGTTCTACCGGTGGGTGGTGGTCATGACCGGTTTCGGCTCCGCCGGCATAGTAGTCGTACTCATCCGCCAGCCCGAAGGCGGTGTGTCCGAGCTCGTGGATGGCGATTTCGGTCGCGCCTGAGGCAAGGGAGTAAGTGCCCACTGATCCTCCAGCGCCACCGTAGATGGTCGAATTGACCACGACCAGAACCACGGTGAACTCGGGCACCTGCGCTGCTGCCACCTGCAGGGCCGTCGTGGTGTTGCATAGCAGCAAACGGCGGATGTTGTTGCCTCCGAAGGTGGCGTCGAAGTAGGTACGGACAACCGCTCCCGTACCTCCTGCCGCCGCCGGGTCGTCAGCTCCGGAATCGGTTGAGGCGACGTTGACGCGGAAAACGTTGATTGCGGACGCTAACCCGTCGAAGGGTGCTGTGGCGCTGAAAGCGGTGACGAACTCGGTGCATGCGGTATTGAAGTTGGCTTGTTGTCCAGCGGTGAACCCCTCAGCGAGCAGGACGATGTTGAACGCCCTGTTACGGGGTGCGGATCCGAAGATCTGTGTGTTGCCCTGTACGGTGCCATCGGAAGTAGTCATGATCACATCCCCTAACGCGTCTGCAGGAGGGGGAAGACGCCGAGTTCTTCGGGAGCAGAGCGTTCCGCTTCCAGCTTGCCTTCCGCCCCTCGGGCTGCTCGAACCCCCAGTACGGCCACTCGTGCCGCGTCTTCGGAGGCGGGTACCACCACGGTGAAAGCCCCGCTGGGCTTGTCCACGTCGACCCTGACGATGGCTTCTGCCGTGGACTCCGGGAAAACCTCGATACTTGTTGAGAAAACATTGCCAATGGGTACGCGCGATAGTGCGCCGCCATCTGCCGCGCGCACCTCTACGTAGCTCCCTGGCGGCGGTTCCCGTAGCGCGGGCACCCTGGTGATGTCGACGTCTTGCTGGGAAATAAGGGTGACGTCGTCCCCGTCAAATTGAAAGATCAATCGGACGGCCCGCCGCTGGCTGGAGGGTTTTCCCTCAGTATTTTCAGTCATGGTGATCCACCTTGGGCAATAGAGCTATCGATAAAAGAAGAGAGTGAGGGTCCTTCGCGCACCGGAAAGCCTGCACGGAGATGGGCTCATCGACCTAATCAGTACTGGTTGGAGCCTGGACCAGACCCGCGCCTACGTCTACGGGGTCCGTGCCGGATTGGAGGGGTTCGTGCGTCCCGGAACCGATCAGTTTTGCCTGAAGGAGTACCGGACTGAGCGGTCCCTGCGCAAGAAGCCGTTCGACCCAGAGCGCGGCGACCCCAGCCACATGCGGGGTCGCCATACTGGTTCCGCTGATCGTTTTGGTGCCGCCATTGAGCCAGGCACTGAGGATCCCAACTCCGGGACCGGCTACGGTGGCCATCGTGTTGGAGAACGGTGCCACGGTGAGTCCGCCGCCGGCACGTCCGTCGGCTAAGGCAGCAACCGACGTAATCCCATAGGCTGCCGCCGGTGGGGCAACGTTGATCTCGTATGCGGGATTGCCGGTGCGTTCGCTTTCATTTCCGGCGGCCGCCACGACGATTGTGGTCTGGGCGACTGAGGCGCGGGCGTTGAGCAGGTTGGTCAACTGTTCGAAAAGCCGGACATTGGCGCGGTAGCCCTCGAGGGCGATCGATGTCGCGGCGGGGATGGACAAACCGTTCACCTTGACCAGTTCATCCACCCAACCGGGAAAGTCGATGCCCAGCGACATGGAAATCACATGGGCGCCGTTGTCGGCAGCCCACAACATGGCCGAGGCAAGGATGTCGCTGCTTCCGCCGTTCGGACCACCGAGTACCTTCCCGATCAGGGCTTTCTGGACGCCGCGGGCAACGCCGATCCGCTGGCCCTCGAGGTCGCGGCCGAAGATTGTTCCCGCGCAGTGCGTACCGTGCCCGTTGTCGTCATCGGCGCTGCCAGCGCCCGTAAAGTCCTTCGTGACAAGGTCAACACCGGCGAAGGCGGGATGGGTAGCGTCGATGCCGGTGTCCAGGACCGACACGATCGCCCCGGCGCCCGTGAAGGCAGACGTATCCGCTCCGACGGCCTTGACGCCCCACGTTACGGAACCGGACGCTGCATCCTCTGCATTAAGGGGTTCGATGAGATTCATCGGCATCGTGGGGGCGAAGCTGAGGACCGTCGGATCGTTTCGTAGGGCGTTGATCGTGGCACTCGAGGGGTTGTCTTCCCTTTCCACCGTCATCCCCACCGCGCGCTCGGCGATGCCTTGGGCAGTGGATTCGAGTCCAGGCGTCACCGGTCCGTCGAAGGGGCCCCGGGTGGCGTGCAGGGCAGGTGCGCGCAAAATAACGATCTTCTGGGCGAGAGGTGTCGACATCGTGGTTTCCTTGATCGCTATGCACAGCGACCTGCGTCTCATGGCGTCAGGGCTGTGCGGAAAGTTTGTGCACGTGCCGGCGTGGAAAGCCGGACAAAGGAGATCGCAGTGTCCCCGGACGTGAAGCTGCGCGGTGATCGGCGGAGGTTTTGGGCTTGCGAGGCAGCCAATCAGAATTTCTACTTTTCCTTTTCCAAAATTTCTACTCTTCACAGTGTCGTCGCTGGTGCTGCCAGGACGCGCGCATCGAAGTCACCAAGACACCCATTTCGCTTCGGTGAACGCAGCGACCGCCGCCGGTTGGTCGGTTCTTCCGGCTCTGGTCTTGCGGGGATACCTAGTATCAGCCGCCACTAGGCGTCCCAGCGGCAGAATCTGCCATATACCTTCACTCTCCCAAGGTCGCCTTGCCTTGAGCAGGACGGCTTCGAACAATCAGGTGCGAGAAAAGGAAGGGCTGGGCAGCGACTTCAGCCATTGCACCAATTCTTCCACCTAGCAATGTCCCGCACGTGTTGTGCGACGGCGCACCTTGCAACCTTCCGTTCAAAATAGAGAACCCGCCGTTACTGCGGCGTTACTGCGGCCTTACTCATCCATGTTTTCGCCGATGTTGTGGCCGAGGCCTGGGCCTGCATCGCCCGTTAACTGCATTGCCCGAGGGACAGGAGGTTGGGATGGGATTTATCGCCGCACAGGGGTAACGCCGGCGTAACGCGAATCCCTGTATGAGTCGCAGCATGACTAAACCAGGTAAACGTAAAGCGCCCTGGCGGGAGGATGTATTGGCCCAGGTGGCCCGCCTCAGAACAATCGCCACCTCTCTTCGGGCTGACCCGCCAATGCCATCAGCCCCCGGGGATATGCGTCGAAGCGCTCTAATTGACGGTATCAACGGACATGTGCAGGAAGCGGAAGAAGCCGCGAAGGCCGGTCGTCGAAACGATCCGGCCGCGATGGCCCGTGCATACAGTGCCATCGACTCAGCTGAGGAACAACTGCTGCGCATCGCACCCCCGTCATACGTTCAGGGCTGGATCCCTGAGATCTTGTCGGATGTCCGAAAGTACCTGGCCCCCGCCGATCCGCGCCGAGCGTGGATCGAGAAAGCACTCACGGCATCACCAGCACCTGTGAACATCGATGACAGTGTTCGTGAAAGTGTCATCGCAGCCTCGGCAGCCGCACACTCGCGTGCTCGCCAGGCGTATGGACAGGCTCGCAGCTTCTATCGGGCCCTGATGTGGGCCGTGGTGCTCATCACGATCATGGCTGCCGCATTGGCAGTGCTCGGTGCGTACTTTCCCGACAAGCTTTCCGTGTGCTTCAACCCCCAGGGTGAGTCGCAGGGAGCTCCGGCCAAAATTGTATGTGCGACGCACGAATCAATCTTTCCCACGAGTGATGATCCACCGCAAGCCGACATCGACAAAACACGAGAGGAAACAATCACACGCGCCGATGTGGCCCTGATTGAGCTTATGGGCCTTTTGGCAGCCGCCGTATCAGGGGCAGCATCACTGCGTAAAGTCCAGGGTACTTTCAGCCCATACTCGGTGCCGGCGCTTCTTGGACTCATGAAATTGCCACTGGGAGCCCTTACTGCATACCTCGGGCTGATCCTCATGCGGGGAGGATTCGTGCCTGGATTGTCCGCGCTGGACACTGCTCCGCAAATACTCGCATGGGCCGCTATTTTTGGTGCCTCCCAGCAACTGTTCACCGGTGTCGTGGATCGACAGGCGAAGGTAGTCCTGGACAAAATAGGCGGCAAGGAACACAAAGCTGAGACCTGAACATGATCCGATCGCGCCCGAGTGCTCAGCTACCAGCTTTCCCTTCCCGAAAAACAATGGTGCGGGTAGCCCTTCCAGGAGAAGCGCTGCGGGCTGAGGACAGGCAGCTTGGAGAGCTGTACCGCTCGGCATGGCATGCGACCCGTCTGCAGCAAGAGGAGCCGTGGTGCGGCGGTCATAGGCCTACCCGGCGAATTCCAGATCAGATGGGACCGGGACTTGCGGGTGGGGTTGGGCGTCGAGTGCGTGTGTTGATTCGGAACTCGGCGCTGGCGGGAATGCCGGTCAGGTCGACCGGGACGATGTCGAGGTTACGGTCGGACTGGGCAATCGCGCGCTCGAGCACCCGCTCCTGTACATCATCGGGTTGCAGTCGCTTGCCACCTTCGAGTTGCACCACTCGATGGGTGCCGACCACCATGCCGTCGGGATCGAAGATCGCGAAGTCCAGGCTGTCGGTCACGACGCCCGCATTGGAGGCTGCCGGGCTGCGGTCGTGGATGAGGCCAAATGCCGAACACGTCTCAACGCCTTCTGCTTGCAGCTGGAACGTGACATGGTCCGTCTCCAGCCAGACGTTGTTGTCCGTCTCCTTGTTGGCCATCGGGATCCCCCACACACCGTGTGGAGTGTTCACGGTCTCGATGTAGGCCAGCGCGTATTGCCTACGGAACGGCTCGAATTGCGCACCGTCCTGTAGGTACACGGCGCTCAACTGGATGTGGGCCAGGATCGGAAGGTTTGGGAACTGGGCCTCGTGCGTGGACCAGCCGAGGCCGCCCCGGCGAACCAACCAAGCACCATAAAATACGTTGGACATGGGAAATCTCCTGAGTCGGAAGGGACGACGTTAAGGGGCGAAGCAGGATTGGAGCGAGCCTGCGCGGAATCGGTAATGAGGCGGGTACGGTCGCATCCATGGCAGTGAGGCCGCGGCGGAATTCCGGTCGGTCTTTCACACCGCTGGTTATCGGGAGAACACGGCAGAATATGCAGCGCTATCTCACTGCAGTTGAAGCAGACCCTCACTCTTAGAAATGCCTGCCGGGCATATCGGATAATCACCTGGTTGTATCAGTAGTCACGTTCTGGGCCGGCCATGCCGGTGTCCATAGTGCTGTCACCTAGGTCCGTGGCGGTGTGGTCATCAAGGGGATGCCCTCGCCGCAGCCATGGAGCCACCACCTATTTCCCCACTCCGGGCGTTACTGCGGCGTTACTGCACCGTGGGCGCCCCCGTCCCGCACCAGCAGTCCGTACTTTCGGCCAGCTGAACCAGGAAATGCCGGCTAGGCATCACGGTTGCCTCCCGCGCGGCGTCAGTCTGCGCGTGGTCGGCTCTGCGGTTCACCCCGGGCCCTCGGGCGCTACGCGGGCCTCAGGCGTCTGTAACGCAGTAGTAACGCGGTAAGAGGTCTACTCCACAGCAACAAGGGGCTTCGGCACGTCCCGGTACTCCAGGATTTAGACCACACTGAAAAAGAGAATGTGATGACACAGGACGACTCCTACGCGTTCCCTTGTATCTGTTCAGGTGCGGAGTTCTCATGACTCAGTTCCTGCCGATCATCTACGTTCGGGGATTCGCCGGTGGCACTCGGGGAATCGACAAAGCAGTGGACGATCCCTTCTATGGCTTCAATGAAGGGTCCACCCATGTGCGTGTCGGCGCCCATGGGAATGCCCTGTTCTACCAGTTTGAATCCCCCCTGCTGCGACTGATGATGGACTACGGCTACGAACTGAAGGTAAGTGGTGATCAGCAGCGACTGCTCAATGATGCTGGAAGCGACTCGATGCCACCCCGGACGATCTGGGTGTACCGTTTCTACGACCCCAGCGCTTCCACCTTCGATCACCCGCCTTTGCCCTACCGGATAGAAGACGCCGCCAGAGGCCTGGCGGACTACATACACAAGGTCCTGGACAAGACGAAGGACGCGGACCAGGTCTATCTTGTGGCGCATTCTATGGGGGGACTTGTCTGCCGGTCCGCCATCCAGCGCTTCATGTACACACCGGGCCAGGCGTTGGGCCCCGAGGAAGTCGCCGCGGGGGAAGGTTTCGCCCCGGATCCCGCTCATCAGGAACACGTGAACCTGTCCGGGAAGGTGACACCGCCGTTCCCTATCTCGAAAGTGGTCACGTATGGAACCCCTCACGGAGGAATCGACATCGACCTCGGCGGATCGATCGGAGATTGGTTCGTGGAGACGTTCGGGCCCAACGGCTCCGACATCTTCAAGGAACCCCGCATGAGGCAATACCTGTCTCCCGAAGGCAAAGAAGATTTCAATCCTCCCGGTGGCTGGGACCCCCGTGTTCCGTACTTCAGCGCGCTCCCGGCTGAGCGGTACCTGTCACTGGTGGGCACCAACCCGGGAGACTACGACGTCGCCCTTGGGTGGTCCTCGCGGGCGGTAGGCGTCAAGAGCGACGGACTCGTGCAGATCCGCAATGCCTACGTGAAGGGCTCTAACCGGGCCTACATCCACCGCTCTCATTCCGGGCGCTACGGTCTGGTCAACTCGGAGGAGGGCTATCAGAACCTTCAACGTTTTCTCTTCGGCAACATAAAGATCGCGATCAGCCTGTCGGATCTTGACCTGGATCTGACGGATGGAGCAGTCTGGCAGGCAGACGTGGGACTCGCGATCCGAGGAGTCCCGGTGCTGATGCATTACCAGTCCGCGACCGCCCACTGTCCGGTTGTTCTCAACGAGGAGAACCGGGATACGCCGCTGAACCCGGTGCCGCTGGTGACAGCCTTCCTGCTGCCAAGAGAAGATCCAGCAGAGCCTCGTCGATATGCCCTGGATTTGCGCGTGTACTGCCTTCGTGAGGACAAGGGCTTCCTATCCTTCGGTTCCCACCTCGAGCAGGTAGCCGACTGGCAGGACGCCCTCCTGGTCGACGTGTCCACCCAGGCCGACGGGACGATCGGGAGTGCGCGCTACCAGTGGAACTCCACCCTCGCGGGAGCGATCGCCAAGGCCGGCACACTGGACAAGGAGCTCGTGTGGCGGCAGGCCCCGGACGACACCGCGAAGTCGCCCAGTTTCGTCGCACGAATCGACATACCTCGGGTGGCTGAAAGCGTCTTGGGACCAAACGCTCACCTCAGCGTCGGCATCGGACAATGGCAATAGAGAGTCATGTCGACCCAAGGCGACGGCTGCCCACCGCGCACGAAACCACGCAGCTTCTGCGTGCGTCTCGCTCCTGCTGATTCGCAGGCGCGAACGGCATCTCCACGCTGGGCAGTCTCCTCGGTTGCCAGCAGCCTTGAGGAGGCTGCCCCGCGCGAAGCCCTCGCGAACTGCCGCATGCCGCTAACCGACGTCCTGTCGGCGCGCTCTCTGTCCGTGCAGCTGGGAACCAGCGGCCGAGCATCAGGAGCTGCCTGATGGGGGAGGCGTCCGAAACTGAGAACGAACTTCAGCTGTCCGGCACGGATACACAGAAACACGGATCCCCTGCGCGAGGGTTCCCACCAGCGCGACAGGCGGTGCCGTTCATTGGATGATCGCTGTGCCCCCCATCATCCGGTCTGGCGATGCTGCCACTGCGGGCCAGGCAGGGGAAGCCGCCACGTCAGGAAGTGGCCCGAAAAGCAGCAGCTGGTCGCGCCCGCTCATAAAGGGGCTAGCGGTGCTTCGATCTCGTCGTCTCGTGGCCCAGGACGGGAACCGTGAATCATCCGTCCGTCAGCCGGTCGGTCCTGAAAAAGAGTGACCTCGATGCCGTTCATTCGCGGGTGACCGGCTCGGGAGTCAATGGTCAGGGGTGGCGGAGGCAAGACGGTTATCTAACTCCAATCCACACACTGGCCCAGTACACCTCGGTCGCGGGGAAGGAACACCGATCACTCCAACTAGGGTGGTTTTATGCCTCAACTCGAGCCGGATCTTCCGGCAGATTATGCCGCCGCCCTCACGGCTTTGAAGACGCTGGTACGGGAAGCCCAGCACCGTGCGCAGCGCGTCGTGAATACGGCGATGATCGAGCTGTACTGGAACATCGGGCGGTCCATCTTGGCGAGGCAGGCAGATGAACCTTGGGGGAGTAGGGTCCTGGACCGCCTGGCGAAGGACCTGAAGGCGGAGTTCCCCCATATGAGGGGATTTTCCCGTACGAACCTGTACAACATGCGTGCCTTCGCCGCGGCGTGGGACGACGCGGAACCAATTGTCCAGACACCGTCTGGACAATTGAGCTGGAGCCACAACGTCGCCCTCCTGAACAAGGTTGACGACCACGAGCTGCGCACCTGGTACGCGGCTCGTGCCGCCCAGCACGGCTGGTCCGTTGCCGTGCTCGAACACCAGATCCTCACCAATCTCCACGCCCGGGCTGGCGCGGCACCGAACAACCTCGAAGCACGGCTGCCAGGCGAGGGCACAGACCTGGCCCGCGAAGTGGCGAAGGACCCCCTGGTGTTCGACTTCCTCGGCCTGACAGAAGAGGCCCAGGAACATGCCATCGAGGAGGCCATGACGCTCCGGATGGCTCAGACCCTGGCGGAGTTCGGGCCAGGCTTCGCCTTCGTCGGCCGCCAACACCACCTCAATATCGACGGGGACGACTTCTACATCGACCTCCTGCTCTACCACGTCCCCTCCGACCGGTACGTGGTCGTGGAGTTGAAGGCCGGCAAGTTCAAGCCCGAGAACCTCGGCCAGCTGAACTTTTACGTCGCAGCAGTCAACGACATCATGCGACTCCCACGGCAGGCACCAACCGTCGGGATCCTCGTGTGCGGATCGAAAAGCGAACGTACGGTGCGCTACGCCCTCGAAGGCTCCACCCAGCCCCTGGCCGTGACGTCCTACACCTACGAAGCGCTTCCGGCCGATGAACGAGCCACCCTGCCTTCGCCGGCCGCCATCACCGCTGCGTTGGAGCACGAACCACTGAACGCCCCCGATACACGGGACCTTGAACCCGACGACGCCAGCCCGCGGTGATACGAACAGACATGCAGTGACAGGAACGAGTCCCTCCGACCTTGCCATGCCGTAGCAGTAACGCGGCAGTAACGCGGCGTGCCTAGGTTCAGTCCATCCTTGACGTTCGAGTGGTCCCTCGGGGTATCGGATTCACCCGAGATCAGGCATTGGTCGAGGAAGGGCCGCTCCCGTCACTTCGAGTTATCTTGGGGGTGCGCATTAGCGACGACAGCAGGGCCCACACCATCATCGGGGTCGCAACATCGATCGTGGCCTTTGTCGGCAGGGCCGACCGCGGCCCGACGAACGAGCCGGTCACGATCACCAGCTTTGGTGACTTTGAGCGACTCTTCGGGGGACTATCGCTGAACAGCACGCTCGGCTACGCCGTTCGCGACTTCTACCTCAACGGTGGCAGCCAGGCCATCATCGTCCGCCTGCACCACGCAGGGTTTGCCCCGGACCAGGAGCATGCCGGTCCCGATGCCGCAACTCAGGCCACGGCAACCGCGACCATAGGGGAAGATGCTGCCGCAGCGATGACGGCCGCGCGCGCCCAGGCCGACAGCTACGGCGGGATGGCGTCGGGCGGGGGCGCGCTGGATGCCAACGACTTCATCGGTCCCGGCAAGGAGCAGGCAGAAGCGGGGCTCTATGCGCTGAGCAAGGCCGACCTGTTCAGCATCCTGTGCCTGCCGCCCTACCTTGAGGACGGCAATGTCGATCAGTCTGTGGTGGCTGCCGCCGCGGCATACTGCGAAAAGCGTCGAGCCATGCTGCTCATCGACCCACCGGCCATGTGGGCCGATAAGGACGCGGCCCAGGCGGGCGTGGCTTTTTTGGGGACCACGAGCAAGAACGCGGCGTTGTACTTCCCGCGGCTGCGACAGCCCAGTCTGGTGCGCGGGGGCCAGCTCGACAGCTTCGTCCCGTGTGGTGCTGTCGCAGGCGTTATGGCACGCACCGACGCCGATCGAGGCGTCTGGAAGGCTCCGGCTGGCATAGCTGCCACGCTGGTCGGCGTGCCGGAGCTGGATGTGCCGCTCACGGACGCCCAGACCGACGATCTCAATCCGCTCGGAATCAACTGCCTGCGTGCAACGCCCGGTGCTGGGTGCGTCATCTGGGGTTCCCGCACCCTGCAGGGCGACGACCGGCTCGCATCCGAGTGGAAGTACGTTCCCGTGCGGCGGACGGCGCTGTTCATCGAGGAAAGCCTCGATCGCGGGACTCGCTGGGCGGCGTTCGAGCCAAACGACGAGACGCTCTGGGAGCAAATCAGGCTCAACGTCGGATCGTTCATGTACAACCTGTTCCGGCAGGGCGCGTTCCAAGGCAGCACGACGCAGGAGGCCTACTTCGTCCGCTGCGGTGGGGACACAACGACGCAGTACGACATCGACCTAGGCGTCGTTAACATCGTGGTCGGCTTCGCCCCACTCCGTCCCTCGAACTTCGTCGTGATCAAAATCCAGCAGTTGGCCCGACAGGCCCATGGTGAGCAAGCCGCGGCCGTGCCGGGCAACAGGGTGGAGGAGGCTCGGCAACAAGGACCCGGCGCCCGTCACTGGCTGCTCTAGCCGCTGATACCCAATCCTTCGTCGGTTTGCTCCCTGTCTGCTGATCATCCTCGGCAAGTATCACCAGCTACATCAGGCGCAGGACATGTCCGAGCGGGCAAATCCGATCCGCTGGCTACTCGGTAGTTACAGAGTTCCGAAGTGCGGAAACGCAAAGCTACCGTTTGATTACTTCAGACGCGCTGTGTTCCGCCCCGCATGCTGGCCTCTGCGGGCCCCTTGCTGCGACGCGACACGATCGTCGACGATTGGAGATCCTGTCAGGTCACCCGACGGCTGGGAGCCGCGTCCCTCCTCGGTAGCGTTAAGTAGCCGCAAGCACGTCACCGATCTATAGATATGTAAAGGACAGAAGCACTACTGCCTTGTTGGACTGGGCCATGAACTGCGTGCAGCATGCGTACCGGCGGTGGACAGGCATTTGTCCAACAGGCCGTTGGACAAATGCCCGCGGTGGTTCAGCACAATGTTGCGGTGGGGGCGTCAGTTCACGCTCGAGCTCTGCTGCGCTTCAGGCCAAGGAGCGTGAAAGCGTGCATCAGCTCAGGCTCAAGCCGCTGAACGATAGGGGCCCTGCCTTCGTGATAATCGCAGACATCGGTCCGTTCGGGGGCCGCACAGCCGCTCATTGAGCGACGTCGTCCGCGTGCCTGCCCGAGCCACGAAGGACCCACGTTCTGCAGGACTACAATCAACCGCCAAGAGCCGCCTGAGCGAGGCGTTCCGCGCCCTCGGCCAGCGCGACAGAGAGTTCCCCTTCGCCCAGGCGCGAGGCGTAGGAGGCCAAGACGACTGCTCCCACCACGCGCGCGGCATCCATCTGCCACGGCTCCGGCCGCGGTCCTTCCTCCTGACGCGGACCGGGCCAGGGCCACGGCCACTTGCGCGGCCAGGGGGAGGCGCACCAGTCATCAACGAGTTCGCTGATAAAACGCGATGAAGCTTCCCCACGCACATCAGCCTCAACCGCCAGCCGTGTGAATTCCGTTGCCATGAGGCCGGCTTCGATGAGAAATCCGTTTGGTTGCAGCCTGGGAGGTAGCGGCTGGGGATTCAGGGCTACCGCGGAGTACCGTTCCCGGGAGTACCGTTCCCAGGAGTACCGTTCCCGAACCAGTGGCCCCTGCAGATCGATGAGATCCCAGACGGCAGGGTGAATGCGGGCTATCAGGGACAGCAGTGCGTAGTGTTGCATGGTCGCTCCTTGGTTTCCTGTTCCTCGCCGGCATGGTGTCGGCACTGGGTGCTCGGTACCGGTCGCCAATGAAGCAAATACGGGCCCGGTGCCCCGCTGACATGCTCTTTTGTCAGGGACATGTACGCCTGCCAGTAGCGACACGCACTGGATCCGATGCTTAAGCCTGCTGGTAGCGTTCGCTATTTAAGCGCATTCTTCGGCCATGGCTTCTTCCTAGAAGAGAGGGTCCCTTTTGGACGATCGCCAGCGGCGGTGCGTCGGGTACCACACCATTGTGAGAGCGGAGCGTTACTGTAGCGTTATCCACCTTTGGGGCCCGCCGGATTGAATGCCCGCCCGACGTTTCGCAATGAATGGTGTGCCGGCCAAAACCGCCGATAACAGAGATTATGTCAGGTAGCGGTTGGGGAAGGGGCTGAAACCACTCCTATTCGGCGCTTTCCGATGCGATCTCGTCGAAGGCTGCGGCAAGTTCATCGGCGGCCGGCAGGGCTCGTCGTTCCGCGGCCGGCAGGGTTTCGTACGTGTAGGTGGACACGGCCATGGGTGACTCGGACCGGCCGAGGGCGTAGCGAACGGTGTGGTCGTTCTTGCTGCCGCAGATCAGGATCCCGACGGTGTCGTTATGGGCCTCCCGGCGGAGCTTGTCGTCGACCAGGGCGACGTAGAAGTTCAGCTTTCCGGCGTATTCGGGCTGGAACTTGCCGGTCTTGAGTTCGACGACGACGTAGCGCAGCTGCTCGACGTGGAAGAACAAGAGGTCGATGTAGAAGTCATCTCCACCGACCTCGAGGTGTACCTGCCGGCCGACGAACGCGAACCCGGGACCAAGCTCACGGAGGGTGTCGACGATGCGGTCCATGAGGGCCTGCTCGAGGTCACGCTCGGCAACCTCGCCGGAGAGCCCGAGGAACTCGAAAGCATACGGATCCTTGGCGACCTGCTGGGCGAGCTCGGAATCGCCCGCTGCGAGCTGGCGGTTGAAGTTCGACGGTGCGGTACCGGTGCGCTCCATGGACTTGTTCATGATCATGTTCATGAGCACGTTCCTGGACCACCCGTACTCGACGGCTGCCGCGGCGTACCAGTTGCGGGCGTCAGAGCCGAGGTTCTTGTCGAGGATCGTGCGGATGTGACCCCATGGCAATTGCGCCACAGGCTGTGGCGCAATTGACTCCCCCGGCCACTGGCGGGCGAAAGTCGCCATGTACTGCAGGTTCCGCGGCGAGAAACCGGTCATGTCCGGGAACTCTCTCCGAAGGTCATCAGCAAGACGTGAGATGACCCTACTCCCCCACCTGTCCTGCTCCTGACGCGCCAATACGTCTCGACCAATCCCCCAGTACAGCTCAATCAGCTGCGTATTGACGCTCCGCTGGGCGCTCAAACGGGCACCACGGACGCGATCCTTCAGCGCCTGCAGGTTCAAGCCGTAGTCATCAGGCAAGGCGACGTCGGAAATTGTCATAGGACCCATCCTTTCAGGACCATCCACCTCGGAAGCCCAAAGCCATGCAATGGCCGCCAGGGTCGTCGTAACGCTTCTGGGGCGCGTGTAGCCACAAAATCCATCACTCGTGGCTCCATGCCAACTCGCCATGCATTCACCCGCCCCGACCGGAAAGTCTAGGATTTGGCTGCCAGCGCAACCGATCCGAGCCACCCCGTGCACGCATGTACCCTGTTGCGACGCCCCCACGACGATTGGACTGAGATACACCATGGCAACGGATTACGACGAGCCACGCGTTCGTCCGGAAGACCAGCCGGCTAATGAGTCGCTCGAGGCGATTCAGGCCCAGCGCAGCACCACCACGCAGACCGCCGTCATCGACGTCGAGGACGGCGACACCGCCGAAGGCTTCGACCTGCCAGGCGCCATCCTCGAGGAAGAACTCCTGGTGCAGGTCATCCCCGTTCAGGAGGACGAGTTCACCTGTATGTCGTGCTTCCTCGTCCACCACCGCACCCAGCTCGCCCGTGAAAAGAACGGCGACAAGTACTGCGCCGAATGCGAAGGGTGACCACGTAGGCGAGGGCTATGCCGTCCCTAGCGGCTACAGGGAGCGGCCGTTATCCTTCTTCACCTGGCCATCTCGACGACTCGCTGCTGCCGCGTCCTTCTTTCCTGACGCCGCATCCCGCGCCTGACGCTCGGCGGCAGTGACTTTCCGGCTCTCAATCAGCTCGGCCTGACGCTGACTGAATTCTGCACCAGAGTTGGTACGACGTGCAGTCACGTCATTCTTGTCACTCACAGTTGTCTCCTTCTGACCCGGGTCATTCGTGTCAGACGTTGGTTCGCCTGCAGCCGCTGCTGCCTGTGCGCGGTGCCTGGCAAGCACACGAGCGACGGCGGCCGACATGTCGTCGCCCTGCTGCGGTACCGGTTCGGCCTGTACGGCGTCCACGATGCGTGCCTCGCGCTGCTGCAGCGCCGGCAGCGGGTCGCTGGCGGCGGCGCGTTCTGCACGCATCCGGTCGATGACGCGCCGGGCGGCGGCCTGCTCGGTCGCCATGCGGTCCACGATGGCTGCCTCGTCCGCTCCCTGCTGGATCTGCCCGGCGGTCTTCGGCGGGACAGCGGTGAGTTCGCTGTGCTTGTGCAGGGCTGTCGCGCGCTCGATGAGGCGTCGCGCAGTCGGATCATCGCGGTACTGCTTGGGGATCAGCGCCGCTTCGTGGGTGCCGATGTTGTACCGGTTCCGGTACGCCTCGGTCTCGGCCGCGATGCTGTGCCACTCGGTCGCCTTCACGTCCCTGCCGGGCACGGGGCCGAGCGCGTTCGTCCACGCAGGCTTCTCCTCCGCGAGCTGCGCGCCACGGACCATGACCCTCTGCTCGAGGTGCGTCCGGAGTCGCTCGAGCTCGGTCCGGTAGGAGGCCGGCACCAGCTCATCGCGCAGGAGTACGGACGGTGCGAGATCGTCGCTGACCGTCGCGGTGGTCGCTGGCCGCATGCTCCCCGTGTTGGCCGTGCTGGCCGTGTTGGCCCGTGGCAGCGCGACGGAGCGGAGCTGCTGCTCGTACCGGATAGCGTCGCCGATGGTGACCTGGTGTGCTGTGCGGGGATCATCCCCGCGTGCGGTGCGCTCGATCGCGGCCTGCGTCGGTGAGAGATCCTGACGGCGTTCCAGTTCGACGGTCATGGCCTTCACCATCCACTGGTCCTTCAACACAGTTCTCTGTGTCTCTGTGTTTCCTGGTGCGGTGGGGTCGATGGACTGCACTCGCTGAAGGGCCTCGCTACGAGCGTCAGTGAGCTTGTCGGTCCGCATGAGTGCGAACGGACGTGCCGCCCATTCCCTGTCGAGCCCGGTGTCCATCGGCACTTCACCGGGCGAGCGGCGCGGGAGCTCGGCTCCTGCTGCATGCCTCGTGGCCTGGTCTGCGAGGCGGGCCAGGTGCTCGTCGGACACCGCGCCGAGGGGACGCTGATCGGCGTTGGCGAGGAGGCTGCGGGCGGCGTCGATGCGCTGCTCGAGCCGGTAGGCGAGGACGGCCGCCGGGTCCTGGGCTCCGTCGAAACCGCGCAGGTGACCGGTGTCAGCGTGCTGTCCGCGCCCCGTGCTGTCCCTGGTGCTGTCGGGGCTAAGGCCGGCCGCCTGGGCGAGGAGTGCTGCGGGGTCGAGGCCCTGGGCTTCTGCTGCGCGCAGGTGGGTGGCTACCGCTCCCCATGCCTCGTGTGAGGTGAACTGCACGGCGGTCCGCGGCCCCAGAACTGAAGCTGCGATGGTCCTGGTCTTGGCTTCCCACGCGGCGCTCTCGACCTCCTTGTAGACGCCGGAGAGGGTAGCGACATCACCAGTACGGACGGCCTCTAGCCGTACTGCTTCGTGCGCGGACAGGGTGCGGTCGTAGTTCGCGGTGATCGTCGACAGGACGTTGTCGCGGGTCACGGCCTGGTCGTTGTCATCGCCGAGGGCGACGTAGAGCCGGTTCGTCTCGCGTCCTCGGGTGGCGGCGACGTAGGCGCCAGCGCGGTCGGTGCGCTCGTCCAGAATCGCGTGCGCGGTGTCCACGGTGGCGCCCTGGGCGCGGTGCACGGTCGCGGCGTAGCCGAGCTGGCCGTGCTCGTGGAGGTACTCGGCGTCGACGGTGATCCGTCCACGGTGGCCCGCATGCCGGAGGGTGATGCGCTGCCGCTCCTGCCCTGTAGCTGCGTCGGAGGCTGTCTTGGTGGCGGGGTCGGCGGTGACCTTTTCGACGGTCCAGACGTCGTTGTTCTTGACGAAGTCCTTGCCCTGGTTGACCTGCAGGGTACGGTCGTTCTTCCGGGTGACGACGATGTCGCCAGCATAAGCACGCAACCCATCGCGGAGGACCACTGACGGTGTTGCCTTGGTGATCGGGCCGGTGCCGTCGGTGAGGTAGCCGGTGGCGATGCGGGCAGCCTGTGCACGGGCGTTCAGATCGGTGACGGTCGCGTTGTCGGTGGCGACCAGCAGCGAGGTCTTGCCGGCCTGGGTGTCGGCCATCCACGCTGCGAGGGCGTCCTGCGTCATGGCTTCGGTGGTGCCGGCAGTGACGCGCTTGTTCTCGAGGTACCAGTGGAACGGAGTATCTACGCCGGCGGCGGGCGGTTCGCGCAGCGCCAGGGACGCCTCCGACTCACCTTCTGTGCGGAAGCGGTGGACTTCCTCGAGGCGGACCGCTCCGACTTCATTGTTGAGCAGGCGCAGCGCGCCGCCGGAGCCGATCGCTCCGAGCTGGCGGTCATCTCCGATGGCCCTGACAACGGCACCGTTGCGGGCGGCGACGGCGACGACCTCGGTGAGCTTCGGGGTAGTGACCATACCGGCCTCATCGACGATGATCACATCGCCGGCCCCAAGAGCAAAGGTGCCTGTACTGGTGCTCGTACCGGCTTGCTGGTTGCGGTGGGTGGCCAGGAACGCGTCGATGGTCGTGGCTTCGGCTCCGAGGTCTCCCGTCATGACGGCCGCGGCGGCGGCGGTGGGGGCGAGTCCGACGACCCGTCCGCCAGTGTCACGGACGGCGCCGGCGGCAAGCGACAGGCTCGTGGTTTTACCTGTGCCTGCGGGTCCGATGCCGAGGGTGAGCAGCTTCTCGTCGGTCGCGAACGCACGCGCCAGGTCGATCTGACCCTGAGACAGCACCGGCCTGCCGCTCTTGGCCGCAGCTTCGGTGTGCTTCGCGAGGACTGCGTCGAAGCCTTCCACGGACACGGCCGGGATGACGGTCTTCTGTCCAGCGGCGAGGATCCTGTGCTCAGCGTTCAGCACCTCGTGGGAGGTGAAGAGTGCGCTATCGGCCTGTTGGAACTGGCTTGAGCCGTCGGCCCGCTGGAACTCGCGCAGGCGAGGCGTGATGGCTTCCGGTGTGACCTGGAGGCAGTGTGTACCGGTGACGGACCGGGTGATCTTCTCCACGGTCTCGTCGGTGATGGTCTGTCCGGGAAAGGCTTCTTTGAGGTGTCGGCGGGTCTGGGCGATGACGTGGTTCCGGCCCCATGAGGCACGCTTAGCTGACAGGTCGTGGACGATCTGACGGGCGTGCTCGTGCACGTTCAGGTCAGCGACACCCAGGACCGCCCGAGCAGCATCGGGTGTGCGGGGGCCGGCACTTCGGACGTGCTCGAGGAGGGCCGTTCCGACCGGCATGCCCATCCCACCGTCCAACCCGATGCTGTAGTCCTTGTGCCATTCCTCGACCAGCTCGGAGAGGCGACGGGCACTCTTCTTCTCCGGCCGGGTCTCCAGCGTCGCCTGCTGCGCCAGGGCGATCTTCTGCTTATCGGAGGGTGCGTACCCGTGCTTATGGGTGAACTCGGCTTCGAGCCGGTTGATTACTCCGGCGATGTTCGTACGCCTCGAGGACGCGCGGTGGATGCTGTCCAGATCGATGCCGGCGACCTCGTACACGGGTTCCCCGCCACTGGTGGATCGGGCGACGGTGCTGACGCCGAGGGACGCGCAGACCTTCTCGATGACCTTCGCGTTGTACGTCTCGGACGCGGCGACACCCATCTTGTAGAGGGTGCGTCCGTCGATGGAGGACCACTTCCCGTCGACGCCCATGACCTTGTTCGCGATGACGACGTGGTCGTGCAGCTGAGGGTCTCCGGCGCGGGAATCGTAGTGCCGGAACTGGGTAGCGATTAAGCCTCCCTTAACGTCGATCTGGCGGACACCGTTCTTCCCGCGGCGCGTGTAGGTGGCGTTCTTCTCGAGGAAGGCGATCGTCTCTGCGATGGCTTCGTTGTGCGCGGCCTCGACTGCCTTGCGGGCTTCGTCACCGCCGAGCGCCCAGAGAAGGGATACGGATTTGGCGGGCGAGAACACCAGGTCGTACCCGGCGACGGTCTGCTTCGACGGGGTGGTGTGCGCGGTGATGTACCGGGCGAGTTCCTCGTTGCTGCGGGCGTTCCGGCCGTGGGACTCACGGAACAGCTCCCCACCGACCCGGGACCGGATCTCGTGCATAACCTCTTTAGGCAGCGCTTTGTCCGCGTTGTCCGTGCCGCTCCACGCGGGTCCGCTGGTGCGCCGGAATCGGGCGACTTCCTCGTCGATCCGGCGGGTCATCGTCGTGTCCGCCGCATCGTACTGGTGGTACTTCTGGCCCAGCTTCACGTCGCTCGCAGTGCCACCGGCGGCGAGGATACTCGCCGCCTCGGGGTGCAGGCCCTCGCCGAACAGGGCTTTCATCTGCGCTTCGGTGACCTCACCACTCACGCCCAGCAGCTGCTCTGAGTGTCCGACCCACTGCCCCGGAGGCATGCCCTCGACGGTGTAGTAGTCCCCGAGCTCCCGGTCGCCTGCGCGCAGCTCGTCGCCGCTGGCGACCTCGGAGGTGTAGTAGGCGTAGCCGTCCCCAGCACTGAGCTTATGGACGGTCATCACCCTTTTATCCTTACCCACTCCCCCACCCCCGTTCGAAGCGGCACGCCGTGAGGGAATGACCTCATTTATCGGGATGCAAGAGGTGTGACAGATTGTGCTGGTCGGAGGGGTGCGACATCGCTGGGTGACGACGGAGGAGGAAACGCGATGGGAGCGCCGTGGAGACCAGTACGATTGGTCCATCGAATTTTCGATGCGGTTGTGCACACGAGAATGGGCGGTGGGTAACACGGTTTTCGTTATCCACCGGTCGTTCGACTGTGTGGAACCGCTAACGGACGTTGTCCACCAGGTGGGCAGCTAAAGAGACGCAACGGTTATCTCGGAGCTATCCACGTGTGGGCAACGTCCGTTACATCCAGCCCGAGCGCCAGCGAGGTCCGCATCGGCAGTTCGCGGTGAGCCCGTGGGCGCCGGCGGTGACGTCCGGCAGAGCTGGGTGGTCGGTCAGGGTCGGGTAGGTGTCGGTTGGGTTTGCCCCGCGATGGGTAGGCGCTGACCGTTAGGTTTGGCAGGGAAAGTGCGGCGGATCGCAAATCGCGGCCGGGACAGCATCAGGTACAGGTTTGAATCGCAGGATGAGTGAAGGGGGCGAGTCATCATGGCAGCACCGAGGAAGTCAGCGCAGCAGGTTGCGGCACGGGAAAAGGCGAGGGCGAAAGCCCAGGAGCTGACCGAGCGGCACGAGCGGTTGATCGACCTGGCGGCGGAATTCTTCGAGCAGGAGCAGCAGGCAGAGCAGATCCGCGCCGAGGCGCGGGCGCGCGCCGACGCGATCCTGGCAAAAGCCGAGCAGGACGCGGAAGCGGCCGCGAAGGAAGCCGGCGCCAAGGTACAGCAGATGCTCGACACCGGCGAAAGCCGCTCGGCAGTCGCGGCCAGGCTCGGACTGAGCACCGCCGAGATGAAGCGGGCCCTGGACGGGGCCGGCACCAGCTCGCCGTCCGGCGAGGCACGGACCGAGCCGACGCTGGCGGCAACAGCGGACGACGTCGCGGAACAGGTCGCCGCCGAGACGAGGGCCGCCTGACGGGCGAAGTTCTAACAGGCAGCACGAAGTGAGGGGACAGACTGCTGTCTGTCCCCTCTTCTGTTGGCAACGCAGCTGCGTAGTCCTTTCTCCTGGTCGTGTCGGTGTGCAGCGCGGCCGGGGTTCGCGTACCTGGTGCGCGGCACCGGAACCGGAGTAAGCGTGAGTGCGAGGACGGCGGTTCGTCGCCGGCGACCACAGCCCGAGGTGCCCGTAGCGGCGGCGAACCGCCCCGCCCACCAGCGGCGAGCCGACCAGCTCCCCTCCCCTGCTCTGCGTGGTCCGGCCCGGGCCGGGGCTGGTGGTGCAGGGCCGTGAGGCTTCCTGCACCACCGGTGCCCGGTGCTACTCGGCGGCGTACTCTTCCGCGATCATCTCCTCCTCGTCGGCGTGGACTTCCTCGAACGTCTCACCCGACCTTGCCTGCGCGGTGTCCCCCGTGCTGTCGGTGTCCTCGGTGTCTTCGTCGGGTCCGGTGGTCTTGTTCGCGCTGTCGAGGATGATCTGCTCAACCTCGCTCGGCGTGTACCCCCACGTGACCAACTGCGTAAGGTAGGTCAGGTGACTCCGGTGCGGTGAACGCCACGAGTCCTTAGCAATCGTCTTCTCAAACCCCGCGCAGACCAGCGCGATCATGGGCACCTCGGGGCGGGTAGTGGTCTTCGCGACGTGGTCGCGGAGCGGGTTCCATCCCCACGTCTCCTTGCCCTCGATCTTCACACCGGCCATCTCAGCGGCCACGGCTGGCTCGTAGCCGCTGGCAACCTCGGAGTGGTGGGTCAGCGCGTGGACAGTGAAATACTGCCAGCCCTTCGGTGCCTGCTTCTTCACCAGCAGGGACCGCACGAACTCGCGCCGGACGACCGTCGCCGATTCCATGGCCTTGTTGTTGGCGATCAGGGTCTTCCGTGCAGCCTTCTGCTCCTCGGTCATGGGTCCGCTAGTAGCGGCAGAACCGGCGTTATAGCCGAGCTTGAAGCCCAGCTCCTTCCAACCCGTAACAACCGGAATGACGGTCAGCGCGCCGTTGATGTAGGCGGCGTTCGCATCCTCCGTCGTGGCCTGCGACCCGTCGGCGCGGAGCAGTTCGGTGACGCGCACGTTCTCGTCGGTCGAGTGGTACCCCCAGCTCACGTCATCCACGATCGGAGTGCCTGCCGCTTCCAGCTCCGCGACCAGCGCAGCGCGTGCGGCTTGGTGTGCCCGGTCGTCGCGCAACTGCTGGGCGACGTGGGCGAGCATGCCCGGCTCGTCCGCGAGGACGGCTTCAAGGTGCGCGGTGGCGTCCTCGTCGCCTTCGAACTCGGCCAGCACGAGGGCTTCCTCAATGGTGCGGCCCTTGGACAGTGCGGCCTCCCCCGTGGTGCTCTTCCTGGCCTTCAACGCTCCCTCGACGTGGGTCTTGGCGCGTCCGGTCTTTTTCGCGATCTGCGCGGCGCTCACTCCCAGCAGGGACAGCTGGTGGAAGGCGTCGGCCTCGTCCGCGTCGGTCAGCGCGGACCGCTGGACGTTCTCCACGACCTGCGTGGTGATCCGCTCGGCTTCCTCCGGGCTGGCGACGACCATGACCGGGATGGTCGGGGCGTCGGCTTCGACCGCGCCGCGCGTGCGGCGCTGGCCCATCAGGACGTGCACGGTGGTGGTTCCGTCGCGGTTGTTCCGGCGGTGCGCGATCACGGGTTCGATCACGCCGTGCTCCCTGATGCTCGCGATGAACTCGGGTGTGAGGGCGGCGTCCTTGCGCACGTTCACGTCCACGGTGAGCGTGCGTGGGTCGATCATCTCCAGCGTCGGGGCGGAGGTCGGCTGAGTAGTCAGCTGAGCGTTCATGGGGTTGTGCTCCTTCGTTGCGGTGGTGGTGTCGGGGCCCTGTGGTGACCAGCAGTGGACCCATCCCCTCGTTGTTTTTTGCCTGCTGGCGAGCTCGCTCGCTCGTCCCCGACGGAGCACTGTCAACCCCGAAGGGGCAAGGGCCTGCTGAGAAACCTCGAAGGAAATAAGCGACGCAGGAGCGCCGTAGAGGTTTGTGGCCGGCCCCGTCGCGTCAGCGATTGATGGTGTGGAGCGGGGGCGCATAATCCGCAGGACAGCAGCAAAAAACACCCAGCCTGGATGCGACGAAGGAGCAGCCGGGCCGGCACAGGCCGAAGCGAAGCGAGGACCGCTTAGAGGTCGTGAACTAAGCCCTCGTGCATAGGTTTCGTTGTGACCGCGCAAGCACGGCATCCTGTCGGGGCTGCCAACTGTTTACAATTCAGCGCAGCATGGGACATGGCTGATCCGTCTGAGCGTCCTGGAAAAGCACTGGCAGTTGTACTCGTTGTTATCGCTGCGTTGCTGCCGCAGTGGACCTCGCAATCGGTCTTGTCTCACCGGCTTGCGTGTTGAACCGCACAGGTTCAGGCAGGGAAATGAGCGGCTGGTCAGGCGTCCAGCGTGGGCGGAGGTGCGCCCATTTCTAAGGGAGGGGTTAGGTCAAAGCGTTCGATGAGGTGCGGTAGGGATTCGAAATCCATCTGGAGTCCGTACCGAGCATTGACCTCGGCCATCGACTCGAGGTCTGGTGGGGCTCCTTCCGGGAAGAAGGGCTCAATCTCCTCAAAGTACTTCTCGAAGCCTGCCGGAGAAATGATTTCCAGCACGCGTGCTTGCTCATCGCCGGCGTTCCAGAAGGTGTGCCACTGATCCCGGGGCTTGAGGACCAGCTCCCCCGGGCCGGCGTAGGACACCTCATCTCCAAGGAGGAAACCCACACGACCCTTGGTGATGATCGTGAATTCGTCCTCGCGGCTATGCATATGAAGGGGCGCTCCAAGTTCGCGCCGAGCCAGCAGGTGCTCGACAACGGACAACCTGTCTCCTGTTGCCACCGCATCCAGAAGAATCCGGGCCGTGAAGGCATCACCGAATCGAACCATAGTGCCGACATCATCGCCGACCGGTCCAAATCTCGTGCTCATGGAGCGCACCATACGCGCGGTTGTTTCCGTAATCAATGGTGGTTGTGGCCGGGCATGCTGAACGAGGTGCACCGCAGTGCGTTGTGGTTCGCGGTCGCTGGTTCAGGCTTTGTGGGCGTGGTCGGGGCAGTAGTAGCGGCCGACGTCGACGGTGATCGTCCGGTACAGCCAGCCCTCGGGTAGGGGGCGGCCCTCATCGAGGAGTTTCGTGGTGGCGCGGCAGATGCAGCACTGTGCCAAGGCCGGGGTCCCCAGCGGCTGCGGTGTCCGTGGCGTCTTCGGTGTCACTGCGGCGGCGTCAGTCCTCGAAGAAGCGGCGTGCCTCGTCGGAGGCGTCGGCGACGTCAACGGCCCCGAAGCCGCTCGTTCCGCTCGTCAACGGGTGGTCGGCCTCGAGCCGGTCTTCGAGGAGGTCCTCGAGCGTGGGCGCCTGCAGCTCGGGCAGGTGCAGCTGCAGGTTCTTGCTGAGGTCAGGGCTCAGGGCAGCGGTATGCCCGGGGTGCTCGATGTAGTCCACGGGTCCCATGATCGCCTCTTCCTGGTTGATGAATTGATGTCACCGTACGTGCTAGCGGTGTCAGTTTGCGGTGCACGGCTTGGCAATATGTGCCCGGTACGCTCACTGGACTAGCTGTTCGTTCTACGCGTGAGGGAAGCAATGGGACTAGGTGGGATCGTAATCGTCCCCATCATTTGGGCGCTGATGGGCTTGATTCTGTACATGATTATTCGGTTCGGGGTGAAGCACGGAATGCGGTCCTACTACGCCGAAGCTGCCCGCCGGGCAATTCCTGCCGACGGCATCATCGGAGCAGAATCCACGGGCCCGACCGCTGCCCACCCCGATGAGGACAGTGGTACAAATCCGCCTGAAGGCTCGAAACAGTAGGTGCAACTCGTGGCTGGGTCCGGTGGTCGCGCCAGCGTGTATGGCGGCGGCCGGAGGAGATGTTCCTATAGACAAGCCCATCTGGTGTTAAGGATGCGTTAAGACTCATATTTGAGTGTTTTGTGGTCAGTAGGCTCGGTGGGTTATGCACGTGGCTCGGCTATGTGCGTTGTCCCGTGCATCATGTGCATGCTGTAGCCCTGAAGGATGTTGATGACTGCTCCTGCGGAGTATGCCGTTCCCGCGACTGTTCCCGTTCCCTCGAAAGCTTCCGGGTCGACAGGGCGGGTGCGTCAGTGGTTGCTCGCGAACCGGGTGCAGCCCGTGGGGCCGGCATCGGAGGAAAGCCATGCCAAACCCAGCGCCTGGTGGAAGGTCATGTGCCTGACCGGGGTGGACTACTTCTCGACCCTGTCCTATTTACCGGGCATCGCTGCCCTGGCCGCCGGCGCGCTCTCGCCGCTGGCAACGCTGCTGATCGTGGTGCTGACCCTGGTGGGAATGCTCCCAATGTACCGGCGGGTAGCACGGGAGAGCCCGAACGGGCAGGGGTCGGTGGCAATGCTCGAGCGGCTCCTGCCGTTCTGGCGCGGCAAGATTTTCGTGCTGATCCTGCTGGGCTTCGTCGCCACGTCGTGGATCATCACCATCACGCTGTCGTCCGCGGATGCGACGGTGCACCTTCTCGAGAACCCGTTCCTGCCGTCCTTCCTCGACGGTCAGGCGGTGCTTATCACCGTTGTGTTCCTGCTGATCCTGGGCGGTGTGTTCCTGCTGGGCTTCAGTGAAGCGGTGATCGTCGCGATTCCTTTGGTCGCGGTGTTCCTGGCGCTGAACGCCGTGATCATCGCCGTTGGAGTGCAGGCAGTACTCACCGAGCCAGGCGCATTGACGGCGTGGACCGATGCCCTGACGCGGACGGGCAGTATCGGCGACATTGTTGGGCCGGCCCTCATCGCGTTCCCGCTGCTGGTCCTGGGCCTGTCCGGTTTCGAGACCGGGGTGAGCATGATGCCGCTCATCGCCGCCAAGGGTGCGACCGACGAGGAACGCCTTGCCTCCCGGATCCGGAACACGAAGAAACTGTTGACCGTGGCGGCGCTGATCATGAGCGTGTACCTGCTGGCCAGCAGTTTCATCACGACCGTCCTCATCCCCGCGGAGGCTTTCGAGGAAGGCGGGGAGGCCAGCGGCCGAGCCCTGGCATACCTCGCGCACGAGCTGCTCGGCGACGGGTTCGGCACCGCCTATGACATCAGCAGCATCCTGATCCTCTGGTTCGCCGGAGCTTCCGCGATGGCAGGGCTGATCAACATCGTGCCCCGATACCTGCCCTCCTACGGGATGGCACCCGAGTGGGGTCGGGCAGTCCGCCCGGTCGTGCTCGTCTACACGGCCTTGAGCATCCTCATCACCATCGGATTCAATGCGGACGTCAACGCCCAGGCCGGAGCGTATGCGACCGGGATCCTGGCGATGATGGTCTCCGGGTCCATCGCCGTGACCATCAGTGCTATACGCCGCCACCAGCGCCCTGCGTCGATTGCTTTTGCCGTTCTCACGCTGGTGCTGCTCTACGCGCTGGTCGCGAACATCATCGAAAAGCCCGACGGCATCGTGATCTCCGGGTTCTTCATCGCCGGCATAGTCGTCGTGTCCCTCATCTCCCGGATCACCCGGACTACCGAGCTCCGGGCGGACGTCATCGAGTTCGACGACATGGCGCGGTTGTTCGTCACCGATTCCATCACCTTCGACGGCCGCCTGAACCTGGTCGCCAACCGCCGTCAGACAGGCGATGCCGACGAATACGCGGCCAAGGAAGCGGACCAGCGCGACCTCAACCCGGTCCCGGGCAGCGCGGACATCATCTTCCTCGAAATCGACATTGTTGACCCCTCCGAGTTCAGCAACACACTCCGCGTCCGGGGCATCACCGTGGGCGATCATCGAATCCTGCGCGCCGAGAGCCCGGCCGCGCCGAACGCGATGGCTGCGATCCTGCTCGCCCTCCGCGATTCCACAGGCGTCAACCCGCATGCCCACTTCGAATGGGCCGAAGGCAACCCCCTGGCCCACCTGATGCGCTACCTCCTCCTTGGACGCGGAGACACCGCGCCCGTCGTGCGGGAAATCATCCGTCAGCAGGAACCCGACCCCGCTGCCAGGCCGCGCGTCCATGTCGGCTGATACGCCCAAAACAACCACGACCCGCCTGCGGGCGTAGCCACCTTCCCCGGGCAAGAACTTGTGCGACGCCTGTTCGGCAAGATGCAGGTCATCGCAACGGGTCATTACACGACGGGCATCATAAGACGACGGAGAGGTTCACTGGTGGCAGAACGGTCGACCCCGGTCACGCCGGCCGAACGGACAACGGGCGCAGAACGGCTGGCAAGGATGCGCCACGACATCACAGGTTTGAGCAGCCGGGTCCTCACCCCGGTCCGTCTGGTCCCGCTGGCATTCGCCCTGGCGATCATCGTCGGCGCCGGTGTCCTGGCCCTGCCCGCGGCTAGGGCCTCGGACAACACCGACTTGATGCCGGCGCTGTTCACCGCGGTGTCAGCGGTCTGCGTCACCGGGCTGATCACCGTGGACACGGCGACGTTCTGGAGCCCGTTCGGGCAGGGAGTGATCCTTGCCCTGATCCAGGTGGGTGGTTTCGGGATCATGACGCTGGCGACCCTTCTGGCGCTGCTAGTCCGCAAACGCCTCGGAATCCGTAGCCAGCTGGTAGCCCAGTCCGAAAGCCACACAGTTAACTTCGGTGATGTCCGCCGGGTCCTGATCCGGGTCGCGGTGATCATGGCCATCGTGGAAAGCACGACCGCGGTCATCCTCACCGCCCGGTTCCGGATCGCCTACGACGACGACCTGCGGACCGCGCTCTGGCACGGTGTGTTCCACTCCGTCTCCGCCTTCAACAACGCCGGGTTCTCCCTCTTCAGCGACAACCTCATCCCGTTCGTGGCCGACCCGTGGATCATCGTGCCCATCAGCACCGCCATCATCCTGGGCGCCATCGGGTTTCCCGTCATCATCGAACTGCTCCGCAACAACCCGCTCAACAAGGGCTGGACCAGCCACACCCGCCTGACGATCTACGGCACGCTGCTGCTCCTGGTCCTGGGCATCGGCTTGTTCGCGGTCTTCGAATGGGACAGACCCGAAACACTCGGACCCTTGAGCGCCGGAGGGAAACTCGTCGCAGCGATCGGCGGCGGCGTGTTTCCCCGCACGGCAGGGTTCAACAGCATCAACTACGGTGTGGCCGCCCCGGAAACACTGCTGATCACCAACATCCTCATGTTCATCGGCGGCGGCAGCGCCGGAACAGCCGGCGGCATCAAAATCACCACCTTCCTCGTCCTAGGCTTCGCCATCCTCAACGAGATCCGCGGCCGGGAGCAGGTCACCATCCGCAACCGATCCATCAGCTCCTCCGTCCAACGCCAGGCCCTCTCCGTGGCCCTCCTCGGGATCGGCGCGGTGATCCTGGGAACCGTGCTACTGCTGGTCCTCACGGACTACGGATTCGAGCAGACCCTCTTCGAATCCGTCTCCGCTTTCGCCACCGTCGGCCTCACCACCGGCATCACCTACCACCTGCCCAATAGCGCCCAAGTCGTCCTCATGGCCCTGATGTTCATCGGACGCATCGGCACCATCACCGTCGCCGCAGCCCTGGCACTGACCAATAAGCCCGTCCTCTACCGGCTACCCGAAGAACGCCCCATCATCGGCTAACCATTCACGCCCGAGCACGGCTCGAGCGTCAAGCGTCAAGCGTCAAGCGTCATCAAAGCTTTCTGAGACAGCCGAGCAGGTCAAGTGCTGAGCGGCCGCTCCTCCAGAATCACGGGCCTTCTCTTGTCTCGGTAAGTTGTCGCACCGTGTTTCGTTTCAAAAGCTCCAGCTCGTAAGTGTGACTACACCCGGCCCCATCTTCGGACCCGGCAGACCAGCGGGCTCTCTTTGCAGGTCTGGGGGCTCTTGTCGACCCGCACGGTGATGTGGTGAGACCAGTCCCTGGAACTCGCAGTACGCCTAATCTTGATCAGGACCGCGGACCCGGCGGAATCGCTGCGCAGGTGATACAGGGACAAGGTGGTGAAGGACCTGCCGTGCTCGATGAGTATGTACAGCAGTGGAGTGCGATCCAGACCGTCCGGGCCGCCGGTCTACATCTCGAGGATGTCTTCACGACGTACTTTGGCGTCTCCGGCGACGCGGATGAACTCGAGGTTCAGGGGTACCTTGCGGGTCTGGTCATGCTCCCCACGGAGCAACGCGACCTGCTCGCCCAGGCCATCAACGAGTTGTTGGACAGCGTGGGTTCCCTGGTTGACGGCGCCCACTACAGCGACCGGGGTGCGGCGTCGTCCTCTGGCTACAGCGATTACCTCCGTGAGCTGTCCCTCTCACCCGATGGTTATGACTTCACTGCCCCACCGGCCGGGGACAACAGCACCAGCGCCAGTACCGGCTCCTCTTTGGAGGCCGCTGCTGACACCCTTGCCGCAGGGGAAGACCAGGACGGCCCTGACCCAGGCGAAAGGGAGTTCCTGCGCCTCCGCGCGTTGCATGAGTCCGGGTTGCTCGAGACCGGGCCGGAGGAACGCTTCGATCGGATTACCCGGCAGGCCCGGGACCACTTCGGCGTCAGTTCGGCCTCCATTGCCCTGATCGCCGAGGACGCCCAGGTCATCAAGTCCGTCGTCGGACCGATCGGCCAGGACCTTCCACGGGGCATCGCGTTGTGTGCGAAGACCATTGAACATGACCGCACCCTCGTCATCACCGATGCCGCCCTCGACCCGGAATGGCGGGATCATCCCCTCGTCACCGGTGAGCCAAGGATCCGCTTCTACGCCGGCCACCCCGTCAGCACGGTCGACGGCTGGTGCATCGGTACCCTCTGCCTGATCGATGACCAGCCGCGGTCCTTCACCGAGGAAGATGTCCAGGTCCTCAGGCGTCTCGCCGCGCAGGTCCAGATGCACATCTGGGTCTGAACGACCAACCCCGAGCGCTGTCATACAGCGAGTTGTAAGCCGACGTGGTGTCTTTTCCCGGTGTCTTGCCGATACTCTCGTGGGGACACCGGGGTCCAGACAAAGGCCATGGTTCTGACGACCACAGGAACGGCCATGACAGAACTCCTGCACCCAGACCCCACCGAACCATCCACAGCCCTTGCGCTGGATGAGTCCGACATAATCACCTCCCCAACCACTTCTCCCAGCGACAGCCAGACGTCCCGAGTGCGGGCCGCCCGTCACGCGCCGGACGGCGCCGCGCTGGAGGGAACCCTGACCCCCGAGGGCCTCGCCGCACTGCCAACCAGGCACCTGCGGATCTTGGTGAACCAGGCCTACCAGGTCATGGATACCGACTACCCGCCCACCGGGGCCATCGACCGTTACGAGATGATCGTCGATGAGCTCCAGCACCGCGCACAGCAAGCCACCAAACGCAGTATCGGATCCAGCACGGTGCACAAGGTCAAGGAAACATTCCGCGACAACCCCCTGTACTGCCGGTTCGAGCTTTTCATCGACGGCGACCTCGCCGCATGTATGAAGTACACGATGAACGGCGGGCACGTCATCCTCATCGCGGGCATAGAACACCCCGAGTTCCGGGACCAGGGCATTGACGCGACCCTGATGCACCACATCGTGCTCAACACCCATAAACGACGCCTGAGCCTCATCCCGCAATGCCCCATGGCACATACCTTCCTCGCCGACAACCCTCAGTACCAGACCCTCACCGGGCGGCCTCGGCCCTAGGAGCCTCATGTTCGCGGTGGCCCTGCCCTTCTCAACATCGATCGTCATGATCAGCGTCAACCCGAACCCGATGTAAGAATGCGCGTGGATGGGATTCGGCATCGGGCCGGGTTCCACCGTAGAAGACGCTGTCGAGCACCGCTGCAGGGGCGGCGTACGAGTCCCTGGGATGGGGCATACTGCGGTCATGGCTGATCCTGTCCTTCGTCCGACGCCCGTCGACCCGCGCGCCTTCATCGCCGGGGTCGAGCATCCTGTCCGACGCGCCGACGCGGAGGTACTCCTTGAGCTGATGGAGGAAACGACGAAGCAGCCGCCCCGGATGTGGGGCCCGTCGATCGTCGGGTTCGGCGAGTACCACTACAGATATGCGTCCGGTCGCGAAGGAGACGCGGCGGCGGTCGGCTTCTCGCCCCGGCGGGCCCATCTGGTCCTGTACGGGCTGACCTACGCGGACCAGGCCGAACACCTGCTGGGGCAGCTGGGCAAGCACCGGCGCGGGGCCGGTTGCCTGTACGTGAGCAAGCTGGACGATATCAACCTGACCATCCTGCGGCAACTGGTTCAGGAGGCGTACAACCACACCATGTCCACCCTCCATAGCCCGCCGGGACGGACCTCAACCGACCAGTGAGCTGACCAGTGTGCTGAGTGAGATGACCAGTGAGGTGGAGGATCAGCGCTTTTCACGTCCCAGGGCTCGCCCTCCAGACCAGCGTCCAGACCAGCGTCCAGGGCGGCGCACACCGGTCCCGCCGATGGCGGCAGGGAGCTGTGCCTGGTCAGGGTGGGCGTAGGAGCGGGTGAGGTTCGGCCCGGCCTCGTCCTGGGAACGAGAGATCGCCCATAGATTGGGGGTATGGTCTCAACCTTTGCGCGCCTGGTCATGGCGCTTGTTGTGCTGTCCCTTACCGCATGCAACATCAATCCCAGGGCTGTTCCCTGTGCTCCCGTCGACGGCCGGAACCTCGCTCCGGAAGCTGGCACGCTGATGGGCGTGAACCTGGAGTGGGGCCGGGAGACCCTCGCCGAGTACTCTGACAAGCTCGGTCAACGCCCCGCTG
>NZ_JBTNDT010000012.1:0-48823 GCF_054510855.1 Arthrobacter rhamnosi | reverse complement strand
TACTGCACCCGAGAGAGTGTGGGAGAGTAGGACACCGCCGGACAACCATTCAACGGGAAGGCCCCGCACCACCAGGTGCGGGGCCTTCCCCACTTAAACCACACCACCCCGCCGGCACACGGATGCGTGCGACCGGGCGGTGCGTATCCCGTCTCAGAACCGGCCTTTGCAGGGCGGATGACTCCTACAAGGGCGCGACAAGGGTAAGGTTCGGAGGGCTCCATCACATCTACGCCAAGCGCGGAGGTCGATGAAGTGGGCGGCGGCGCTTCGTGGTTCCATAGATAGGTAAGACCCACAGAAAAATAGAGATCCGCCGGCAGAGAAGCGCCGGCACCTGATGAGAGGACCCCGCTGCCATGGCTGAGCAGGAGCACACCGCTGGACGAGACGGGGAGTCCCGGAGTGGGGGAGATGGCACCGGCGGCCGTCAGGGAGGATCCGAGCAGGCGGGTCGTCGTCATTCGTGGGGCTCGAAAGCCGGCAATGCGGGTGCACGGTCCTCGTCACCCCGTAGTTCCAGCACTGATCATTCCCGTGACCGCCGGGAGTCCGGACGAACCGAGTCAGAGCCGGGCAATGCGACGCGCGGCCGGGCGGGCGGAGAGCGCGCGACGTCCAACGATGAACGCCGCGCCCCTCGTTCGGAGGGCGGTTTCCGCGGAACGAGTAGCGGCGGACGGCCCACGGGCGGACGTCCGGCGTGGAAGGGCCAGTCTGATCCACGAGGCGGCGATCGCACAGGCGGGTCGTACGGGCATGACGGTCAGGGTGGCCAGCGTGACCGCCCGGCGTACGGACGGGACGACCAGGGTGGTCAGCGGCGCAGCGAGGGCCGCAACGAACGCACAGGATCAGGTGCTGAACGGTCCTCAGAACGGTTTTCGGAGCGTCCGAGCAGGGCGCCCGAGGGCGGCAGGGGTGCGCAGCTCCGTGGCACAGCCTCTCGTGGTGGTTCAGCATCAGGATCTTCCAGCGACAAGCAGTCCCGTTTTGCGGGTCGGGGCGCCCCGACCAGCCGCACCGGTGAAAGCCGTGATCGTCCCTGGCAGTCGCGCTCAGCATCGGAGGAAGGACGCCCGGGGAGCGAACGCCGTTCGCCCGAGCGGACCGGTACCTTCCGTCGCTCGGCGGATCGACAGGACCGGGGCGGTAGCGGCGAGCGTCGCAATGATGATCGCCGCCGCGGGACCCGGCCCGACGAAGCAGTGTCCGCAGGGCCGCGCCCTCACAACGCGCGTGACCTCCGTAGCGCCAACAGGCCGGATCGCGAGCGTTCTCCCGAGATCGATGCGGACGTCAAGGGCGATGAACTCGATCGGGTGACCCGTGCTCAGGTCCGCAACCTCGAGGAACGCAGTGCCGAGTGGGTGGCGAAGCACCTGGTGATGGCGGGGCGGCTCATAGACTTCGAGCCTGAACTTGCCTTCCAGCACGCCCTGGCAGCGAGTCGTCGCGGTGGGCGCCTGGCTGCAGTCCGTGAAGCCGTAGGCCTGACGGCCTATGCTGCCGGCCACTACGGCGAAGCCCTCCGGGAATTCCGGACCTTCCGGAGGATCAGCGGATCGAACGTCCACTTGCCGGTCATGGCCGACTGCGAGCGGGGCCTCGGGCGTCCCGACAGGGCGCTGGATCTTGCTCGGAGTGAGGAAGCGGAGTCGCTCGACGCTGCCGGCAAGGCCGAGCTCGCCATGGTGGTTTCCGGCGCACGCGCCGATCTCGGTCAACTGGACGCTGCAGTCGCCGCACTCGAGATCCCGCAGCTGGACCTTCACCGGGCCTTCTCCTTCAGCCCCCGGCTGTTCCGCGCGTACGCGGATGCACTCGACGCTGTCGGACGCTCCGACGAGTCGGGTAAGTGGCGTCGTCAGGCAGGCGTTGCAGAGAAAGCCCTCGGGCTCGACGACGATCTCGAACCAGACATCGTGGACCTCGGCGAGGACGACGAGCCTGCGCCCGTGGTGGTGCCCAAGGTCGGTGACGTGCTCGGCAGGGCCGCTGCGGCTCCGGCCGTAGATCCTGCCGGCGATGCCCCCGCACAGGGTGGCGATATCCCTGCTCAGCATGGAGAAGCAACGGATACCAGCGATGCCGAAACCCCGGACGGTGCTACGGACGACACGTTTGAAGGTCTGCCCGACCCTGACGAGGATGCTGACGAGGATGCTGACGAGGATGCAGACGCGGGTCTGCCGCTGAGCACAGAGGGGGCAGAACCCGAGGCAGCAAGCGACCCGGCGGATGACACCGAAGAAACCGGGCGGGACGGGCACGAAGCCGAGGCAGTACCGGCCGATGCCGTGCCGGTCGGCGAGACCGCCCACCCTGTCCAGTCCCTCCAGACCGAGATGCTCTTCAGCATGGACGAGTCGGGTGCGGCGGACATCGCGCCGTCGGGCGACGAAGGATCAGCGGACGAACGCCGGCCCTCGGCGGGCCCGGCCGTCGAGTTCTCGGCAGCAGGATCGAGCCCAGCGGGGCGCAACGCCGGCACCGGCGAGCAGACAGGCGAGCAGACAGGCGAGCAGACAGGTGAACAGGCGGGCGACGAAGCCGATACGCGCGAGCGGACCGGCAAGGCCGAGGCGAGCCAGGACGACGTCGTCGATGACTGAGCGCCTCATCGACGGATACGACGGCGTGCTCGCCGACCTCGACGGCGTCGTCTACGCCGGGCCGCATGCCATCCCGGGGGCTACTGAGGCCCTCGAGAAGCTCGCCGGGGAAGGCAAGAGCCTCGCGTACGTGACCAACAACGCGTCCCGCTCCTCCGAGCAGGTGGCAGCCCATCTCCGGGAACTGGGGGCTCCGGCCACCGCGGAGCAGGTCTTCGGTTCGGCCCTTGCAGGCGCGGAGCTGCTGGCGGGCATGGTGGCCGCGGGGTCGACGGTGCTCGTCGTCGGGAGCGAGACCCTCGCTGACGCCGTCAGGGCGCAGGGCCTGGTCGTCGTCGCGTCGGCCGACGACCGGCCGAATGCCGTCATCCAGGGATTCGCTCCCGGGGTGGGGTGGAAGGATCTCGCCGAGGCCGCCTACGCCGTGGCTGCGGGCGCGGTCTGGGTTGCCACCAACACGGACATGTCCATTCCTCAGGAGCGGGGCATCGCGCCCGGGAACGGTTCCCTGGTGGCGGCGGTCGCCGCTGCCACGGCGAAGTCGCCGGCGGTCGCGGGAAAGCCCGAGGCCGCCCTCTTCGAGACAGCGGCCCGTCACTCCGGCGTCGACCGTGCGTTGGTGGTCGGGGACCGCCTCGACACCGACATCCTCGGCGGAAACCGCGCGGGGATGGCCACTGCACTCGTCCTCACGGGCGTGGACTCGGTCCGCACGGCCCTGGTGGCGCGGGTCGACGAGCGTCCGGACTACCTGATCGGCTCCCTCGCAGAGCTGTACGAGGAGTACCCGGAGGTGACGCACGACGACGGTTCGTACGGCTGCGGCGGGGCCGCGGCCCGTGCGACCGAGACGACGGTGACCATCAGCGGGCGCGAGGGCGACCTCGACAGCTGGCGCGCCGCGTGCGCGGCGTGGTGGGCGGTCCACCCCGAGGAGGCGCCGGCGGCTCTGCCGGAGATCCGATTCACGCCGGGTCGTTAGGCTGGAGGCAGGAACGACAGCTTCGGTACGGAAGGGCGATCAATGGACGACGACATGGGTAGCGGGGACGATGGCGGCCTGCGTCCGCTGACCGGTGACCCGCAGGTCGACCGGATCGTGGCCGTGCTCGACGGGCTGGACGACCTTCCCGTTCCGAAGCACGTCGACGTGTACCTCGACGTCCATGCCCGGCTGAGCAGCGAGCTGAACCCGGAACAACGACTCCGCCAGGCGGGAGCCCATGGCGCGCCTTGACCAGGAGCTCGTGACCCGCGGGCTCGCACGGTCCCGCTCCCACGCGGCGCAGCTGATCGCGGCCGGCCGGGTCCTGAGGGATGGTGCCGTGGCGAGGAAGGCCTCGGCTCCGATCCTCCCTGCCGACCGCCTCGACGTCCAGGAGCGCGGCGAGGAGTACGTCAGCCGTGCCGGTACCAAGCTCGACGGCGCCCTCCGGGCCTTCCCCGCCGTGGATCCGGTGGCCAAGCGATGCCTCGATGCGGGCGCCTCGACCGGAGGGTTCACCGACGTCCTCCTGCGGCGGGGCGCGCGCGAAGTGGCGGCGGTCGACGTCGGGCACGGCCAGCTCGTGCAGCAGTTACGTGACGACCCGCGCGTCCAGGTCTTCGAGGGCATGAACGTCCGCCACCTCGACCCTGCCGACATCGGGGGGCAGGTGCAGCTGACCGTTGCGGACCTGTCCTTCATCTCGCTCCGGCTCGTGATGCCGGCGCTCGCTCGAGCCACCTGCCCCGGCGGCGAGTTGGTCCTCATGGTGAAGCCCCAGTTCGAGGTCGGGCGCAGCGGGCTGAACCGGCTCGGCGTCGTCACGTCCTCCGAGGCCCGACGTGGTGCTGTGGCAGGAGTGCTGCGCAGCGCGCTCGAGTGCGGACTGGAGATCGCCGGGGTCGCGCAGAGCGAATTGCCGGGCCAGGACGGCAACCTGGAGTACTTCGTGTGGATAAAGGTGCCGAGCGGGGGATTGATGCCTAGGATCGAGGGGGAGCTGGACCGGTTGGTGGACCAGGCACTCGCTCAGGGAGCCCTCCATCCGCCACCGCCCCGCCCCACCGATCAGACGGAGCTTGATGAGTAGAAGAATTCTGGTGCTCGCGCACACCGGCCGAAGGAACGCGATGGTCGCGGCGCAGGAAGCATGCACGCGCCTCCACGACCTCGGACTCCAGCCGGTCATGCGTCCCGAGGAACTCGCGGACCTCCAAGGCGAGTACGGTGCCCTCGCCGCTCCTGCCGAAGCGCTGGGCGACGGCGTCGACTTCGGCGACGTCGAACTCGTCATGGTCCTCGGTGGTGACGGCACCATCCTCCGTGCGGCGGAGCTCGTGCGGGAGGCGGAGATCCCCCTGCTCGGCGTCAACCTCGGACACGTCGGTTTCCTCGCGGAGAGCGAGCGGGCCGACCTCGAGGAGACGGTGGGCTGGGTGGCCGACCGCAGCTACACCGTGGAGGAGCGGACCACCATCGAGGTCCTCGTCTGGCAGGGCGACACCCTGCTCGGCCAGAGCTGGGCCCTCAACGAAGCGGCCATCGAGAAGGCGAACCGTGAGCGCATGATCGAGGTGGTCATGGAGGTGGACGGGCGTCCCGTGAGCTCCTTCGGCTGCGACGGCGTCGTCCTTGCCACGCCGACCGGTTCCACCGCCTATGCCTTCTCCGCCAGCGGCCCCATCGTGTGGCCGGAGGTGGAGGCGCTGCTCATGGTCCCGATCAGCGCCCACGCGCTGTTCGCGAAGCCACTGGTGGTGGCACCCACGTCGGTGCTGGCCGTCGAACTCCTGACCCGCACCGAAGCCGCGGGAGTGCTCTGGTGCGACGGACGACGGAGCATCGACCTCCCGCCCGGAGCCCGGGTCGAAGTGCGGCGCTCCGAGCACCCCGTGCGCCTCGCCCGCACGCACCAGACACCGTTCTCGGAACGCCTCGTCCGCAAGTTCGAGCTGCCCATCCAGGGCTGGCGCGGCCCCGTGAAGCACCAGGACGGGCCGCGATGATCGAGGAGATGCGCATCCGCGACCTCGGTGTGATCACCGACGCCACTCTCACCCTCGGCCCCGGCCTGACCGTCGTGACCGGCGAGACGGGCGCGGGCAAGACCATGGTCATCACGGCGCTCGGGCTCCTGCGCGGTGCGCGCTCCGACGCCGGCGCCGTCCGTCTGAACGCGAAGTCCGCGTCGGCGGAGGCCGTCCTCCGGTTGGACCCCAACAGTCCGGCTGCCATCCGTGCCGTGGAGGCGGGGGCGGTGCTCGAGGAGTACGACGGCGTCGCCGAACTGATCCTCGCGCGGACCGTGACGAGCGAGGGACGAAGTCGCGCCTACGTCGGCGGCCGGGCCGCGCCCGTCGGTGTCCTGGCCGAGCTGGGGGACGAACTCGTCGTCGTGCACGGCCAGTCGGACCAGTTGCGGCTGAAAGGCGCCCCGGCGCAGCGGCAGGCACTCGACAAGTTCGGCGGCAAGCCCGTCGAGGAAGCCCTCCGGACCTATGGCGATGCGTTCCGCCAGTGGCGCGACGCCCTTGCCGAGCGGGACCGTCTGCGCAGCGAAGCCCGTGAACGGCTGCGTGAGGCGGAGGGACTCGAAGCCGCGCTGACCGAGATCGGGGATCTCGACCCGCAGCCCGGGGAGGACGTGGCGCTGAAGGCGGAGTCGATGCGGCTCGGCAACCTCGAGGAATTGCGCACAGCTGCCCTCGTGGCCCACCAGGCGCTCGTCTCCGAGGACATCGGAGCCAGTGCCGACGCCGTGTCGCTGGTCGACGAGGCGAAACGGCAGCTCGAGGCCGTCGCCGAGCACGACGCCGACCTGGGCGCGCTGGCCGAACGGCTCGCCGAGGTCGGCTACCTCCTGGCCGACATCTCCGCCGAACTGGCGGGGTACGGCACCGCACTCGACAGCGAGGGCGCGGGCAGGCTCGAGGAAGTCGAATCGCGGCGTGCGGCGCTCTCCGTCCTCGTGCGGAAGTACGCTCCCATGATCGACGAGGTGCTGGCCTGGCAGGAGGATGCCATCAAGCGCCTGCTCGAACTCAGCAGCGACTCCTCCCGTGTGGAGGAGCTCGACGACGTCATCGCGGACCTCGACCGCCAGGTGCACGAACTCGCGGACGGTCTGTCCGCCCTGCGCCGCGCCGCAGCCGAGAGCCTTGCTGCGAAAGTCAGTGACGAGCTCACTGCCCTCGCGATGCCGGATGCTCAGCTGCTGATCGACGTCACCCCGACGGAATCCCTGACGGCCCACGGCGCCGACGACATCGCCTTCACCCTCCAGCCGCATCCCGGCTCGGCGCCGCGCGCGCTCGGCAAGGGCGCGTCCGGTGGAGAGCTCTCCCGCGTGATGCTCGCCATCGAAGTCGTCCTCGCAGCCGTCGACCCCGTGCCCACCTTCGTGTTCGACGAGGTCGACGCAGGCGTGGGAGGCAAGGCCGCCGTCGAGATCGGCCGCCGGCTCGCCATGCTCGCGGAGCACGTCCAGGTCATCGTGGTGACGCACCTGCCCCAGGTCGCGGCCTTCGCCGCACGGCACATCCGGGTCACGAAGAACGTCTCCCGGGACGGCGAGGGCGGCGGCGTCACCGCCAGCGATGTCGAGGTGCTGCCCGAGGAGGAGCGCGTGCGGGAGCTGGCGAGGATGCTCGCGGGCCAGGAGGACTCCGCGTCGGCACGCGCACATGCGGAGGAACTCCTCGCCGATGCGGCCCGCACCTTCGCTCGGTGATAGGCTTGAATTCCGTGGCGCAGCAAATAAACTCCCGGTTCCTGAAATCCGCAACGACCAAGCACATCTTCGTGACTGGCGGCGTGGCCTCCTCACTCGGCAAGGGACTGACGGCATCCAGCCTGGGTCACCTCCTGAGGGCGCGCGGCCTCTCCGTGACGATGCAGAAGCTTGATCCCTACCTCAATGTCGATCCCGGCACGATGAACCCCTTCCAGCACGGCGAGGTGTTCGTCACGGACGACGGCGCCGAGACCGACCTCGACATCGGACACTACGAGAGGTTCCTCGACGAGAACCTCGACGGGTCGGCGAACGTCACGACGGGCCAGGTCTACTCGACCGTCATCGCGAAGGAACGCCGCGGCGAATACCTCGGCGACACCGTCCAGGTCATCCCGCACATCACGGACGAGATCAAGCGCCGCATGCGCCTGCCGGCCGATGCGGTACCGGGGAAGAAGACCCCGGACGTCATCATCACGGAGATCGGCGGAACGGTCGGCGACATCGAGTCGCAGCCCTTCCTCGAAGCGGCCCGCCAGGTCCGCCAGGACGTGGGCCGGAACAACGTCTTCTTCCTGCACGTCTCGCTGGTCCCGTACATCGGCCCCTCGCAGGAACTCAAGACCAAGCCCACCCAGCACTCCGTCGCCATGCTGCGGTCCATCGGCATCCAGCCGGACGCCATCGTGATCCGCTCCGACCGCGAGGTTCCCGCAGCGATGCGGGAGAAGATCGGCCGCATGTGCGACGTCGACCTCGACGCCGTGGTGAATGCCGCGGACGCGCCCAGCATCTACGACATCCCGAAGACCCTGCATGCCCAGGGCCTCGACGCGTACATCGTCCAGGCACTCGACCTGAAGTTCAAGGACGTCAACTGGACCAAGTGGAACAAGCTCCTCGAAGCGGTCCACAACCCGAAGCACCAGGTGGAGGTAGCACTGGTCGGCAAGTACATCGACCTGCCCGACGCCTACCTGTCGGTGACCGAGGCCCTGCGGGCGGGCGGCTTCGCGAACAAGGCGAAGGTCACCATCAAGTGGGTCCCCTCCGACGAGTGCCAGACCCCCGAGGGCGCGAAGAAGGCCCTCGCTGGCGTCGACGCCGTCTGCATCCCGGGCGGGTTCGGTATCCGCGGCCTCGAGGGGAAGCTCGGCGCGCTGACCTACGCCCGCGAGAACAAGATCCCGACCCTCGGGCTCTGCCTCGGGCTGCAGTGCATGGTCATCGAGTACGCCCGGAACGTCGTCGGACTCGAGGGCGCCTCCTCGAGCGAGTTCGAGCCAGACACCCAGTACCCCGTCATCGCGACCATGGCGGAGCAGCTCCACATCGTGGCAGGCGAGGGGGACATGGGCGGCACCATGCGCCTCGGCCGCTGGGAGGCGAAGCTCCAGGAAGGCTCGGTCGTGGCCGGGACCTACGGCAAGACCACGGTCTTCGAGCGCCACCGCCACCGCTACGAGGTGAACAACGAGTACCGCGAGCAGATCGCTGACGCAGGCCTCGTGTTCTCCGGGACGACGACGGACGGCAATCTCGTGGAGTTCGCGGAGCTGCCGAAGGACGTGCACCCCTACTACGTCTCGACGCAGGCCCACCCCGAGCTGAGCTCGCGCCCCACACGGCCGCACCCGCTGTTCGCGGGCCTGGTCAAGGCGGCACTCGAACTCCGCGGCGCGAAGGCCTGACGGTGCAGCCGGCCGGCAGCGCCGACGCCACGTTCAGCGACGAGCAGAGCCCGCGCCGCCTCCTCGGGACCACCAGGGTCTACGAGGGGCGGGTGTGGGACGTCGTCAGCGAGGAGTTCACCCTCGCGGAGGGCGGCGAGGCCATCACGCGGGACTTCATCCGGCACCCGGGGGCCGTCGCCGTGCTGGTCCTGAACGACGAAGGACAGGTGCTCCTCCTGCGCCAGTATCGGCACCCGGTGCGGATGGCGCTCTGGGAGATCCCCGCCGGCCTCCTCGACGAGGAGGGTGAGGACTTCGTCGATGCCGCCGCACGCGAACTCGCGGAGGAGGCCGACCTCACGGCGCGGCAGTGGGACGTGCTCGTGGACATGTTCCTGTCGCCCGGCTCTTCCTCGGAGGCCCTGCGCGTGTACCTGGCGCGGGGGATCGGGGACGTCCCGGAGGCCGACCGGCACACGCGCACGCACGAGGAAGCCGAGATCGAGCTCTTGTGGGCGGACCTCGACGCCGCGGTGGACGCCGTACTGGAAGGCCGCATCCACAGCCCGTCCGCCGTCGCCGCGATCCTCGCAGCACGCGTGGCACGCGAGACCGGCTTCCGCGAGCTCCGCCCCGCGACGACCCCCTGGCCCGAGCACCCGAGCCAGCATGCGACCTGGCCGCGTGGCGCCGTGCTGGAGAGCTGACGACCGTGTCGGATCCCGCGGCAGGGGACGACGGACCGATAGCAGCCCTCATCCGGGACTACCTGCAGCACATGTCGGTGGAACGCGGGCTGTCGGCCAACACACTCGCCGCGTACCGGCGCGACCTCCGGCGCTACGAGTCCTTCCTCGTGTCCCGCGGTACGGATGATGCCGCCCGGATCTCCCGGCACGACGTGTCCGCCTTCGCGCAGGCCGTCGTGTCGGGGGAGGACGGGTTCTCACGCCTGAGTCCGCGCTCCGCTGCACGCACCATCGTGGCCGTCCGGGGTCTCCACCGTTTCTGGGCGCTGGAAGGCGTGACCGACGGCGATCCTGCTCGTGACGTCCATCCTCCGATGACCGGCCAGCGCCTGCCGAAGGCGATCCCTGTCGCCGAGGTGGTGCGGATCCTGGAGGCCGTGGACATCGGGACGCCGTCCGGGCAGCGCGACCGGGCGCTGCTCGAATTCCTGTACTCCACCGGGGCGAGGATCAGTGAGGCCGTCGGCCTCGATGTCGACGACGTCTCCGTCAGTGACGCACTCGAGGGCCCCGCCGTCGTGCGGCTCACGGGCAAGGGCTCGAAGGAGCGGCTCGTGCCGGTCGGGTCCTTCGCTGCCCGGGCCGTCGACGCGTACCTCGTGCAGGGCCGTCCGGCCCTCGCCGCGAAGGGCAAGGGTAGCCCGGCCCTCTTCCTCAATATGCGCGGGGGCCGCCTGAGCCGCCAGAGTGCCTGGAGCATCCTCAAGACGGCCACGGAGCGGGCCGGGGTGACGCGCGAGGTGTCACCCCACACGCTCCGGCATTCCTTCGCCACCCACCTGCTCGAAGGCGGGGCGGACGTGCGGGTGGTGCAGGAACTCCTCGGGCACGCGTCGGTCACGACCACCCAGGTCTACACGCTGGTCACGGCCGACACCCTGCGCGAGGTCTATGCCGCGGCCCACCCCCGGGCCCGTGCCTGAGACCGGACCTGTGCCGCAGGCGTCCCCGGAACCGGAGCCTCCCGGCGAGTGGATGACCGTCGACGGCGTCGCGTACCGCTGCGTGGTCCTGTGCTTCCTCTTCCGGTCCCGCGGCCGCGGTCGGGAGGTCCTGCTCGGACTCAAGCGCACCGGATTCGGCACCGGCAGGGTCGTGGCGCTCGGCGGGAAGATCGACGGGCGGGAGTCCGCCGTCGAGGCCGCCGTCCGTGAGGTCGCCGAGGAGAGCGGCATCGAGCTGGCGCGAGGCGAGCTGCGCGACGCCGGCCGCATCACGTGGTCCTTTCCCGCGCAGCCGGCCTGGAACATGGCGGCGTTCCTCTTCACCGCGGACGCCGGCACCACCCCTCCGGTGGCGAGCGAGGAGATCGAACCGCTCTGGTACGCCGTCGACGACATCCCCTGGACCGGTATGTGGCAGGACGCGCCCTACTGGATACCGGCACTGCTCGACGGGCGCCGTATCGACGCGCGCATCGTGATGGACCCGGACAACGAGGGCGTGGCCAGCGCCGTTGTGGACTGAGCGGTGCGGGTCCTCAGCTGCCGCCCACGTGACGCTCGTCCGGGCCGTTGTAGAGGCTCAGGGGGCGGATGAGCGAGTTCGACGCCGCCTGCTCCATGATGTGCGCCGTCCAGCCGGTGATGCGCGCTGCGATGAAGAGCGGCGTGAACATCTCCGTGTCGAAGCCCATCAGGTGGTAGGTGGGGCCGGCAGGGTAGTCGAGGTTGGGCTTGATGCCCTTGGCCTCGTCCATGGCCGTCTCCAGCCCGGAGTACAGCCCGAGGATCTCGCTGCGCCCGTAGTACCTGATCATCGCGTCGAGTGCCGCCTTCATGGTCGGGACCCGGGAGTCGCCGTTCTTGTAGACGCGGTGCCCGAACCCCATGACCTTCTTCTTCGACGCCAGGGCGTCCTCCATCCACGCCTTCGCGCGGACGGCGGCCTCCTCGGCGGTCTCGTCCTCCCGGATGCCGATCTCCTCGAAGGTGTGCATGACAGCCTCGTTGGCGCCACCGTGCAGCGCACCCTTGAGGGCGCCGATGGCACCCGTGACGGCCGAGTGCAGGTCGGAGAGCGTCGATGTGATGACCCTCGCCGTGAAGGTGGACGCGTTGAACGAGTGCTCGGCGTACAGGACCATGGAGACATCGAATGCGTGCACGACCTCTGCCGGGGCTTCCTCCCCGAAGGTCATCCACAGGAAGTTGGCCGAGTAGCCGAGGTCGTCGCGGGGCTCCACGAGGGCCTGGCCGCGCCGACGGCGCTGGTCATAGGCGACGACGGCGGGGAAGACGGCGAACAGCGCCGCGGCTTTCTCTTTGTTCGCCCCGACCGAGTCGTCCCCTGCGAGGGGGTGGCTCGCCCCCAGGACGGATACGGCGGTCCTGGCCACGTCCATGGGGTGCGCCGACAGGGGCAGCAGGTCGATCGCCGCGACCACGTGCCCGGGCAACGTGCGGTGCGCCCGCTCGAAGGCGTCGAACTGGCGGCGCTCGGAGGCGTCCGGCAGCTCCCCGTTCCACAGCAGGTAGGCGACGTCCTCGAAGTCGCGGTGCCCGGCCAGCTCCTGCACGGGGTACCCCCGGTACAGCAGGGAATTCGTCTCGGGGTTGACCTTCGAGATCGCGGTGTAGTCCACCACGACCCCTGCGAGCCCCTTGTGGATCTCTGGTTCTGTCACGGCTTCTCCTCCTGGGGATGATCCTGCGGAATCCGGTGTGCCTGCCGGCGCGGTCAACGGTCGCTCCGGCCGGAGCGCCCGTCCGGCACCTCGAAGTTGAACACCGAGGAGTCGAAGCGGTTGTATCCCTCGTAGTCCACCAGTTCGTAGAGGCGGCTGCGCGTCTGCATGGACTCCACGGCAGGCTCCTGCGTCCCGTGCGTCCTGATCGAGTCCAGCGTACGCTCGGCGGCGCCCATCGCACTGCGCAGCAGCGTGACCGGGTAGATCACCATGGTCACGCCCGCCTCCTGCAGTTGGTCGACGGTGAAGAGGTCGCTCTTGCCGAACTCCGTCATGTTGGCGAGGACCGGTACGTCGACGGCGGCGCGGATGGCACGGAATTCGTCCAGGGTCCGCATGGCCTCGGGGAAGATGGCGTCCGCCCCTGCCTCCACGAGGGCACGGGAGCGCTCCTGCGCGGCCTCGAGGGTGTCGGTGCCACGGATGTCGGTGCGGGCCATGATGAGGAAGTTCGGATCACGGCGGGCATCCGCCGCGGCGCGGATCCGCTTCACTGCGGTCTCGAGGTCGACGACGTTCTTGCCGTCGAGGTGCCCGCACCGCTTCGGATTGAACTGGTCCTCGATGTGGCAGCCGGCGAGCCCGGCGTTCTCGAGTTCCTGCACGCTGCGGGCCACGTTCATCGGCTCGCCGAACCCCGTGTCGGCGTCGACGATGCACGGCAGGTCCGTCATGCGGGCGATCTGCCCGGCACGGTGCGCGACCTCGGTGAGGGTGGTGAGGCCGATGTCCGGCAGACCCAGGTCGGCGGCGATGACGGCACCGGAGATGTAGACGCCGTCGAATCCCTTGTCCCCGATGAGCCGGGCGGACAGGGGGTTGAAGGCTCCGGGGAACTGCTGGAGGCGTCCGGACGCCAGTCCGTCCCGCAGTGCACGGCGCTTCTGCTCGGGGGTCACGGTCGAGTACAGCACGGCGGCCTACAGGAGTCCCTGCGGCGCGGCGGCCGCATCGATGTACCCGGGCCGGGCGAGGATGTTCAGCTGTCCCAGCGAGCCTGCCGGGAGGTCGGGCAACTGCTCGACGGTGGCCAGGAAACGGTCCAGTTCCGCGTCCTCGACAATGCCCTCGGCGAGCATCCGCAGCTTGGCGATGTAGTCCGCCCGCGCAAAGGGCCGGGCTCCCAGGGGATGGGCGTCCGCCACCGCGATCTCGTCCGTGATCACGGTGCCGTCCGTCAGCGTGATCTCCACGCTGCCGCCGAAGGCCTTCTCGGCGATGTCGAGGGAGTGGTAGCGGCGCGTCCACTCGGGGTCCTCCACGGTGGTGACCTTCCGCCACAGTGCTGCGGTGTCGGGCCTGGCGGCTCGTGCGGGGGCGTAGGAGTCCTCGTGGTGCCAGCGGCCGTCCTGCAGGGCCACCGTGAAGATGTAGGGGATCGAGTGGTCCAGCGTCTCACGTGAGGCACTCGGATCGTACTTCTGCGGATCGTTCGCGCCGGAGCCGATGACGTAGTGGGTGTGGTGCGAGGTGGAGATGACGACGGAGACGACGTTGTCCGGATCGGTGGCCTCCGGGTGGGTGCCGTGCAGGCGCCGCGCGAGGTCGATCCAGGCCTGTGCCTGGTACTCCGCGGAGTGCTCCTTCGTGTACGTGTCGAGGATGGCGCGCTTCGGCTCGCCCGACGCCGGAAGGGGCACCTCGTAGTTCGCCTCGGGGCCGTCCAGCAGCCAGGCGATCACGCCGTCCTCGCCCTCGTAGATGGGCGTGGGGGAGGTCTGCCCGCGCATCGCCCGGTCGATCGCCTCGACGGCCATCTTTCCTGCGAACGCCGGGGCATGGGCCTTCCACGTCGAGATCTCGCCCTTGCGTGACTGGCGGGTCGCCGTCGTCGTGTGCAGCGCCTGGCCGACGGCGTGGAAGATGACGTCGGGCTCGAGTCCGAGGAGGGTGCCGATACCGGCGGCTGCGGACGGCCCGAGGTGGGCGACGTGATCGATCTTGTGTTCGTGCAGGCAGATCGCCTTCACGAGGTCGACCTGGATCTCGTAGCCCGTGGCGATGGCGCGGACCAGGTCCCGGCCCGAGGCGCCGGTGTGCTGCGCGGCGGCGAGGATCGGGGGGATGTTGTCGCCGGGATGGGAGTAGTCCGCGGCGAGGAACGTGTCGTGGTAGTCGAGCTCGCGCACGGCGACACCGTTGGCCCAGGCCGCCCATTCCGCGGAGACGGGGGAACCGACGCCGAAGACGGCGGCACCGGTGCCGTGCGCGGAGACCGGGTGACTGGTCGCCTGCGCGCGAGCGGCGATCACCGGGGCCCGGTTCAGGGACGCGAGGGCGACGGAGGCGTTGTCGATGATGCGGTTGATCACCATGTCGGTCACCTCGGCGGGAACCTCGACGGGGTCGGCGGCGACCTCGGCGATCTTCCAGGCGAGCTGCCCGGTGCGGGGGAGGTTCTCCTCGCTGCGGTGGACGCGGACGGGATGGAGTTCAACCATGGTGTTCCTCTCGGTGGTGTGTGTCGTGGTCCCCGGAACGCGGGGAGCGGAGGTGCTGCAGGCTGTTGTGGAGGTGCACGCGCATGGAGGCTTCGGCGAGCTCGGCGTTGCCCGCACCCAGGGCGAGGGCGATCTGCTCGTGCTCGCGGGCCGAGGCCAGGAGCCGGCGGGGATTGTCCCGTGCCAGCCTGCGCACGCGGGCGAGGTGCGTGCGGATCGGTTTCTGGGCCTGCAGCAGGTAGGCGTTCCGCGCCGCGTCGTCGATCTCCCGGTCCAGCCGTGCGACGAGGCCGTAGTATGCGTCCTGCCCGCCGTCGTCATCCTCGATGAGCCTTCCGGCAGCGGCGAACTCCTCCGCGAGCGCGGTGAAGAGGGCAGGGTCTCCCCGCTGGGCGGCGAGCCGGACGGCCGCGCATTCGAGGGGCAGCCGGACCTCGAACAGGTCCGTCACGGCATCGAGGGAGATGGCGGAGACGACGACGCCGCGGCCGGCGGGGGCGGCGAGCCCTTCGGCGACGAGCCGGGAGAGTGCCTCCCGCACGGGCGTTCTCGAGACGCCGAGCCGGGCGGACTGTTCGACCTCCGCCAGCAGGTCACCCGGGGCCAAGCGCCATTCGACGATGTCGGACCGCAGGAGGGAATAGGCGCGATCGCTGGCCCGCATCCTCGTTGCCTCCGTTCCTCCCGACATCTCCGCGTTGGGGCGCGGAATAGGCCCAATGTATACACAGCAGGAGGAATGAGCAACAGAAAGCAGGGCAGGCCGAACAGACCTGCCAGTTCTGTATACAGGTCCTCGGACTGGTGGGAGTGCCCGTGGTACTGTTCCTCCACGCGCGACGAAGGGCGATCATGGCGGCTGAAGGACACGACGTCGACCACGGGAACGTGGACCAGGCGAATTCGGGGCTGGACCGGTACCGCCGGCTGCACGCTGCGAGCCTGGCCGACCCCGAGGCCTTCTGGCGCGAGGCAGCCGGAGCGGTCGACTGGAGGACGCCTCCGGCGACGGTCCTCGATGCCTCCTCCGCCCCCTCCTACCGGTGGTTTCCCGACGCGTCCCTGAACACCAGCTACAACGCCCTCGACCGGCATGTCGACGCAGGCCGGGGCGGCCAGGCCGCACTGGTCTACGACTCGGCGATGCTCGGTGTCACCAGGACCTACACCTACGCCGAGCTCCTGGACGAGGTCGCCGTCTTCGCCGGTGTGCTGGCGGGGCTCGGCGTAGGGAAGGGGGACCGCGTCCTCATCTACCTGCCGATGATCCCCGAGGCCGTCGTGGCCATGCTGGCCGCGGCCCGGCTCGGCGCAGTCCACTCCGTGGTCTTCGGCGGGTTCGCCCCGGCCGAGCTGGCCGCCCGCATCCGGGACGCCCGGCCCTCGGCCATCCTCACGGCGTCGGGAGGGCTGGAGCCCGGCCGGCGCGTCGAGTACCTGCCGGCGGTCCACGCGGCGCTCGCGCTCGCGGAGAGCGCCGGCACTCCCGTCGTCGCCAAGGCACGCGAGGGCTTCGCGCACGGCATCCGGGACTACCAGGAGCCGGGGACCTCCTGGCTCGACTGGGACGACGCGGTGGCCACGGCCTCCGCTGTCCCACCGGTCGAGGTCGCGGCCACCGATCCGCTCTACATCCTCTACACCTCGGGCACGACGGGCGCTCCCAAGGGGGTGGTGCGCGACAACGGAGGACACGCCGTAGCCCTCACGTGGTCGATGCAGGGGATCTTCGGCATCGGACCGGGCGACGTGATGCTCACGGCGTCCGACGTCGGCTGGGTGGTCGGCCACTCCTACATCTTCTACGGCCCGCTGCTGGCGGGCGCAACGACGGTCCTGTACGAGGGCAAGCCGGTCGGTACGCCTGACGCCGGGGTCTTCGGCAGGCTCATCGAACAGCACTCCGTCAAGGTGCTGTTCACCGCTCCGACCGCACTGCGCGCCATCCGGCGGGCGGATCCCGAGGGCACGGCGCTCCGGTCCCACGACCTGTCCTCACTGACCACGCTGTTCTCGGCGGGCGAGCGGCTGGACACGGGAACGTCCGGGTGGATCGGGGACGTCCTCGGCGTGCCCGTCGTCGACAACTGGTGGCAGACCGAGACCGGCTGGCCGATCTGCGCAAACCCCCGCGGACTCGGCGGCGTACCGCTGCGGGCCGGTTCGCCGTCGCTGCCGTCTCCCGGATTCGACGTCGTCGTGCTCGATCACCAGGGGTCCCCGGTCCCGGCCGGGACGGAGGGGAGCATCGCCCTCCGGCTTCCGCTTCCACCGGGTACCCTGACCACGCTGTGGGGGAGTGAGGCCCGGTACCGGGACTCCTACCTGAGCTCCCTCGAGGGGTACTACACGAGCGGTGACTCCGGCTACGTGGACTCCGACGGCTACGTCTTCGTCATGGGACGCACCGACGACGTCATCAATGTCGCAGGCCACAGGCTCTCGACGGGGGCCATCGAGCAGGTGATCGCACAGCACCCCGCCGTCGCCGAATGCGCCGTCCTCGGCCTGCAGGACCCGCTCAAGGGACAGCGGGCCAGCGGGTACGTGGTCCTCAAATCGGGTGCGTCGGTCGATCCGGGAACGCTGCAGGCCGACCCCGTGGCCATGGTCCGCGCGGCGATCGGCCCGGTCGCGGACTTCAGGTCGGCAATCGTGGTCGAGGCGCTGCCCAAGACCAGGTCCGGCAAGATCCTCCGCAAGACCATGCGGCAGATGGCAGCGGGCGAGTCCTACGTGGTGCCGTCGACCATCGAGGACCCGGCTGTCCTCGCGGCGCTCGAGCCACTGCTGCGACCACCGCCGGAGTGACGCTCCTGCGGTGACGGTCCTGCGGTGACCGTTCCGGGCTCGATCCCGGGTGCCGGCCCTCCGGGAGGCGGCCCGTCATCCCTCCGTGCCGGTCCGCGCCCAGCTGTACTCGAACTCGGGGCGTCCCCGCGTGCCGTAGCGGGGGGTCCGGAGGACGGACTGCTGGTCCGCGAGGTACTCCAGGTAACGCCGCGCGGTGACCCTGGACATGGACAGCGCCTCCGACACCTCGATGGCCGACGTGGGCTCGCGGAGTCCCTTCAGCAGGCGCGAGACCGCCCGCAGGGTCTCGGCCGAGAGGCCCTTGGGAAGCGTGGACACCGTGACGGGCCGGAGGGAGGCGAAGGCCTGGTCCACCTCCGCCTGCGTGGTGGCGGATGCCTGGTCCACCAGGTTCTGGCGGAACTCCCGGTAGGCCTCGAGCTTCTCCCGGAAGGCGGAGTAGGTGAAGGGCTTGATGAGGTACTGCACGATGCCGGACGAGATCGCCGAGCGCACCACATGCAGGTCACGCACCGCGGTGATCGCGATGATGTCCAGCGGCAGGCCGAGCCCCCGCACCCGGCGGATGATGTCCAGGCCGTGCGCGTCCGGCAGGTTCATGTCCAGCAGCATGAGGTCGACGGCGGGTTCCGCCTGAACCGTCCCCTCGCCGGCCGGGTGAAGGAAGACCGCGAGTTCGGCACCGCTCCGGGCGACTCCCGCGAGTTCGAAGCCCTCGAGCCGCCGCACGTATTCGGCATGTGCGTCCGCAGCGACGGGATCGTCCTCCACCACGAGGACCCGGATCGCGCTCATGCCCCGCCACCGGTGTCGGCGCGGAGCGGGACGTCCCGGTCTCCTGCCGCTCGCGGAATGCCGTCTGGATCCTGCGCTGAACTGCCTGCCGGGCTGCCTGCCGGGCTGCCCGCCGGAGTGGCCGGGTAGGGGAGGCGGACTGTGAAACGGGCTCCGCCCTCGTCGCTGTCCGCCACGTCGAGCGAACCGGCGAAACGCTGGACCGCCTGGAGGACGAGGGCGAGGCCGATGCCGCGCCCGGCGCCCTTCGCGTCGGGCGATGCCTTCGTGCTGTAACCGAAATCGAAGACCTTCGCCTTCTCGGACTCGGGCAGGCCGTTGCCGCTGTCCTCCACGACGATCGCGAGCTCCGGTGTCCCGTTCCCGTCGGTCCTCCGGTGCACGGTGAGGAGCACGCGAGGGTCCTCGGAGGCGACGGCCTCGTCGAACGCGTTGTCCAGGAGGTTGCCGATGATCGTCACCAGGTCCACGGGGTTCAGGGAGCCTGCCTGCGCGTCCGGAGCGATGTCCGAGGTCAGTTCAATGCCGCGCTCGTTGGCCTGGGCCGCCTTGCCCACCAGGAGGGCCGCGAGAAAGGGTTCGTCGATGGCCTCGACCACCTCGTCGGTGAGCCGCTGCGACTGCTGCAGGTCCCTCGTCGCGAAGTCGACCGCATCCGCGCTCCTGCCGAGTTCCACCAGCGAGACGATGGTGTGCAGGCGGTTGGCGTGTTCGTGGGTCTGCGAGCGCAGGGCGTCCGTCAGGGTGCGCATGGTCTCCACCTGTCCGGTCAGGGCCTGGATCTCGGTGTGGTCGCGCAGGGTGGTGACGGTGCCGAGGGCCGCCGGGACATGGGCGCCGCGCCCGGCAGCGGTGGGAGGGACAGCAGGCTCCTGGTTGACCACCAGTACCCGGTCACCGGTCAGGTGCACTTCGTCGTGGGCCCGGCGTCCCGACATGAGGAGCTCGCGCAGCGACGGCGGGACCGCGAGGTGCGACGCCGGTACGGGCTCCTGCGTTCCGTCGAGTCCGAGTAGCCGCGCCGCCTGGTCGTTGTAGAGGACCAGGCGCCCCGACGCGTCGATGAGGAGGAGGCCCTCACGGACGGAGTGGAGGACCGAGTCGTAGAAGACGAAGGTGCGCGAGAGCTCGGCGGGACCCATGCCGAGGGTGGCGTCCCGCAGGCGCCGGCTGAGCAGGAACGAGGCGAGGGCACCGAGGGCGAGGGCACCGAGGGCGATGACGGCGACCAGTGGGAGCTGCGCGTTGCGCGCGATGGCGGCACGGTCCACGGTGATCCCCGCGGCGACCATCGCCTGCACCGTCCCGTCGTCGTCGACCAAGGGCACGATGGAGCGGATCGACGGGCCGAGGGTCCCTGCGTACGTCTCGGTGTGCGTACGGCCTGCCAGGGCGTCGGACACCGACCCGATGTAGGGCTTGCCGATCTGCTCCGGGTTGCGGTGCGTGAAGCGCGTCCGATCCGGAGCCATGATCGTGATGAAGTCCACCCCCAGCCGGTTCATGATGTCGACGGCGTACGGCTGGAGCGTGGCGGACGGGTCGGGTCCCTTCACGGCGTCGAGCACGGCCGGGTCGAGGGCGATGGTGGTGGAGACGGCGACCATGCGCTCCGCCGCGGCGTCGTTCACGCCCTCCGCCGCATCCGCGTAGAGGATCACCGAGAGGGACGCCGAGAGGACGAGGATGAAGACGAGTTGGGCCAGGAAGAACTGCCGGGCGAGGCTCCATCGACTCACGCGGTGATCCTGCTCCTTCCGGTTTCTGCGGGCCTCGGCCGGCGGCAATCGCGCCGGATTCGCCGGGCCACGACCAGTATGAACTCAATGGTGACCCCGGTCACTCCCGGTGCCATGATGAGGGGGAAACACTCAACAGTACGCTTCCTGGAGAGACCCCCGCGGACGAAGAACGACCTTCGCCGCCGGCGCCACCGGGCGGCCGACACCAAGGGAGAACATCATGGCTATGGCGCCATCGCGGTCCGACAGCGGACCCGCACAACCCCGCAAGCGGGTCGACAAGACCCACTTCCTCTACATCGCGGTCATCGCCGCCGTGGTGCTCGGTGCGATCCTCGGCCTCATGGCCCCCGAATTCGCCAAGTCGCTGAAGCCGCTCGGCACGGGCTTCATCAACCTCATCAAGATGATGATCGCCCCGATCATCTTCTGCACCATCGTGCTGGGCGTCGGCTCCATCGCAAAGGCGGCGACCGTCGGCAAGGTGGGCGGCCTCGCGCTCGGCTACTTCATGATCATGTCGACCTTCGCGCTCGCGATCGGCCTCGTCGTCGGCAACCTCATCCAGCCGGGCGAGGGCCTCGACATCTCATCGTCGACCTACGAGCTGCCCGCAGCCCCCGAGGGTGCGCCCGAGGGCACCGTCGGCTTCCTGCTCAGCATCATCCCGACGACACTCCTGTCGGCGCTGACCGGCCCCAGCATCCTGCAGACACTGTTCGTGGCACTCCTCGTCGGCTTCGCGCTGCAGAAGATGGGCTCGGCCGGCAAGCCGGTTCTCCGGGGCATCGGGCATATCCAGGCGCTCGTCTTCCGCATCCTCGTCATGATCATGTGGCTCGCGCCGATCGGTGCCTTCGGTGCCATCGCCGCCGTCGTGGGCGAAACCGGGGTGCAGGCGATCATCAGCATGGCCACCCTCATGGTCGCGTTCTACATCACCTGCATCCTGTTCATCGTGGTCATCCTGGGCGGCCTGCTGAAGCTCGTCACCGGCGTCAGCATCTTCAAGCTGATGAAGTACCTGGGCCGCGAGTACCTGCTGATCTTCAGCACCTCCTCCTCCGAGGCAGCACTGCCCCGCCTCATCGCGAAGATGGAGCACCTCGGGATCTCCAAGCCCGTGGTCGGCGTGACCGTACCCACCGGCTATTCGTTCAACCTCGACGGCACCGCCATCTACCTGACGATGGCCTCGCTCTTCGTCGCCGAGGCACTGGGCAAGCCGCTGGCCCTCGGTGAGCAGATCTCCCTGCTGGTCTTCATGATCATCGCGTCCAAGGGCGCAGCGGGCGTCACCGGTGCCGGCCTCGCAACCCTCGCCGGCGGCCTGCAGTCGCACCGCCCCGATCTGGTGGACGGCGTCGGCCTGATCGTCGGCATCGACCGGTTCATGTCCGAGGCGCGTGCGCTGACGAACTTCACCGGCAATGCCGTCGCCACCGTCCTCATCGGCACCTGGACGCGGGAGATCGACCGCGGCCGCGTCGACGAGGTCCTCGAGGGACGCCTGCCCTTCGACGAGACCACGATGAGCACCGATCACCGCTTCGAGAACGGCGACGACGTCGACGTCGAGGAGGGCGCCGCCGTTCGAACCGACGCGGCGGTCCGGGGAACCAGCGCTCACTAGACCCTGCGCCCGCCCAGGCGGCGGCGCGAGCCGAGGACTCGGCAGACAGAACGGCGATGGCCCGGAACACGACCGGGCCATCGCCGTCGTCGTGTCCGGGAAGGTAAGCAGCCACGCGGCCACGCAGGCCGACAGGCAGGTAGGGAGGTCGATGGGGAGGCCGGTGAACAGGCCGGTGGACGGGTCGGTGGACGGGGCCTCGGGCAGGCCGCGGGGCGGCCGGTGGAGCCCCTGCGGACGGCGTTGCCGGGGAACGTTCGACCTCAGGTTGAGGCTCAAGGCTCGTAACGGAAGAGCACTCGTCTCCACGGGCGTTGCCGTAGGCGTTGTACCGTGGACTATAGAAATGCCGCTCGGGAACGATGATCGACCGGCCTGCACCGATTCTGATGGAAGCGTGGAGAAATACGTGAGTAGTGAACAGGGTTCCACAACTCTGCCCAGCGCAGCGGACGCGGGATTCGGCCCGACCGGCCGCCCTGTGACGGAATTCCCTGAGCCACGGGTCCTCGACTCGCACGGCCCGGCGAGGGTCATCGCGATGGTCAACCAGAAGGGCGGCGTCGGCAAGACGACGTCCACCATCAACCTGGGCGCCGCGCTCGCCGAAGCGGGACGCAAGGTGCTGCTCGTCGACTTCGACCCGCAGGGCGCGCTCTCCGCCGGCCTCGGCACCAACCCCCACGAGCTCGACGTGACCGTGTACAACGTGCTCATGGACCGGAAGGTCTCCATCCAGGACGCCATCCAGCACACCGCGATCGACAACATCGACCTGCTGCCCGCCAACATCGACCTGTCGGCGGCCGAGGTGCAGCTCGTCAACGAGGTGGCTCGCGAGCAGGTCCTCGACCGGGCGCTGCGCAAGGTGTCCGACGACTACGACGTCATCCTCATCGACTGCCAGCCGTCCCTCGGACTGCTCACGGTCAACGCCCTCACGGCGGCCCACGGCGTGATCATCCCGCTGATCTGCGAGTTCTTCGCCCTGCGCGCCGTGGCCCTGCTGGTCGAGACCATCGAGAAGGTGCAGGACCGCCTGAACCCGCGTCTCCAGATCGACGGCGTGCTCGCGACCATGTACGACGCGCGGACGCTGCACAGCCGCGAGGTCATCGCTCGCCTCGTCGAGGCCTTCGGTGACAAGGTCTTCGAGACGGTCATCAAGCGCACCATCAAGTTTGCGGACGCGACAGTGGCCGCCGAACCGATCACGTCCTACGCAGCCAACCACTCGGGTGCGGATGCCTACCGCAGGCTCGCGAAGGAGCTCATCAGTAGGGGCGGAGCGCCCTAGTGCCCGTCGATCCCGGGTCCGCCCGGTTCCGCTAGATGGCGGGCACAACGTCCGCGCGCGTGGACGGAGAGGCGACGACGGCGGGGGCCGCCCTGCGCGGGGACCCACGATCCGGCGGCGGCCGTCACACCGGCCGGCGTGCCGACGGTGGTGCCGACGGTGGTGCCGTAGACACTGCAGCCGCGGCGCAGGTGCCCGTCCGCCCGCCGGTCTTCGAGGTGCAGCTGACCAACTTCAGCGGTCCCTTCGACCTGCTGCTGAACCTCATCTCGCGGCGCGAACTCGACATCACCGAGATCGCCCTGGCCCAGGTGACCGACGAGTTCATCGCCCACATCCGCCGCATCCAGGCTGCGGAGGGGGAGTGGAAGCTCGACGAGGCGAGTGAGTTCCTCGTCGTCGCCGCCACCCTCCTCGACCTGAAGGCCGCCCGGCTCCTCCCCGCCGGCGCCGTGGAGGACGAGGAGGACATTGCGCTCCTCGAGGCGCGCGACCTGCTCTTCGCCCGCCTCCTGCAGTACAAGGCCTTCAAGGAGATGGCCCGGCACCTTGCGGGGCGGCTGGAGGAGGAGGAGGCGCGGCACCCGCGGAGCGTACCCCTCGAGGCCGAGTTCACCCGGCTCCTGCCCGAACTCATCTGGAAGCATTCGCCCGAGGAATTCGCGGCACTCGCCGCGAAAGTGCTCACGCCGCGCCAGGAGCAGCCGGCCGAGGTCAGCATCGAGCACCTGCACTCCCCGCCCGTGAGCGTGCGCGACCAGGCGGCCGTGCTGCAGGACCTGCTGCGGTCGCGCGGACCGCTGTCCTTCCGGCAGCTGACCGCGGACGCCGAGTCGCGGCTGGTCCTCGTGGTGCGGTTCCTGGCCCTCCTTGAGCTGTTCAGGGACGGCGTCGTCGCCTTCGACCAGGCCGCGCCGCTGGCCGAGCTGGTGGTGCGGTGGAGCGCGGAGGACGAGCGATGGACGGCCGAACTGCTGGCGAGCGACTTCGAGGACCAGGACCCGGAACAGGACCAGGCAGACAGGAAAGGAGAGCACGATGCATGAATCCGACGAGAGCGCGCCCGACGGACACGGTGTCTCCGTCGAGGATCTCCCGGGCGGGCTCCACGCGGCGGTGGAGGCGATCCTCATGGTGGCGGACCGCCCCGTGACGGACGAGCAGGTCGCAGCCGTGCTCGATCGGCCGACGGCGCAGGTGCACGCGGTGCTGGTGGACCTGCAGCGGGAGTACGACGGTTATACTGGGTCAGGCCCCCGAAGCACCGAATCATTCGTGCCGCGCGGTTTCGAACTCAGGAACATCGCCGGCGGGTGGCGCATCTTCTCCCGGAAGCACTTCGCCTCCGTTGTTGCCGACTTCGTGCTCGATGGTCAATCTGCCCGGCTTTCACAAGCAGCACTCGAGACTCTGGCGGTCATCGCGTACCGCCAACCCGTGTCCCGTGCCCGGGTTTCTGCAATTCGGGGCGTCAACGTCGATTCCGTGGTCCGCACCCTGCTCCAGCGCGGGCTGGTTGTCGAGATGGAGACCGATCCGGAGACCGGCGCGGTCCTTTATGGGACCACCACCTTCTTTCTGGAAAGATTGGGGCTGGGCAGCGTCGACGAATTGCCCCGGATCGCTCCCCACCTGCCGGGCCTCGAAAGCCTTGGGGAGTATGACGAGACGACGTACTGAGCACGACCTACGAGAAGGACTTTCTACATGACACAGCAGCCAGGATCCGGTTCCGGACGCAATACGCCGCGCCGCGGCGGATCGACCGGACGCCCATCCGACGCTGCCCGGCGGACGTCCTCACCGCGCAGCGGATCGGGACAGGGCGGCGCCGGCCGTTCCGGCGAGGGTCGTCCGTTCCAGGAGCGCAACGAGCGCGGCGGTCGTTCCGGTGAGGGTCGTCCATTCCAGGAGCGCAACGAGCGCGGCGGTCGTTCCGGTGAGGGTCGTCCGTTCCAGGAGCGCTCGTCCGAGGGTCGTCCGGCTGCGAGTGGCGATCGCCGTGCCTCCACCCGTTCGGCCGCGGGCAGGCCGTCCGCAGGGACCCCGTCCAGCCGCTTCGGCGTCAAGGCCGGAGGACGTGCCGGCGGGAAGCCTGGGCGCCCGGGTGCCGCGTCCGGTGCCCGTTCCGGCGGCCCGGAGGGTGCCGGTCGCCAGAAGCCCGCGGGAGCCAAGGCCTTCGGGCGGGAACGCTTCGGGCAGAACCTCGGCCCGGTGCGTCCCTCGAAGCCCAAGCGCGCGAGCCGCCCGGCGGACGAGATCGACGTCCACAATCCGGAGGGCGTGCGCCTGCAGAAAGTGATGGCGCTCGCGGGCGTCGCCTCCCGCCGCGTGTGCGAGGAGATGATCCTCGACGGACGTGTGGAGGTCGACGGTACCGTCGTCACCGAACTCGGCGTGCGGGTCGATCCTGAGCAGGTGGCCATCCATGTGGACGGCATCCGCCTGCAACTCAACGAGCACCTGAAGTACTACGTCTTCAACAAGCCGCGCGGCGTCGTCTCCACCATGGAGGACCCCGAGGGCCGTCCCTGCATCAGTGACTTCCTGAAGAACAAGAACAAGAACGAGCGGCTCTTCCACGTCGGACGTCTCGACGCCGAGACCGAAGGCCTGCTCCTGCTCACCAACGACGGCGAACTCACCAACCGCCTGACCCACCCCTCGTACGAGGTCCCGAAGACCTACCTCGTGCAGGTACGGGGACCCATGGCGCAGGGCATCGGCGCGCAGATGAAAGAGGGCATCGAGCTCGAGGACGGCCTCGCACAGGTGGACTCCTTCAAGCTCGTCGACTCCACACCGGGACACGTCCTCGTCGAGGTCGTACTGCACTCCGGCCGCAACCGCGTGGTCCGCAGGCTCTTCGACGCCGTCGGCCACCCCGTCGAGCGCCTCGTCCGGACCCAGGTCGGCCCCATCCGGGTCGGCGACCAGCGCCAGGGCAGCATCCGCGTGCTCGGACGCCAGGAGGTCGGGCACCTGCTGGCATCGGTGGGCCTCTAACCGATGACCATGCGCACGGAGCAGGGAACGCACCTCGCCGGACCGGTCCTGATCATCGGGGCCGGCCTGCTGGGAGCCAGCATCGGATTGGGTCTGCGCCTGCGCGGGCTCGACGTCGTCCTGTCCGATAGTTCGCCGTCGACCGAAGCCGTCGCCCGCGACATCGGCGCGGGCCGGCTCCTCGCCGACGCCCAGGATGCGGCGCAGGTGGTGCCGGAGGTCGTCGTGGTGGCCACGCCGCCCGACGTCACCGCGCGTGTGGTCGCAGCCGCCCTGCTGGCGTACCCCGACGCCGTCGTCGTCGACATCTGCAGCGTGAAGGAGGCGATCCTCCGGGAACTCGCCGCCACCCCCGGCGTCGGCGGTCATCTCTCCCGCTACGTCGGGACCCACCCGATGGCCGGCCGCGAGAAGTCCGGGCCCGTCGCTGCGCGTGCGGAGCTCTTCACGGGCGCTCCGTGGGTCCTCTGCCCCCACCCCGACAGCGCCCCCGAGGCCGTGCTGTGCGCCGAGTCTCTTGCCGTCGACCTCGGCGCCGTGCCGGCGCGGATGTCCGTCGAGGAGCACGACGAGGCTGTCGCCCTCATCTCGCACCTGCCCCAGGTGGTGTCATCGCTCGTGGCGAGCAGGCTGCAGGATTCGCCGGTGCAGGCCCTCTCGCTCGCCGGCAACGGACTGCGGGACGTCACCCGCATCGCGGCCAGCGACCCGCGCCTCTGGGTGCAGATCCTCTCCGCCAACGCCGGGCGCCTCGTCGACATCCTCTACGGCGTCCGGGAGGACCTGAACCGCCTGATCGGCACCCTCGAGGACCCGACGGCCGGCGGAGCCCGGCTCGACATGGCGCAGCTGATGTCCGAGGGGAACGCGGGTCAGGCGCGCGTTCCCGGCAAGCACGGCACGCCGCCGAACTCCTTCGCGCGCCTGACCGTGCTCGTCGACGACGTGCCCGGCCAGATCGCGAAGCTCCTCACCGAGATCGGTCACACCGGCATCAACGTCGAGGATTTCCGCCTCGAGCACTCTCCCGGACGGCAGGTGGGCCTTGCGGAGCTCTCGGTCCTGCCGGGCAAGCGACAAGAATTGACGGAGTCCCTGACGCAGCGGGGCTGGAAGGTAGTGCAGTGACCCAGACTTCAGCAGAAACCACACAGGCACTCCGGGCCCAGGGTCCGGCGGGGGAGTCCGCTCCGTCCGGCCCCTATTCGGGGTTCCGCCTCGGCAAGTCCCTCGTGGTCGCCATCGACGGTCCCTCCGGGTCCGGCAAGTCGAGTGTCAGCCGCGAGGTGGCCCGCCGCCTGCGCGCCGCCTACCTCGACACCGGCGCCATGTACCGGGCCGTCACGCTCCACTGCATCGCCACGGGGATCGACCTCCAGGACAGCGCCGCGGTCGAGGCGGCGGCACGGTCCATCGAACTCTTCATCAGCACCAGCCCCGACCGGGAGTCCGTGACCATCGCGGGCGACGACGTCACCTCCGCCATCCGCGAACCCGAGGTCTCCTCGGCGGTCAGCGCCGTCGCCACGACCATGGGGGCGAGGGCCGAGCTGATCCGCCGCCAGCGCGCACTGATCGCCGGCGCCGGTCACCGGATCGTCGCCGAAGGGCGGGACATCACCACCGTGGTCGCTCCCGACGCGGAGGTACGCATCCTCCTGACCGCGAGCGAGGAAGCCCGCCTGCGCCGCCGAGGCGACCAGCTCGGCGGAACGCAGACCGACGCGCAGCTCAAGCGGCAGGTCACCGACCGTGACGCGAAGGACTCCACGGTGGTCAACTTCCAGCAGGCGGCGGACGGCGTCGTCACGCTCGACTCGTCGGACCTCGACTTCGAGCAGACCGTGGCAGCGGTCATCGGCATCGTGCGCACCGTGGCGCACTAGCCGGGCACCACCGCAAGATCTCGGGCGCGAGCCCACCAGGATTACCGTCGGGAGACGGTGAACACCAACCGAAGGAAACAACATGAGCGAGAACCTTTCGCCGAATGCGACGGACCAGGGCGCCGACGAGGACTACGAGCCGAGCGGCGAGGACCATGTCAGCGAAGTGCTCGATACCCTCGACGATGCCGAGGCCGAGCAGCGCGCCGCCTCGCTGCGTGCCGGGCTCGAGGACTACGAGCTCGACGACGAGGATGCCGCGCTCCTCGCCCGGCAGGACGAGGACTACGACGACGAGGCAGAGGGCCGGCTCAACCCCGTCCTGGCCATCGTCGGGCGACCGAACGTCGGCAAGTCCACCCTGGTGAACCGCATCCTCGGCCGCCGTGAGGCCGTCGTCGAGGACACCCCCGGAGTCACCCGCGACCGGGTGTCCTACCCGGCGCAATGGTCGGGCCGCAACTTCACCCTGGTGGACACGGGAGGCTGGGAGCAGGATGCCAAGGGCATCGCTGCCCGCGTCGCCGACCAGGCGGAGATCGCCGTGGACATGGCCGACGCCGTGCTGCTCGTCGTGGACGCGACGGTCGGCGCCACCGCGACCGACGAGGCCGTGGTGCGCATGCTGCGCCGCAAGAAGAAGCCCGTCATCCTCGTGGCCAACAAGGTCGACGACATCCAGAACGAGGCCGACGCCTCGGTGCTGTGGGGACTCGGTTTCGGTCAGCCCTGGCCGGTCTCCGCCCTCCACGGGCGCGGCACGGCCGACATGCTGGACAAGGTCAACGAGATCCTCCCGGAGTTCTCTGAGCACGGCGGGATCGAGCGGTCCGGCGGTCCGCGGCGCATCGCCCTCATCGGGCGCCCCAACGTCGGCAAGTCCTCCCTGCTCAACAAACTCGCCGGTTCGGACCGCGTTGTCGTCGACCCCCTGGCCGGGACCACCCGCGACCCGGTGGACGAGATGATCGAGCTCGGGGGCCGCACCTGGCGCTTCGTGGACACCGCGGGCATCCGCCGCCGTGTGCACATGCAGCAGGGCGCCGACTTCTACGCCTCGCTGCGCACACAGTCGGCGCTGGAGAAGGCCGAGGTCGCCGTCGTCCTCCTCGCCGTCGACGAGGTGCTCAGCGAGCAGGACATCCGCATCCTGAACATGGCCATCGAGTCCGGCCGGGCGATCGTGCTGGCCTTCAATAAGTGGGACCTGCTGGACGACGAGCGCCGCCGGTACCTCGAGCGCGAGATCGAGCAGGACCTCGCACACGTGGACTGGGCGCCCCGCGTCAACATCTCGGCCCTGACCGGATGGCACAAGGACCGCCTGGTGCCCGCCCTCGACGTCGCGCTCGAGTCCTGGGACCGGCGCATCCCGACGGGCCGCCTCAACGCGTTCCTGGGTGAGCTCGTCGCGGCGCACCCCCACCCGGTGCGCGGCGGCAAGCAGCCGCGCATCCTGTTCGGGACCCAGGCCTCCAGTCGGCCGCCGAAGTTCGTCCTGTTCACCACGGGGTTCCTGGACCCCGGCTACCGCCGCTTCATCACGCGCCGCCTGCGCGAGACGTTCGGCTTCGAGGGCACGCCCATCGAGGTCAGCATGCGCGTCCGCGAGAAGCGGAGCCGGAAGCGCTGACACCGTCCCGGTGTGCGGATCCACCCGGAGAATGCTGTATTGTTATCCGAGTGGTTTGGCCTGCTGGACAGGCCGATCGGGATGTGGCGCAGCTTGGTAGCGCACTTGACTGGGGGTCAAGGGGTCGCAGGTTCAAATCCTGTCATCCCGACACTGCAGGGCCCGTTTCCACCGGCGATCCGCCGGAGGAGACGGGCCTTCTGCATGTCCGGGATCGTATGTCCGGGACGGGGCGGCCTGCCGCCACCGGCCGCGTGAGAGGCGCGTCACGTACCCGCCGGATATGCCTATACTCGACCAGTACCCGGCGGCCGTCCGCCGCCGCTGAAGACCGCGCGTCCGAAAGGCAACCATGAGCAACATTCCCGATGGCCTCTACTACACCGCGGAGCACGAGTGGGTCAGCGAGCCCGCCATCGACGGCACGGTGCGCGTCGGCATCACCGATTTCGCCCAGGACGCGCTCGGCGACGTCGTCTACGTACAGATGCCCGAGGAGGGCACCAGCGTGGCGGGCGCCGATGTGATCGGCGAGGTCGAGTCGACCAAGAGTGTCAGCGACATTTATGCGCCGGTCACCGGCCAGGTCGTCTCGCGCAACGAAGCGCTCGACGACGATCCGTCCCTGATCAACTCCGACCCGTACGGCGAGGGCTGGCTGCTGGAGATCAAGGTCTCCGATCCCTCCGTGGTCCAGGACCTCCTGAGTTCAGCCGACTACTCCCAGCAGGTAGGCTAGAACTACCCGGCGAAGTCAGCGGGGACGGTACGGCCGGCCACAACCGGGCGGATCGCGCAGCAGGGGGAGGAAGACCGATGGTACGCAACGTGAATCGATCCGGAAGAGGAGAAGAGCCGAACATGACGTCTCCTGAAACAACGTCGATCAGTCTGCCGCCGTACTCCGCCGCGGAAGAGATCGAGCGACATCTGACACGGGAGGAGCAGGCCTCCGTTGCCGCACTTCCGGCAGGTTCGGCCCTCCTGATTGCCCACTCCGGACCGAACGCCGGCGCGCGGTTCCTCCTCCACGAGGACATCACCAAAGCCGGACGCCACCCCAACGCCGACATCTTCCTCGACGACGTCACGGTGTCCCGTCAGCACGCCGAGTTCCGGAGGACCGACAGCGGCTTCGTCGTCGTGGACACCCGAAGCCTCAATGGCACGTACGTGAACAACGACCGCGTGGACAGCGTCGCCCTGCGCGACGGCAACGAGGTGCGGATCGGCAAGTTCCGCCTGACCTTCTACGCAGCGCGCAGGGCGCCCGGCCGGGCTCCGCGGCACACGGCAGCGCAGGCCTAGTCCGGTTCATGCCTGTTTCCCGACCCGCCCGCCACCCGGCCGGCATCGCCTCCGGCTCCTCCGGCGCCGGTGTCCTCAACATCGGTGAGGTCCTGCGCGAGCTGGCCGAGGACTTCCCCCAGGTCACGGCCTCCAAGATCCGCTTCCTCGAGGAGAAGGGCCTGATCTCCCCACAGCGGACACGCGCCGGGTACCGGAAGTATGCAGGCCACGACGTCGAACGGCTGCGTTTTGTCCTGGCCCTGCAGCGCGACCAGTACCTTCCCCTGAAGGTCATCAAGGACTACGTCGACGCGATCGACCGCGGAGAGCGGCCCGAGTCACTGCCCGGCGGCATGACGCTCTCCCCGCGCGTCGTATCGGACCAGTTGTCCCGTGAACTCAGCGCGCACGGTCGTCGGCTCACCGCGGAGACGCTCGCCGCCGAGGCCGGTGCACCCCGCCGGCTCGTCGACGACCTCGTGAGCTTCGGCCTGATCACCGCCGTGGACAACCGCTTCGACGAGCACGCCCTGAAGATCACCAAGGCGTGCCTGCAACTCGAGAGCCACGGGATCGAACCCCGCCACCTGAGGCCCTTCCGCGCCGCAGCGGACCGGGAACTGGGCCTCGTCGAGCGCGTCGTCGCTCCTGTCGCGTCCCGCAAGGACGTCGCATCGAAGGCCCGTGCAGCCGAGACGGCGCGGGAGATCAGCGAGCTCTGCCTCGGTCTGCACAGTGCCCTCGTGCACAGCCATATAGCCCGAATGGACAGTTAGGCGGCTTCCCGTGATCGAAGTAGAAGTGGTGGGCGTGCGGATCGAACTGCCGTCGAACCAGCCCCTGGTCCTTCTGCGTGAGACGGCGGGGGAGCGGCACCTGCCGATCTGGATCGGAGCCCCGGAGGCCAGCGCCATCGCCTTCGTCCAGCAGGGCATCGTACCGCCGCGGCCCATGACCCACGACCTCCTGGTCGACGTGGTCGCAGCGGCAGGCAAGACGATCTCCGAGGTGCGCATCACATCCGTGGAGGACACCGTCTATCACGCGCAACTCGTCTTCAGCGACGGTGTGACCGTCAGTTCCCGGGCTTCCGACGCCCTCGCGATAGCACTGCGGGTACCCTGCCCCATCTACTGCGCGGACGAGGTCCTGGCCCTGGCCGGCGTCGAGATAGCGGATGCCGACACCGAGGAGACGGAGGACGGCGACACCGAGGAGACGGCAGAGAAGGAGGTCCTCCAGTTCCGGGAGTTCCTCGCCGACGTCGAACCCGAGGACTTCGAGCGCTGACGCGGCCCTCCCTCGACGGCACGGTGGCGGGCCGGTGACGCGCCCTCGACGCCGGCGGGACGGGCTGCCGGCGACACGGGCAATCTTGCGGCCCAGCGTCTTTGACCTTGACCCTCCCGGGATCTAACGTCGAAGGATACAGTTCCCATTGCGTGTGTGGGGGACTCGGGGCACACTTGAGTGCACATCCCGAGGTCCAGCCCAGCCGGCATTTTTCCCCGGGAACCCGACGAGGAGGCAACACGTGAGTCCGAAGGGTGACGCCGGCAAGGCAGCCAGCCCGGCAGGCACGGGTGTCCCGCCCAGCGCCCAGGGCTTACTCTTCACGGAAGACCTCCCCGTCCTCGACGAGGACGCCGGATACCGCGGCCCCACCGCCTGCAAGGCTGCAGGCATTACCTATCGCCAGCTCGACTACTGGGCCCGCACGGGCCTCGTCGAACCCGCCGTGCGCGGCGCGTCCGGTTCCGGCACACAGCGCCTCTACGGCTTCCGCGACATCCTCGTCCTTAAGGTGGTCAAGCGGCTGCTCGACACGGGAGTGTCGCTCCAGCAGATCCGTTCCGCAGTCGAGCACCTGCGGGAGCGCGGCGTCGAGGACCTCGCCCAGATCACCCTCATGAGCGACGGCGCCAGCGTGTACGAGTGCACGTCGGCGGACGAGGTCATCGACCTCGTGCAGGGCGGGCAGGGAGTCTTCGGTATCGCCGTCGGCCGTGTGTGGCGCGAGGTGGAGGGCAGCCTCGCAGCCCTTCCCAGCGAGCACGCTCCCGACCAGGAATTCCCCGGGGACGAACTCAGCAAGCGCCGCGTGACGCGCAAGATCGGCTAGCACCCGCAGGAGCGGGCCCCTCCGCATTCCCCCCGGCGCACTGCAACCTCCGGGCGGTCCATCGAGCTCGCGGGATCAGGCCCTCTTGGCGGTACGGCCCCGCATCCTGCCCGAATCCAGGACACTCCTCAGCAGCTCATCGAAGTAGCCCGCCGACTGCCGGGCGGAATCTCCGGGCCAGTGGTGCACGGAGTGGGCAGCGCCCTGGATCTGCTGCCAGTCGGCCTGCTCCGGGATCGTCGGGCTGAGCAGGAGGTCGCCGAACATCTGCCGCATCTCGCCGAGGCGGAACGCGTGCTCGTTAGAGGTCGGCCGCACCCGGTTGGCCACGATGCCCGCCGCGTGCAGATCGGGTGCGAACTCCCGGCGGAAGAGCTCGAGGGCCCGCATCGTCCGCTCGGTGCCCGCCACGGAGAACAGGGCGGGCTCTGCAACGAGGAGGACCTTGTTGCTCGCGGTCCAGCCGATGCGCGTGAGGCCGTTGAGCGAGGGCGGGCAGTCGATCAGGACAAGGCTGTAGCCCTTCACGCGGGACAGGAGCGTCGCCAGCCTGCGCTGGTCGCGCCGGCCGAGGTCCGGGCGGTCGTAGATGCCGGAGTAGGCGGAGCCCATGGCGACGTCGAGCGTGGACCGCCCGGACGCCCTGAGTCTCGCAGCGGTGGTCACCCAGCCGCTCGGAACGGTGTTGGCCGTCAGGTCCCCGCGCCGCGCGTCCTTCAGCAGGCGTCCGACGTCGATCTGGTCGGAGGGCCGGACCGCCAGCCCGGTGGTGGCATCCGCATGGGGATCGAGGTCGACGACGAGAGTGGGGACTCCTGCTGCCAGTGCGGCCGAGGCCAGCCCCAGGGTGACCGACGTCTTTCCCACGCCGCCTTTGAGGCTGCTGATGCTCACTACCTGCACGGAATAACCCTCTACCTGTCTCTGGCGGACGCCGAGGCTCGCGGATCGGCCCCCGACCTATTCTAGGGTGATCGGGATGAGCGCCCGGGACGCCCGTAGCCCGCGGATCCGCGGCTTCCGCGCGGTTGTGTAGCAGGATGACACGCACCGTGGACGCGCCGGGCGCGCCGGGTAGGATCGATCCAGCGTGCAGGACCCCACCGGCAAGGATGCAGGAGCGTTATGTTCTCGAAGATTCTGGTAGCTAATCGTGGCGAGATCGCCATCCGTGCTTTTCGGGCCGGGTATGAGGTGGGGGCGAAGACGGTCGCGGTGTTCCCGCAGGAGGACCGGAATTCGATCCACCGGCAGAAGGCGGATGAGGCGTACCTGATCGGGGAGGAAGGGCACCCGGTGCGGGCGTACCTGGATATCGAGGAGATCATCCGGGTCGCGAAGGACGCGGGCTGTGATGCGATCTACCCGGGGTACGGGTTCCTGTCGGAGAACCCGGGCCTTGCCCGGGCGGCTGCCGATGCGGGGATCACGTTCGTGGGCCCGCCGGCCGATGTGCTCGAACTCGCCGGGAACAAGGTCAAGGCTCTGGACGCCGCCCGGGCGGCGGGCATCCCGGTGCTGGCGTCCTCGCGTCCGAGCGCCGATGTGGCGGAGCTGATCGCCGCGGCGGACGAGATCGGGTTCCCGGTGTTCGCCAAGGCCGTCGCCGGCGGTGGCGGCCGGGGGATGCGCCGGGTCGATACGCGGGAGGCGTTGCCGGAGGCACTGGAGGCGGCGATGCGGGAGGCGCAGTCGGCGTTCGGGGATCCGACGATGTTCCTGGAGCAGGCGGTCCTGCGGCCCCGGCATATCGAGGTGCAGATTTTAGCGGACGCGCACGGGAATGTGATGCACCTGTTCGAGCGGGACTGTTCGCTGCAGCGCCGGCATCAGAAGGTCATCGAGATCGCCCCGGCGCCGAACCTGGACGAGGGGATCCGGCAGGCGCTGCACCGGGACGCGGTGAAGTTCGCCACCGCCCTGGGCTATGTGAACGCCGGGACGGTGGAGTTCCTGGTCGACACGGTCGGCGAACGCGCCGGTCAGCACGTGTTCATCGAGATGAACCCGCGGATCCAGGTCGAGCACACCGTCACGGAGGAAGTCACCGACGTGGACCTGGTCCAGTCGCAGCTACGGATCGCGGCCGGGGAGTCCCTGGCGGACCTGGGCCTGTCCCAGGACACGGTGACGCTGCGCGGTGCGGCCCTGCAGTCGCGGATCACGACGGAGGACCCGGCGAACGGTTTCCGCCCCGACGTGGGCAGGATCTCGGCGTACCGGTCGGCCGGTGGTGCCGGGGTGCGCCTGGATGGTGGCACGGTGTATGCGGGGGCGGAGATCAGCCCGCACTTCGATTCCATGCTCGTGAAGCTCACCTGTAGGGGCCGGGACTACCCGGCCGCCGTGACCCGCGCCCGGCGCGCGTTGGCGGAGTTCCGGGTCCGCGGCGTGTCGACGAACATCAGCTTCCTGCAGGCGGTCCTGGATGACCCGGACTTCATCGCGGGGAACGTCGCGACGTCGTTCATCGATGAGCGCCCCGAGCTGCTGACCGCCCGGATCCCCGCGGACCGGGGCACGAAGCTGCTGACCTGGCTCGCGGACGTGACCGTAAACCAGCCCAACGGGGTCCGGCCGGCGCACCGGGACCCCCGGGAGAAACTCCCAGCCCTCCCTGAAGCCGACACCACGACGACCGACACCACGACGACCGACAGTGCCTCCGGCGCTGCGGGCGCTGGTTCTGGTTCTGCTGACAGTGCCGCTGCTGCCTCACCTGTGGTGGGGAGCCGGCAACGCCTCCTGGAACTCGGGCCGGAGGGTTTCGCGCGGGCGTTGCGGGAGCAGACGGCGGTGGCGGTGACGGATACGACGTTCCGGGATGCGCATCAGTCGCTGCTGGCGACCAGGGTGCGGACCCGGGACCTGACCGCGGCCGGGGCGAGCGTGTCGGCGCTGACCCCGGGACTGCTGTCGGTGGAGGCCTGGGGCGGGGCGACCTACGATGTTGCCCTGCGCTTTTTGGGGGAGGATCCGTGGGAGCGTCTGGACGCGCTGCGCCGGGAGATTCCGGACATCTGTCTGCAGATGCTGCTGCGCGGCCGGAACACCGTCGGTTACACCCCGTACCCGGAAGCGGTCACGACCGCGTTCGTGCAGGAGGCCGCCGCGTCGGGGATCGATATCTTCCGGATCTTCGACGCCCTGAACGACGTGTCCCAGATGGAGCCGGCCATCCGTGCGGTGCGGGCGACCGGGACCGCGGTCGCCGAGGTGGCCCTGTGCTACACGGCGGACATGCTCGACCCGGCCGAGACGCTCTACACGCTGGAGTATTACCTGGAGCTGGCGCAGCGGATCGTGGACGCGGGTGCGCACATCCTGGCGATCAAGGACATGGCCGGGCTCCTCCGCCCCGCCGCCGCCGCGCGACTCGTGGCCGCCCTGCGGGAGCGTTTCGACCTGCCCGTGCACCTGCACACCCACGACACCGCCGGCGGTCAGCTCGCCACCCTGCTGGCGGCCGTGGACGCGGGCGTGGACGCCGTCGACGTCGCCAGTGCGCCCCTGGCCGGGACCACCAGCCAGCCCTCGGCGTCCGCGCTGGTCGCGGCCCTGGCCCACACACCCCGCGACACCGGGCTCGATCTTGGGAACGTGTGCGCGCTGGAGCCGTACTGGGAGGCCGTGCGGCGGATGTACTCCCCGTTCGAGTCCGGGCTGCCCGGCCCCACGGGCAGGGTGTACCGGCACGAGATCCCGGGCGGTCAGCTCTCGAACCTGAAACAGCAGGCCATCGCCCTCGGGCTCGGGGAACGCTTCGAGGCCATCGAGGACATGTACACGGCCGCGGACCGGATCCTCGGCCGGCTGGTGAAGGTCACCCCGTCCTCAAAGGTCGTGGGCGATCTGGCCCTGGCCCTCGTCGGCTCCAACGCCGACCCGGCCGAGTTCCAGGAGAACCCGCAGGCCTTCGACATCCCGGACTCGGTCATCGGGTTCCTCAACGGGGAGCTCGGCAACCCGCCCGGCGGCTGGCCCGAACCCTTCCGGACCAAAGCCCTGAAGGGCCGCGAGGTCAAACCCCGCGACGCCGAGATCACCGCCGAGGACGAGAAGAGACTCGCCGGCACGCCGAAGGAGCGCCGCACTGCGTTGAACACCCTGCTGTTCGCCGGACCCACGAAGGACTTCACCGCCACCCGGGACACCTACGGGGATGTGTCCCTCCTCGGGACCGCGGACTACCTCTACGGCCTCCAGGCCGGCACCGAGCACGTCATCGAACTCGAGAAGGGCGTCCGGCTCATCGCGACCCTCGAAGCCGTCTCGGACCCGGATGAGAAGGGCATGCGGACCGTCATGTGCACCCTCAACGGGCAGATGCGCCCGGTGACCGTCCGCGACCGCAGCATCACCAGCGCCGTGAAGACCGCCGAGAAAGCCGACCCCAGCGTCCCCGGCCACATCCCCGCACCCTTCGCCGGATCCGTCACCATCAGCCTCACCGAAGGAACACCCGTCACCGCCGGAGACACCGTGGCGACCATCGAAGCCATGAAGATGGAAGCCAACATCACCACCCCCATCACCGGCACCATCCACCGCACCACCTTCACCGGCGTCCAACCCGCCCAGGGCGGAGACCTCCTCCTCGTCATCACCCCCGCCTGACGGCCTGCCGCGCCCGCCCTTCCCACCGAGCAGGGGGCGGGCGCGGCTAGACTGCCTCGTGTGACCCACTACGACCTCGCGATCATCGGCTCCGGCTCAGGGAACACGCTCATCTCGCCTGCGTGGGATGACCGGAAGGTGGTCCTCGTCGAGGGCGGTACCTTCGGCGGTACGTGCCTCAACGTGGGGTGCATCCCGACGAAGATGTACGTCTACCCCGCCCAACTGGCCTCGGCGCCCGCGGAGGCGTCGCGGCTCGGGGTGGACCTCACCCTCGACGGCGTGCGCTGGAGGGAGATCAGGGACAGGATCTTCACCCGGATCGATGCCATCTCGAGCGGCGGAAGGGACTACCGAGCGGACGAGCTCGAGAACGTGACCCTGATCGAGGAGTACGTGCGGCTCACGGGGGAGAAGTCGTTCGAGACTCCCTCGGGCGATGTCATCACCGCGGACCAGCTGGTCATCGCGGCGGGTTCGCGGGCGGTCCTGCCCGAGATCCCCGGCATCACCCTGCCCCAGGTCCACACCTCGGACACCGTGATGCGCCTGGACGAACTACCCCGCCGTCTGCTGATCGTCGGCGGCGGATACGTCTCGGCGGAGTTCGCCCACGTGTTCGGCGCCTTCGGGACCGACGTCACCATCGCCGTCCGTTCCGGCGGCATGCTCCGGCATCTCGACACGACCGTGTCCGAGGCCTTCACGCGCCAGGCCGCCCACCAGTGGGACCTCCGGGTGGACACCGACGTCACCCAGATCGTCGCGAACGACGACGGCAGTGTGACGGCCCGGCTCAACGGGCCGGCCGGTCCGACGGAGATCGAGGTCGACGTCGTCCTCATGGCCGTCGGGCGCACGCCCAACACGGACAGGATCGGGGCTGCGGACGCCGGCCTGGACCTGCACGACGACGGCCGCCTGACCGTCGATGAGTACCAGCGTGTCCTCCGCCACGGGGAGCCCGTCGAGGGGCTGTGGGCGCTCGGCGACGTGAGCAGCGCCCACCAGCTGAAGCACGTGGCGAACCACGAGGCGAAGGTCGTCGCGCACAACCTGCTGCACCCCGACGCACTGCGCGCCAGCGACCACCGTTTCGTGCCCGCGGCGGTGTTCTCGCACCCGCAGGCAGCCTCCGTCGGCATGACGGAGGAGGAGGCCCTCGCCCATGCCGACGCATCGGGAACCCGGATCGTCACCGCCGTCCAGCACTACGGCTCGACGGCGTACGGGTGGGCGATGGAGGACACCCAGGGCTTCGTCAAGCTCATCGCCGAGCAGTCGACAGGGCGCATCCTCGGCGCGCACATCCTCGGCCACGAGGCCTCGATGATCATCCAGCCCGTCATCCAGGCCATGTCCTTCGGACTCGACGCGCACACCACGGCCCGGGGCCAGTACTGGATCCACCCGGCACTCACCGAGGTGGTCGAGAACGCGCTGCTGTCCCTTCGGACCGGCTGACTTCTCCGGCGCCTCGCCCCGGGGGCGGGGCACCGCGTCCCCTAAACCGTGGCCGTCGCGTAGATCGACTCGACGACGTCGGAGTAGTCCGCGAGGACCTGCGCGCGCTTGATCTTGAGGGACGGCGTCAGGTGGCCGGTCGCCTCCGTGAAGTCGGTCGGGACAATCCGGAACACCTTGATGGCTTCCGCGCGGGACACCGTCGTATTGGCGCTGTCCACGAGGTCCTGGATCTCGGCGAGGACCGCGGGATGCCCCGCGGCCTCGGCCGTCGTGGTCCCGGCCGGCAGGTGGTGCCGCTCGAGCCAGCCGGGCAGCGCCTCCTCGTCGAGCGTGATGAGCGCCGAGATGAAGGGGCGCTGGTCGCCGAGCACGACGCACTGGGAGACCAGGGCGTTCGACCGGATGGCGTCCTCCAGCATCGCCGGGACGACGTTCTTCCCGCTGGCCGTCACGATGATCTCCTTCTTGCGTCCCGTGATGCGGAGGAATCCCTCGTCGTCCAGCTCGCCGATGTCACCGGTCCGGAACCACCCGTCGACGAAGGTCTCGTCGGTGAGGTCGGGCCGGTTGAAGTAGCCCTTCATGACGCAGACACCCTTCGTGAGGATCTCGCCGTCGTCGGCGATCCTCACGGCATTGCCGGGGAGCGGAGCACCCACCGTGCCGATCCTGACGCGCTGCGGGGTGTTCACCGTGATGGGGGCGGTCGTCTCCGTCAGGCCGTAGCCCTCCAGCACCAGAAGGCCGATGCCGTGGAAGAAATGGCCGAGCCGGTCTCCCAGGGGTGCGCCGCCCGACACGGCGTACTGCACACGCCCGCCCATGGCGGTCCGGATCTTGCCATAGAGCAGCCGGTCGAAGACGGCGTGCTTCACCCGAAGGCCCAGCGGGATCCTGCCGGCCTGCTCGGCCTTCGACCAGGCGATGGCGACGTCTGCCCCCGCATGGAAGATCTTGCCCTTGCCGCCGTCCTCGGCCTTCAGCATCGAGTTGTTGTACACCTTCTCGAAGACGCGCGGCACGGCCAGGATGAACGTCGGCTGGTAGCTCTGGAGGTCCGGGAGCAGGTTCTTGACGTCGGGGGTGTGGGCGACAGTGGCGCCGGCCGCGACGCACAGCACGGAGATGAACCGGGCGAAGACGTGTGCCAGGGGCAGGAACATGATCGTCTGAGCGCCCTCGGCCAGCACTTCGGGAAGCGCGGCAGCGGCGTTCTCGGAGAGCTCCACGAAGTTGCCGTGCGTCAGCTCGCAGCCCTTGGGTTTCCCGGTGGTGCCGGAGGTGTAGATGATCGTCGCGACGTCGTCGAGCCCGGCGTAGGCGCGGCGGTCGGAGAGGGTCTGTTCGTCGGTCCCGGCCCCAGCGGTCCGCAGCGTGTCGAGCCCGTCGCCGTCGAACTGCCAGACGTGCTGCAGGGATCCGATGGTCCCCAGCGCGACCGCCTGGCGGACCACGTCCTCATGGCGGGCCGATTCGACGAAGGCGCCGACGGCCCCGGAATCACCGAGGATCCACGCGACCTGCGCGGGGGAGGAGGTCTCGTAGACCGGGACCGAGACCGCGCCGGCGAACCAGATGGCGAAGTCGGCCAGCGACCACTCGTACCGCGTGCGGGCCATGATCGCCACGCGGTCACCCGGCTGCACGCCCGACGCGATCAGGCCCTTCGCGACGTCCTCGACCTGCCGGCGGAACTCCGTGGCCGAGATGTCCTGCCACTCGCCCGATGCGCCCTTGACGGCGAACAGGGCCGGATCGGAGGGCTTCGCCGCCTGCCGGACCACCAGGTCCGTCGTATTGGTCCCGCGGGGGACGTCCACGAGGACGGGAACGCTGATGTCGCGCACGATAACTCCTTTGGTATCACCTTGACCGGTTCCTTCAGCCTATCGGGTTACCCGCTCGATTTACTGTCCAGTACTGTACGAATCGGTAACGGCGGCGCGTCGACGCGCAGCACACGACGAGGAAGGGACCGCATGCCGATCATGCCCGAGGCGGCCGGCCCCCATGCCCGTCGGCTGCGAACGGAATACGGTCTCGCGTGGCGCGGCAACGGCCCGCTGACCGCGCGGGCCGCCCGCAGCACTTTCCCCAATCCCGCACGGCGCGGACTCTCCGTCGGCATCGACATCGGCGGGACGAAGGTCGCAGCGGGCGTGGTCGACGTCCACGGGCAGATCCTCGCCGAAGCGCGCCGTGCGACCCCGGGCCAGGACCCGCGCGCGGTCGAAGCCGTGATCACCGACCTCGTCCGGGAGCTGTCGGCGGACTACAGGGTCCGTTCGATCGGCATCGGAGCGGCCGGGTGGATGGACCTGTCCAACAGCACGGTCCTGTTCAGCCCGCACCTCGCGTGGCGCAACGAGCCGCTGCGGAGGAACCTCGAGAAACTGCTCCGGCGGCGCGTGACCGTGGTGAACGACGCCGACGCCGCCGCCTGGGCCGAGTGGCGGTTCGGCGCGGGCCGGGGGGAGTCCCGCCTCGTCTGCGTCACCCTCGGCACCGGCATCGGGGGCGCGATGATCCTGGGCGGGCGCGTGGAGCGCGGCCGGCACGGCGTCGCGGGGGAGTTCGGACACCAGATCATCGTGCCCCAGGGCCACCGCTGCGAGTGCGGCAACCGCGGATGCTGGGAGCAGTACGCCTCGGGCAACGCGCTGGGACGCGAGGCACGGGAACTCGCCGCAGCGAACTCCCCGGTGGCCCAGGCGATCATCGCGGCGGCCCAAGGCGACGGCGCGGCCATCACCGGTGCGCTCGTGACCCGCCTCGCGATGGAGGGCGACCCCGCCTCGCGCGAGCTGGTCGACGACGTCGGGCAGTGGCTGGGTCTGGGGCTGGCCAACCTGGCCGCCGCCCTGGATCCGGGGACGTTCGTCATCGGAGGCGGACTGAGCGCGGCCGGCGACCTGCTGCTCGAGCCTGCTCGGCGAGCCTTCGGAAGGAACCTGACGGGCCGCGGTTTCCGCCCGGCCGCACGCATCGAACGCGCGGCCCTGGGACCCGAGGCCGGGCTCATCGGAGCGGCGGACCTGTCCCGCCTGCTCTCCCGCAGCGGAACCTGACCGGTCGCCGTCCCACCGGGGAGGGCAGCGCTAGACTTCTGCGCCGTCGTCCCCGATGTCGCGGTTGTTCGGCAGCTTCGTCACGAGGTAGCCGGCACCGGCGAGGAAGACGGCCAGGACTCCGAGCGTCGCCGCCAGCGGCGCGTTCCGCCAGAACATGGCGAACAGGAGGAGCAGGATGGGCCCGCCCGCCGCGCCGATCCAGGCGAGGACCGTCAGGGGATCGCCCGAGCCGAGGGGCGGGGGCTCCTCCGGTATGAAGCCCTCGTCGTCCTCCGGCTCGATCGGCGCGGAGTCCCGCGGACCGCCGGGGCGAAAGGGCTGGTTGCGGAAGATCGCATCGGCGCGCTCGCGGTCGGTCGGTCCGTCGGCACCCGAGGCACCGGATTCACCGCGCGCGTCGGTCCGTTCCCGGCCGGCGCCCCCGTCCGGATTCGTCCGTCCGACGGCGGAGGAACCGGACGCGTTCGGCGCGGGGGGATCCGCGGAGGTTCCTTCCAGGCGGGCCACGAGGTCCTGCCAGACTGCGTCATCCGTGGATTCGTTCGGTTCCTGACCTCGGGGGCCCATACGTTGCTACCTGCCGTCGCGTGCTGCGGCCCGGGTCCGGAGGGTATCCGGCCGGCGTCCTGGAAATCAGAGGGCGTGCTGATTCAATCGTGGACATCCGGCGCCCCTACGTCAACAGGACGCTCCCCACCCGGTCCTGGCGCCCGGACTGCCGACCCGTGGGGACGGTATCCGGAAGATCGCCGCCGCCGAAAGGCCCCAGCGCCCTTAGAGTAGGCTTCCACAGGGAAAAGCGGGCGGCATGCCGGATGCCGCACCGTCCATGCAGGGAGGCTGGCAGCGTGTTCTATTGGGTGATGAAGCGGATCATCGTCGGTCCGATCCTCAACCTCCTCTTCCGGCCGTGGGTGAAGGGTCTCGACAACATCCCCTCGTCGGGACCGGCGGTGATCGTCAGCAACCACCTCTCCTTCTCCGATTCGATCTTCCTGCCGATCGTGGTCCCGAGGCCTGTCGTCTTCCTCGCGAAATCCGAGTACTTCACGGGCAAGGGGGTCAAGGGCAGGCTGACCGCCCTCTTCTTCCGGTTGTCGAACCAGTTGCCGATGGACCGCTCCGGCGGCGCGGCGTCGTCGTCCTCGCTGACGGCGGGCATGGACATCCTGAACGAGGGCGGCATCCTCGGCATCTACCCGGAGGGGACCCGCAGCCCCGACGGCCGCCTGTACCGCGGCAAGACGGGGGTCGCGAAGCTGGTGCTGGCCACGGGCGTGCCGGTGATCCCCGTGGCGATGATCGGGACGGACAAGGTGCAGCCCATCGGCCGCCGTATCCCCAACATCCGCCGCGTCGGCATCATCATCGGCGAGCCCCTCGACTTCACCCGGTACGAGGGACTGGAGGACGACCGTTTCGTCCAGCGTTCCGTCACCGACGAGATCATGTACGAACTGATGCGCCTGTCCGGGCAGGAGTACGTCGACGCCTACGCGAGCACGGTGAAGGAGCGACTGGCGGCGGAGAAGGCAGCAGGCCGCAAGACGCCGAAGCCCGGAGCCGACAGCCGCAGGGCCGCCGTGCGCATCTCCAGCGACCCCGCCGGTCCGGCGCCGGGTACCGTCACGGAGATCGGCCGCGCCACTCCGGCGGACAAGGTGACGCCGGCGAACGACAGGGACGCAGGAACCGAAGCGGTGTGACGCTCCGCGGGACCTCCCGTCCGCCTGTATGACATCGCGCGAAGCGGCGATGACAGGCCGAATCGGGGGCCAGGCCCGCAGCCAGTAGAATTTCCGTGTGACCGATTCACTAGCTCCCGTCCTTCCGCGCATCGCGGCTCCTGCCTCGTCCCCCACCGCCGGCCTCGATGCCTGGCGTTCGATGACGGCGGTCCAGCAGCCCTCGTGGCAGGACCCGGATGTCTATACGGCGTCGGTCAAGGAACTCTCGAGCCTCCCGCCGCTGGTCTTCGCCGGTGAAGTGGACGTGCTGCGTGAGCGGCTCGCGGCCGCGGCGCAGGGGAAGGCATTCCTTCTGCAGGGCGGCGACTGCGCTGAGACCTTCGACGGGGCGACCGCCGACAAGATCAGCGCGCGCGTCCGCACCATCCTCCAGATGGCCGTCGTCCTCACCTACGGCGCCTCGCTGCCCGTCATCAAGATGGGGCGCATGGCCGGCCAGTTCGCCAAACCGCGTTCGTCGAACGACGAGACGCGCGACGGCGTCACGCTTCCCGCCTACCGCGGTGACATGGTCAACGGCTACGACTTCACGCCCGAGACCCGCGGGCACGACGCGTCGCGCATGGTGAAGGCGTACCACACCTCCGCATCGACCCTGAACCTGATCCGTGCGTTCACGCAGGGCGGGTTCGCGGACCTGCGGCTGGTCCACCACTGGAACAAGGGCTTCATGGCCAACCCCGCGCACTCCCGCTACGAATCGCTGGCGCGGGAGATCGACCGTGCGGTGAAGTTCATGGACGCGTGCGGAGCGGACTTCGAGGCACTGAAGCGCGTGGAGTTCTTCGCCAGCCACGAGGCCCTGCTCCTCGACTACGAACGCGCGCTGACCCGCATCGACTCGCGCACATCCCTGCCCTACGACACCTCCGCCCACTTCCTGTGGATCGGGGAGCGGACACGGGACATCGACGGCGCGCACGTGGACTTCCTGTCACGCGTGCGGAACCCGATCGGTGTCAAGCTCGGGCCGTCGACGTCCGGTGATGATGCGCTCGCCCTGATCGACAAGCTCGATCCGAACCGTGAGCCCGGCCGGCTCACGTTCATCACGCGCATGGGTGCCCAGAACATCCGGGAGAAGCTGCCCAAGCTCGTCGAGCGCGTGACCGGCTCGGGCGCCCAGGTCCTCTGGGTCACCGACCCGATGCACGGCAACACCGTGACCTCGCCCAACGGGTACAAGACACGCAACTTCGATGACGTCATCGACGAGGTGCGCGGCTTCTTCGAAGTGCACAACTCGCTGGGGACCTTCCCCGGCGGCCTGCACGTGGAGATGACGGGCGACGACGTCGCCGAGTGCCTGGGTGGGTCCGACCCGATCGACCAGGACGCGTTCATCGAGCGTTACGAGTCGGTCTGCGATCCCCGCCTCAACCACATGCAGTCGCTCGAGATGGCGTTCCTCGTCGCCGGAGCGCTGTCCAAGCGCTGACCCACCCGTTCCCGTTCGCGCAGTGCACCGAAGGCGGCTACCCCTGGTAGCCGCCTTCGCTGTCCCGAATGGCTTCGGTATCCCTGATTGCGGAGCAGCCCCGGTCAGGTGACGGTGATGCGGATCGTCGTCCCTTCGGGCTGGTCGCCCGTGGGACTCTGTCCGGCCACGAGGCCGAGTACGGCGCTGCCGAAGGTGTAGTCCACCTGCACGGTGAAGCCGGCAGCCTCGAGGGCCGCGACAGCCCGGTCCTCGGGAAGCGAGAAGACGGTGGGGACCCGCACCATGCGTGGCCCCTTGGACAGCGTGAGCGTGACGCGCGTTCCCCGCTGCACCTCGCCCGAGGGATTCTGGCCGAGGACGGCGCCGGCGGGCACGGTCCGGCTGTACTCGGCGGCGTCGTTCACGACCGCCTCCAGCCCCGCCTGCTCCACCGCCGCGACGGCATCCTGCTCGGGGAGGCCCGTGACGTCCGGGACGGCGACCCGCTCGGGACCGAGCGAGACGACCAGGTCCACGGCGGAGCCGCGGCGCCGCTCGGCGCCCTGCTCGGGTACCTGCCGGACGATGATCCCTGCGGCCACCGACTCGTTGTACTGCTCCTCGATCGTTCCCACCGCGAAGCCGGCCGCTCCCAGTTCGGCAGCCGCCGTGAGCTGCGTCAGGCCGAGCAGATCGGGAACCCGGAACAGTTCGGGCCCCTTCGACACCATCACTCGGACCCGCTCGAACCGTCGGACGTCGGAGGATGCTGCGGGGTCGGTGCCGATCACCAGGCCCGGCAGCACGTTCTCGTCGAAGACCTCCTCGGTGGACTGGAATGCGATCCCTTCCTCGTCCAGTGCGGCCCGCGCCTTAGCGAGCGGGACGTCAGCGACGTCCGGCAGTGAGACGACGCCCCCCGGTCCGGTCCCGAAGAACCAGCCGGCCGCGGCGGCGATGCCCGCGAGCAGCACCAGGAAGACCACGAGCAGCCGCACCGAGCGCCGGGCGGTCCGGCCGTGCAGGGTGTTCTGCGGTCGTTGGGCCTGCCGTGCCTGCTGCCTCCTGGACGGCGGGCGGACGGAGCTCCCCGTTCTGCCGCCCGCGGGACGGGCGCCGGCGGACGCTGCGGACGACCCATGGTGGTGCTGCTCGTCGCCGGGACCGTCCTTGCCGGGACGGGGCTTGCCGAACTCGTCCTCGTCGAAGCCGTCCTCGCCGAACTCGTTCTCGCCGAAGCCCTCCTCGTCGGAGACGCCGAGGCGATCGCCCCGCGCGGCCCTGTGCGGGAAATCGCCGACCGGCCCGGCCGGGCCGGGTGAAGCGGGAGGCGAGGACGGCAGCGGCGGCACTGCCGGCACCGCGCCGATCACCCTCGTGACGTTGGAGTCCCGGCGGAGAACACGTGTGGCGTTGTCGTGGGCTGCGAGCGGCAGCACGTCCGCCGATCCCGGCGTGGAGGCAGCGTCCTCGCCGTCGAGGTGACCCCTGGAGAGCGCCTCTGTCCACCCGTCGTCGGGCAGCCGCGGAACCACCGCCGCCGTGAGCTGGTCCTGGTGGAGCGCAGGGGAGGGGGCGGCTGCGGGCGCGAAGTCGAGTTCCTCGTCGGTCAGGGTCTGCCGGATGTGCCGCAGTTCGCCGAGCAGGGCCGAGCCGTCCACCGGACGGTCCTCCGGGTCCCGCGAGGTACACCACTGGACGAGCTCGTCGATGTCGGGCGCCAGCCCGGGAAGCAGCACGGACGGGGCCGGTATCACCGACTGCGCGTGCTGTATCGCCACCTGGATGGGCGTCTCGCCCGCGAAGGGCTGGTGGCCCGTCAGGAGTTCGAAGAGCAGGACGCCCGTCGAGTAGATGTCGCTCTGGGCTTCCGCGGGCCTGCCGAGCACCAGCTCGGGGGAGAGGTAGGCCACCGTGCCGACGAGCGTCGCGGTTCCTGTGGTCGCCGACACCGCGCGTGCGAGGCCGAAGTCGGCGATCTTTACCTGCCCGGCATCGGACAGGAGGACGTTCTCCGGTTTGACGTCGCGGTGGATCAGGCCGGCCTCGTGTGCCGCCGCGAGCCCTTCGACGACGGCATCGAGCAGGTCCAGCGCACGGCGGGGTGGAAGGCGGCCGTGCTCGCGCAGCACATCCCGCAGCGTCCTGCCGGGGACGTACTCCATCACGAGGTACGCGACCGTCTGACCGCCGATGGTGTCGACGCCCTGGTCGAGCACTCCCACGACACGGGGATGGGACAGGCGCGCGGCGGATTTCGCCTCCTGCTCGAAGCGGTCGACGAAGCCCGGCTCGTCCGCGAGGTGCGGATACAGGACCTTGAGCGCGACGCGGCGGTCCAGCCGGCGGTCCGTCGCCAGGTAGACGGTGGACATGCCCCCACGGGCCAGCCGCGACTGGACGACATATCGACCGTCGACGGTCGCCCCCTCGAGCGGGTCCTTCCGTTGCTGGTGCACCCTCCGATACTAAGCGCGCACGGCAGAAGGGGGCGGGACCACCACGCGATCCCGCCCCCGTACCCTGCTCGTATTCACCTGATACCCGGGGCGTCCGGAACAGGCCCGCGCCTGCCGGACTCCCCGGGCCGAGGAGTGGCCGGTCCTACCGGAAGTTCTTCTGGTGGGCCTTGATGGACGCGACGTACTGCTTGGTGTCCTCGTACATCCCCCGGGTCTGGACCGAGTACTGGCCCTGGTAGTACGAGGCGATGGCGATGTCCAGGGACGGACTGGTGCGCACCAGCGAGCGGATGATCGCGATGCCCGCTGTCGCGTTGTCGTACGGATCCAGGAGGTTCAGCCTGCGGCCGACGAGGTCGCTCGCCCACTCCCCGGAGGAGGGAATGACCTGCATGGTGCCGATGGCATTCGCGGGAGAGACGGCCCGTTGGTTGAACCCCGACTCCTGGTAGGCGAAGGCGAGCGCGAGGCTGGGATCGACGCCCATGGAACGGGCGGTGTCAGCGACGATCTGCTGCATCTGCGCGGGCGACGGCGCGGGGAGTGAGTTGAGCAGTGCCTTGTTGGCGTTCGCGTCGGCAACGACCCTGTCCGGGTAGGTGTAGCCGAGGAAGGTCGAGGGGACGAGGTCGGAGGGAGCGGGTGCGGGAGCCGGTGTGGCCTTGCCGGGGAGGGCGAGCTTCTGCCCCGGGTAGATGACCGTGGTCGTCGTCATCCTGTTGGCAGCGAGCAGCGCCGAGAGGCTGACGCCGTTGCGGGCTGCGATGGCACCCAGCGTGTCACCGGCCTTCACCGTGTAGGTGCCGGGTGCGGGTGCGGGTGCCGGCTGGGTGGCCTTCGGCGGCGTCGACTGGGTGGCGCCGGTGAGCTTCAGCTTCTGCCCGGGGTAGATGGTCGAGCTGAGCGAGAGGTTGTTGGCCGTGAGGAGGCTC
>NZ_JBTNDT010000011.1:0-69231 GCF_054510855.1 Arthrobacter rhamnosi | reverse complement strand
CGGCAACCAGCAAATTCAACCAATCAAAAAACAATCGGTATCAACAAACTTGGCACACTATTGAGTTCTCAAACAACAGGAGCTACCGGCACCAAACACAACCAAACCGCTGTGTCCTCGCTCCGAAGCAACTTTTCAAGCCTACCCCCACCAGCCCGATCCCGCAAATCCGCTCCCAGCCGCACCACCCGCCGAAACCGGCACCACGACCAACCAGCAAACCCACACAACCGACAACAAACCAGAAGCCCATCCCAGCACCATGCACAGCACACGCCGGAACAACTTCAACTCTGTCAAAAGGGGGGGCGTCACCTACCGGGGCAACCACATAACTATACGACCACCCCACCCCCCACCACAAATCCACCACCACCCCCACCCCACGGCGGGCTGACAACCCCCAGAACAAGCGAAGCCGGCACCCTCCCGAAGGAGGATGCCGGCAACGGCAACGGCCACGGCGTCGAGCGGAGCCGGGGGTTTGTCAGGCGACGTCGACCATCGCGAGGTTCCGCTTGCCCCGGCGGACCAGGAGGTAGCGGCCGTGGAGGAGATCCGCCTCGGCGACGGCGTGGTCCGCATCGGAGATCTTGGCGTTGTTGACGTAGGCTCCCCCCTCGGCGACGGTCCGCCGGGCGGCCGAGTTGCTCGGCGACAGCCCCGACGCGACCAGGAGATCCACGATTCCCAGACCGTCCCGGGCAACCGAGACCGACTGGAGTTCCGCCGTCGCCGCCTGCAGGGTCGCGAGGTCGAGGGCGTGGAGGTCGCCCTGTCCGAACAGGGCCGCGGACGCGGCGATGACCTTCTCGGTCGCCTCCACCCCGTGCACCAGCGACGTGACATCGAAGGCGAGAGCGCGCTGCGCCGCCCGCTCGTACGGGCGCTCCGAGGTCGCCCTGTCGAGCTCCTCGATCTCCGCACGGGTCCGGAAGGTGAAGATACGCAGGCGCTGGGCGACATCGGCGTCGGAGGTGTTCAGCCAGAACTGGAACATCGCGTAGGGGCTCGTCATGGCGGCGTCGAGCCAGATCGCGTTGCCCTCGCTCTTGCCGAACTTCGTGCCGTCCGAGTTGGTGATCAGCGGCGTGCCGATCGCGTGGACCCCCGCACCCTCCACCTTGCGGACGAGGTCGGTACCGCTGGTCAGGTTGCCCCATTGGTCGGAGCCACCGGTCTGCAGGACGCAGCCGTAGTCGCGGAACAGCTGCAGGTAGTCCATGCCCTGCAGGATCTGGTAGCTGAACTCCGTGTAGCTGATGCCCTCGTCGGAGTTCAGGCGCTTGGCGACCGTTTCCTTCTTGATCATCGTGCCCACGCGGAAGTATTTGCCGACGTCGCGCAGGAAGTCGATGACGCTCATCGGCCCGGTCCAGTCAAGGTTGTTGACCATCCGGGCCGCACTGTCGCCCTCGAAGTCGAGGAACTTCTGCACCTGGCCCTGGAGGTAGCCGACCCACTCGGCGACGGTCTCCTTGGTGTTCATGGTGCGCTCCGCCGTCGGCCGGGGATCGCCCACGAGGCCGGTGGATCCGCCCACGAGTCCGAGGGGGCAGTGCCCGGCGAGCTGCAGCCGGCGCATCGTCAGGAGCTGGACGAGGTTTCCGAGGTGGAGGCTCGGGGCCGTGGGGTCGAACCCGCAGTAGAAGGTGATCGACGGGCCGGCGAGCAGCTCCCTGAGTTCACCCTCGTCGGTGGAGACATAGACCAGTCCACGCCAGACGAGTTCGTCGTAGATGTTCGCGAAGGACGGATCGTTGCGCTGGCCGGCAAGGCCACTGACGGGGGTTTCTGTTTGCTGTGCCACCCCACCAAATTATCAGTCGGCAATACCCGCAGGAATTCGGCCGGTCGAGATGACGCGGAGGCGCTGGGTGGGACGCGTCATCGCGACGTACAGGTCGCCGACCCGGGCCGTCGCCGAATCGAGCATCTCCTGCGGCTCGAGGATCACCACCCCGTCGAACTCCAGGCCCTTCGACTCGCGCGGCGCGATGACCACGATGTCCTGTCCGGGCCCGCCCGCGCCGGAACCGACACGGGTGCCGTACTCCGGGGACAGCGAGGCGCGTACCTCGTGCAGCAGGTGGTCGGGTGCGATGACGGCGAGCAGCCCGCCGTCGATCGCCGCCAGTTCCTCCGGCATCACGCGTACGAGGGACGGGACGAGCTCACGCACGGTGTCGAGCACCGGAGCATATCGCCCCTCCCGGACAGCCTTCGGAGCCGACACGACGAGCCCCGCCGCATTGGCCATCCGCACGGCGGCTTCCGCGATCTGCGACGGCGTGCGGTAGTTGACGGTCAGTTCCTCGAGCTGCCACCGGTCCCCGACGAAGGGTTCGAGCGCCTGCTGCCAGGACCGGGAACCCGCCGCCGAGCTCGTCTGCGCGATGTCGCCGACGATGGTGAAGGACTTGAGCGGACAGCGCCGCATGAGCAGGCGCCACTGCATCGGGGAGAGCTCCTGTGCCTCGTCCACCACAATGTGCCCGTAGGCCCAGGTGCGGTCGCCGGACGCCCGTTCCGCGGCGGACAGCCGCGTCGAGGACACGGCGTTGTGCTGCGCGAGGTCCTCGGCCGTGAGCACGCCGTTCACCCCGGAGTCCTCGAGCGACGCATTGACGTTCTCGAGGGCCCGCTCGGCGTTTGCGAGGTCGCGCTTCTGCTCCTGCTCACGGGCCGCGGTGTCGCGGCCCGCCGACGCGTCGAGGTCGCCGAGGAGTTCGGCCGCCTCGTCGAGCAGTGGCACGTCGGCCTCGGTCCACGGGGCGTCCGCCGGTCTGGTCAGGGCGGCGACTTCCCGGTCGCTCAGGCCGGGGGCTGCGGCGCGCAGCAGTTCGGGGCGCGCGAACAGCTCCGACACGAGCTTCTGCGGCGTCAGTGGCATCCACGCGAGGTTCAGGGCGATGCGCACATCGCGCGCGCTGCGGACGTCCTCCGCGAGGTAGGAGCGATCCGCGTTGTTCCCGCCACCCGAGGATTCCTCGAGCTTGTCCAGCAGCTGCTCGGTGAGTTCCCGCAGGAGGATCTTGACGAAGGTGACGCGCGCCTCGTTGTGGGGCTTCCCGGTGGCCCGGGCGCGTTCCCGCGCCCGCGAGACCTGCCGGGGCGTGAGCGTCAGCATCGTACCCTCGACGTTCAGGCGCTTGTTCTCCGCCGGCACACGCTCCCGGTTGGCGACGGCATTCCTGATGACCTGCGCCATCTCGAGCCGGCCCTTGATGGCAGCGGCTTCCTCGCTCGCCTCCTGCACCGTCGATACGCCGGGCATGAGCGTGCCGATGCCGGCCATGACCACGCCGGTCTCGCCCAGTGACGGCAGCACGCGCTCGATGTACTTCATGAAGGCGTCGGTGGGCCCGACCAGCAGCACGCCGGCGGACTTCAGCCGTTCGCGGTGCGTGTAGAGGAGGTACGCGGCGCGGTGCAGTGCCACGGCCGTCTTGCCGGTACCGGGTCCGCCCTGGACAACGGTGACGCCGGGGAGCGGTGCACGGATGATGCGGTCCTGCTCCGCCTGGATGGTGCCCACGATGTCGGACATCTGCCCCGTGCGCCGCGAGTTGAGGGCTGCGAGCAGGGCGCCTTCGCCCTGGAGCGAGTCGTCGTCGCCCAGGAGATCCGCGTCGAGGACGTCATCCTCGATCGCGACGACGTCGCGCCGCGAGAGGATGAGGTGGCGACGACGGCGCACACCCATGCGGTCGAAGGCCGTCGCCTGGTAGAAGGTACCGGCCTCCGGAGCGCGCCAGTCCACCATCAGCTGGCGCAGCTCGTCGTCGGAGAGGCCGATCCGGCCGATGTACCGCTTGTCACCGCTGTCGAGGTCCAGCCGCCCGAACACCAGCCGGTCGTCAACGGCGTTCAGTTGGGCGAGTCGGTCCTCGTACATCGTCGCGAAGGCATCTCGCTCCGAGCGGTTCTGGTGGGATCCGGCGGCCTGAGTGCGCCGGACGTCGGCGAGCTGCTGGACCTTTTCTGCACGGAGTTCATCGAGCCGGCGGTACAGGCCGTCGACGTAGTCGCGCTCGTAGTCCAGCTCTGCTTTGGCCTGGGCCGTCTCGTGCATCGGGCACTTCCTTCCAGAAAGGCGGACCGTCAATTCTAGCGCGGCGGACGCTACACGGTTTCCAGCGCGGCGACGTGGCGTCCGGCCAGGCTCGCCCGTCCGCCCAGGTCCCCGAGCTCGAGGACCACACCGCACCCTGCGACGACGGCCCCTGCCTTTTCGAGCAACGCACATGCCGCGACGAGTGTTCCGCCCGTTGCGAGGACGTCGTCGAGCACCAGGACACGGGCACCGGCGGGCAGATCGGACTGGTGGATCTCCAGTGATGCCTGCCCGTATTCGAGGTCGTAGGACTCCCGGAAGACGGCGCGCGGCAGCTTCCCTGCTTTCCGCACCGTGACCACCCCCGTACCGGTCGCGTAGGCGACGGCGGCGGCCAGGAGGAACCCGCGGGCCTCGACCCCGGCCACGGCATCGAAGGAGCCTGCGAAGGGCGCTGCCACCGCATCGACGACGGTCCGGAAGGCGGAGGCGTCGGAGAACACGGGAGTGAGGTCGCGGAACATGATGCCGGGAGAGGGGAAGTCGGGAACGACGGCGCACAGGCGGTCGATCGCCTCCCTCGCATCGCTCGCGAGTGTGCCTGCTCCTGCGGCCGGGATGCTCCCGGCGTCCGCTCCGCTCGTTGTCACGGATCAACCTTACGGGCTGCGGGCTGCTTGCCGGGACGGTAGCGGGACACCGACGGGTCGTCCGGCAGCCAGAAGCGCCACGGATACTCCGCCGTACCGGCGGGGCCGCTCACACCGACCCGGGGCCCCTGTCCGACCCGCACAGGGGGCTCATCCGGAAGGGTCAGCCGGAAGGGCGGGGCGAGGACGTCCGCGCCGTCGAACCGGCGGTCGAGTCCGAGGGCCTGCGCGAGGCGCGCGGGCCCGCGGGCGAGGTCCAGGTCCGACGCGGGATGGGACCGGCGTGTCCGCGCCCGGTCGACGCCCGCCACGATCTCGCCCGCCCGCAGCAGCACGCCCGTGGCCCACCCTTCCGTCCCGCAGACCACGTTGGCGCAGTAGTGCATGCCATAGGTGAAGTAGACGTAGAGGTGACCGGCCGGCCCGAACATGGTCGCATTCCGTGCGGTCTTCCCGCGGAACGCGTGGGAGCCGGGATCGTCGGGGCCGAGGTAGGCCTCCACCTCGGAGATGCGCACGGTGACCTCGCCGTCGTCGTCCCGGTGGGTGAGGTGCGCGCCCAGGAGCAGGGGGGCGACGTCGAGAGCGCTGCCGCCCAGTCTCTGCCGCAGGTCCGCATCCGCCCCGCTCTGCTCGCTCACCCGTCGACCGTAGCAAAGGCGGCGCGCGCCCTCCCTGCAGCCGTGTCCGAATCCCGCTAGTTGCTTCCGGTGGCGGGTGACAGGATGGCGGCATGGACTTCTGGCAGCAGTACCGGGCGATCGACGCACGCGACGTGCGCTTCGACGGACAGTTCGTGACCGCCGTCTCGAGTACTGGCATCTACTGCCGCCCCTCGTGCCCCGCGCGGACGCCCAAACCGGCGAACGTCACGTTCTACCGCACCTCGGCTGCTGCACACGAGGCGGGCTATCGCGCCTGCAAGCGGTGCCTGCCCGAAGCGGTTCCCGGGGACCCGGAATGGAACCTCCGCAGTGATGCGGCGGCACGGGCGATGCGCCTAATCACCGACGGCGAGGTGGACCGGACGGGCGTGCCGGGCCTCGCTGCCCGGCTCGGGTACTCCCCCAGGCACCTGAACCGCATCCTGAGGGACGAGCTCGGCGCCGGTGCGCTGGCGCTGGCCCGTGCACACCGCGCCCAGACTGCCCGGGCCCTGCTCACGGGATCTCCGCTGCGGTTCGCCGACGTCGCCTTCGCGGCGGGGTTCGGCAGCATCCGGCAGTTCAACGAGACCGTCCAGCAGGTCTTCGACCTCACACCGCGGCAGCTGCGGGAAGCGTCGCGGCAGCAGCATGCGGCAGCCGGCACCTCTGCACATTCCGGCGGAGCGCTCCGGATCTCGCTGGAGCTGCCCACGCGGCTGCCGTATGACAACGGCATCTTCCGCTTCCTCGCCGCCCGCGCGGTCGACGGCGTCGAACACGCCACCGATTCCAGCTACGAGCGGCTCCTCCAGCTGCCGGGCGGCCCTGCCTGGTTCCGGGCGGGCGCCGTCGAGGCGCGCGGCAACGGGCGGGCAGCGCTGCCGGTGACCGTCTCGGTCGCGGGACTGGGCGATGTGCCGGCGCTCCTGAGCCGCATCCGGCGACTGTTCGACCTCGATGCCGATCCGGTGGCGATCGATGCCGCTCTGTCGCGGAACCTGTACTTCTCGGACCTGGCGGCTGCGACGCCGGGCATGCGCCTTCCCGGGGTGCTCGATCCCCACGAGGCGCTGATCCGAGCGATCGTCGGCCAGCAGGTGACTGTCGCGGCGGCGACGGGGGCACTCTCCCGCCTCGCCGCTGCGGGTCCGCCCGTCGACGCCGGAGACGCAGGAGCCGCGGGGCTCGACAGGGTGTTCCCTGCGGCAGCCGACCTGGCGGAAGCACCCGAGCCGCTCCTCCGGGGCCTCCGCCGACGCAATGACGCCCTGCGCTCGGCAGCACGCCGGCTCGCCTCCGGCGCCGTCGAGTTCGGCGTCGGTTCCGATCCCGCTGCCCTGCGCGCCGACCTGCTCCGACTCGACGGTGTAGGACCGTGGACAGCGGACTACGTGGTCATGCGCGTCCTCGGGCATCCGGACACCCACCTGCCGGCCGACGCCGCCGTCCGTACCGGCTGGTCCCGTCTAACGTCCCGGAACTCCGCCGGGCAGGCCGCGCACGCCGAGCACGGCCTGCACGCCGTCGGGCACGGGGCTGAGGGTGCCCCGCCAGGTCCTCTCCTCGCCGATGCCATGGCCCACGTGCGGCCCTGGCGGTCGTACGCGACGCTGCACCTTTGGGCGGCAGCCACCGCGCTCGGCGGGCGGCGGCCCCTGACGTCGCCGCGCGACCAGAAACCCACCGCACCTGACCAGCCCGACCCGACGTCACGTACCCTGTTCCCACCCACCGAACGGATATCCCAGCCATGACCACGACGCTCTCCGCTCCGGCACTCCTGCGCGGCGCAACCACCACCACCGTCGACACGCCCGATGGCCCCTTCACCATCATCGAGGCGGAGGGCGCAGTGCTGTCCTCGGGATGGACGGACCTCGCGTCGGAGCTAATCGGGCAGATCCACCCGACCCTCAGGGCGGCGAGCTTCGATCCTGCGGCGTCCGCCGTGCAGCCCATCCTCGAGGCGGTGGCCCGCTACTACGACGGCGACTTCGAGGCGATCGGTCCGGTGCGGGTCCGGCAGGCATCCGGGCCGTTCCGCACCCACGCCTGGAACGTGCTGCGCACCGTGCAGCCAGGGGCGCCGGTCACCTACCTCGAGTACGCGGAGCGCGCGGGCAGCCCCAGCGCCGTCCGCGCCGCCGCCGGAGCGTGCGCCAAGAACGCGGCGGCCCTCTTCGTGCCCTGCCACCGGGTCATCCGGACGGACGGGACTCTCGGCGGCTTCCGTTGGGGACTCCCGGTCAAGCAGCGGCTGCTCGACCGGGAGGCGGGGCGCCCGACCGCCTTCTGAGCGGCCGGGTCCAGGCAGGCGTCGGGTCGGCGCCGTCCCGCCCGCGCGCATGCCGCCCTGGCTCTTCCGCTGCGCCGGTCAGCCGACCGCCGGGACGACAGGGATCAGGCCGCCACCAGTCGCTGGCGGGAGGCCATGTCGCGGTAGAGAGCGCTCTCCTCCAGCAGCTGGTCGTGCGTCCCGACGGCGGTGACCCTGCCTTGGTCCAGCACGACGATCTGGTCGAAGTCCGCCACGGTCGACAGGCGGTGCGCGACGACGACGACGGTGCGATCGCGTGAGGCCTCCCCCAGTGTCTGCTGCAGCAGCTGCTCTGTCCTCGAGTCGACGGCGGACGTCGGCTCGTCCATCAGCAGTACCGGGCGGTCGGCGAGGATCACGCGTGCCCAGGCGAGGCGCTGGCGCTGCCCGCCGGAGAGCCGCACGCCGTCCTCCCCCAGGTTCAGGTCCAGTCCGTCGTCCGTGCGGTCCCCGAGGGCGTCGAGCCCGACGGCCGCGAGGACGCGTCGGAGCTGGTCGTCCGTCGCCGCCGGGGCGGCGAGGCGCAGATTGTCCGCCAGCGTCCCGCTCAGGACCGGTGCCTCCTGTTCCACGAGGCCGATGCGTGAGCGCAGCTCCGTCCGGGGAATTCGCGGCAGCGCCGTGCCGTCATAGGTGATGCTGCCGTCCGTCGGCTCGTAGAACCGTTCGAGCAGGGCCAGCACCGTCGACTTCCCGGCGCCGGACGGCCCGACGAGCGCCGTCCTGCTGCCTGCAGGAACGCTGAAGCTGACGCCGTCGAGGACGAGCCGGCCGGGCTCGACGGCCGGAGGCTCCGTCTCCGGGGAGACCCGGTTGTGCAGTACCCCCGGGGACCCCAGAGGAGCTCGCCGGCCCCGCCCTGCCTGCGGCGCCCCGGCGTCGGAGGTAGGGGTCCGGGCTGCGTGGTTCCCGTCGGGGCCTCCGTCGTCGTACCGGAAGCTGACATTCCGGAGCTCGATGGCGCCGGCGGATCTGCCACCAGAATTGCCGGCACCGTGCGTCGAGCCGGCCGCGGCATCCGGCTGTGCGGGTACCGGCTGGATCCGTACGGGCCGGTCCTCGTCGGCGCGTTCCGGCTCGAGCCGGGCGATCTCCTGGATGCGGTCGAGCGCCGCGAGTCCCGACTGGATCTGCACGAAGGCGCTCATGGCCGACCCGATGGGCATCACGAGGAGGAACAGGTAGAGGATGAAGGCGATGAGGTCGCCGAGCAGCAACTCGCCGGCGGCGACGCGGATCCCCCCGACCGCCAGGACCACGATGAACGCGCCCTGGACGCAGATGGACATGATCGGCTGGACCGCTGCCTGGAGGCGGGCCATCGCGATCCCTGCGCGGAAAGCCCGGGTTGCTTCACCATCGATGACAGCGGCCTCGCGCTCCTCCGCGACGGAGGCCTTGATGGTGCGGATGCCCGAGAGCCCGCGCTCCACGGCTGCGGTCATGGACCCGACCGCGTTCTGGACGTCGCGGCTGCGCCTGCGGATGAGGCGACCGAGGAACAGGACGCCGACCGCTCCGAGGAGGACGGCGCACAGCGTGATCCCGAACAGCAGCGGGTCGATCAGCACCATGAGCACGACGGCCGCGCAGAACATCAGGACGGAGGACACGATCTCGAAGAGGCCCGAGGTGATGACGCTGCGCAGGAGCGTGGTGTCGGAGCCCACCCGCGACATGAGGTCTCCCACGCGCCTCCGGTCGAACTCCCGGACGGGCAGCGCCAGCAGCTGCCCGACGAGCGAGCGGCGCACGCCGAGGACCACCGACTCCGCCGTCCGCTGGAGGAGATAGGACTGTGCCGCCCCGAAGACGGCCCCGCCGAGCGTGATCGCGATGAGGAACCAGACGAACACCGTGGCCGGCCGGCCCGCCGAGACGGCGTTGACGAGCTGCTGGACCATCAGCGGCTGGGCGATCGACAGGCCGGTCGAGACGAGCGAGACGACGGCGACGAGGGCGAGCACACGGATGTGTCCCCTCAGGTAGGGGAAGAACTCCCGCAGGGTGGCACGCTGGAGGGCAGGCTGCATGCTCACACAGTGCGCCGGGCACCACCGGGTGTCAAAGCACTTCGCGGCGGGCGTAGCAGGTCACGGCGGGACGGCGCTCCGGGGTGCGGCGCGGCTCCTCGGGGAACCGCGCCGCCCCCTCCCGCGTCAGGCGGTCGTGTAGCCCTCGACGGCGTCGAGCTCGGTCCGCAGCGCGGCGAGCTGACGGCGGACGGCGGCTGGAGCGGTACCGCCCTGCGCGTCCCTGCTGGCCAGCGATCCTTCGACCGTGAGGACCTCGCGCACCGCGGGGGTCAGGTGCGCGGAGATGCCGGCGAACTCGTCGTCCGTCAGGTCCCACAGTTCCACGTTCCGCTGCTCGGCGACGCGGACGGCCGCGCCCGAGAGCTCGTGGGCCTCTCGGAACGGGACACCCTGGCGCACGAGCCACTCGGCGATGTCGGTCGCCAGGGCGAACCCCTGGGGAGCGAGCGTGGCCATGCGCTCCGTGTTGAAGACGAGGGTCGCGATCATGCCCGACACCGCGGGCAGCAGGACCTCGAGTGTGTCGACGGCGTCGAACACCGGCTCCTTGTCCTCCTGCAGGTCCCGGTTGTAGGCCAGCGGCAGGCCCTTGAGCGTCGCCAGCAGGCCGGTCAGGTCGCCGATCAGCCGGCCGGCCTTGCCGCGCGCGAGCTCGGCGACGTCGGGGTTCTTCTTCTGCGGCATGATCGAGGACCCGGTGGAGAAGGCGTCGTCGAGCGTGACGAAGGAGAATTCCTTGGTGGCCCAGAGAATGATCTCCTCGCTGATCCGCGAGAGGTCGACGCCGATCATCGCGGTCACCCACGCGAACTCCGCGTACACGTCCCGCGAGGCGGTGCCGTCGATCGAGTTGTGCGTCGCCGAGAAGAAGCCGAGGTCGGAGGCCACCGCTTCCGGATCGAGGCCCAGGGAGGACCCCGCGAGCGCGCCGGAACCGTAGGGGGACACGCCTGCGCGACGGTCCCAGTCGGAGAGCCGCTGCACGTCGCGCAGGAGTGCCCACGCGTGCGCCAGCAGGTGGTGGCTCAGCAGGACCGGCTGGGCGTGCTGGAGGTGCGTGCGGCCGGGCATCGGCGCCTCGAGGTGCGCCTCCGCCTGGTCGACGAGGGCGGTGATCGTCGCGAGGACGCCGCGGGCGATGATGCGGGCGTGGTCCCGCAGGTACATGCGGCCCAGCGTCGCCACCTGGTCGTTGCGCGAACGGCCGGCGCGGAGCTTGCCGCCGAGGGCGGGCCCCGCACGCTCGATGAGGCCGCGTTCGAGGGACCCGTGCACGTCCTCGTCGCTCTCGGCGGGCAGATAGGCCCCCGAGCGGACATCGGCGTCGAGACGGTCGAGCGCATCGATCATCCCGGCGAGTTCGGCATCGTCCAGCAGTCCGGCCCGGTGGAGCACCCGCGCGTGGGCGCGGGAGCCCTCGATGTCGTAGGTGGCCAGCCGCCAGTCGAAATGGGTCGACTTGCTCAGCGCGGTGAGGGCGTCGGCGGGGCCGCCGGCGAACCGGCCGCCCCACAACGAACCCTCGTTCGTCCCGCCACCGTGCACTGGGGACATCAGGCGCCCGCCCGCTGGTCCCGGCTCGACGCCACCTTGGAGGACAGGCCGAAGATCTCGATGAAGCCGCGGGCCATCGACTGGTCGAAGGTGTCACCGGAGTCGTAGGTCGCGAGGTTGAAGTCGTACAGCGCGACGTCGGAGCGGCGGCCGGTGACCGTCGCACGTCCGCCATGGAGGTCCATGCGGATGTCGCCGGTGACGTACTTCTGCGTGTCGTCGACGAAGGTGTCGAGCGAACGCTTCAGCGGGGAGAACCACTGGCCGTCGTACACCAGCTCGGTCCAGCGCTGGTCCACGGTCTTCTTGAAGCGGGACTGCTCGCGCTCGATGGTGACGTTCTCGAGTTCGCGGTGCGCGGCGATCAGGGCCATGGCGCCGGGGGCCTCGTAGATCTCGCGGCTCTTGATGCCGACCAGGCGGTCCTCGACGATGTCGATGCGGCCGATGCCCTGGGCGCCCGCGCGGCGGTTGAGTTCCTCGATGGCCTGCAGCGGCGTGACGGCGTTGCCGTCGATCGCGACGGGGATGCCCTCCCGGAAGGAGATGGTGACCTCGTCCGCGGCAGGCGGGAACTCGGGCGACGCGGTGTAGTCGTACACGTCCTTGGTGGGCGCGTTCCAGATGTCCTCGAGGAAGCCGGTCTCGACGGCGCGGCCCCAGACGTTCTGGTCGATGGAGAACGGGTTCTTCTTGGTGGTCTCGATCGGCAGGCCCTTCTCCTCCGCGAAGGCGATGGCCTTGTCACGGGTGAGCGCGAGGTCGCGGACGGGCGCGATGCACTTCAGGTCCGGGCCGAGGGTCTGGATGCCGACCTCGAAGCGCACCTGGTCGTTGCCCTTGCCGGTGCAGCCGTGCGAGACGGTCGTGGCACCGAACTGCCGCGCGGCGGCGACGAGGTGCTTGACGATGACGGGACGCGACAGCGCCGAGACGAGCGGGTACGCGTCCATGTACAGCGCGTTCGCCTTCAGGGCGGGCATGCAGTACTCGGTGGCGAACTCGTCACGCGCGTCGGCCACGTAGGCCTCCACGGCGCCGCAGCCGAGGGCGCGCTGGCGGATGGTTTCGAGCGATTCGCCGCCCTGTCCGACGTCGACGGCCACGGCGATCACCTCGGCCCCGGTGGCTTCGGCGATCCAGCCGATGGCGACGGAGGTGTCGAGTCCGCCGGAGTAGGCGAGGACGATGCGTTCGGTCACGGAATATGCTCCTTCGATTGTCCGGGCGTGTGCCCGTGTGTCGTCTGTGGGTGTCGTGTGTGGGTGTCGTGTGTGGGTGGTGCTCGGTGGTTGTTCGTCGGCCGGCCCTGCTGCCAGCGTAGCGGCGTGGCGGCCTCAACCCGGGTCGGCGGGTCCCTGCGGTTCCTGTGCCAGCCCGAGGAACCGTTCGGCGACGGCGGCGCCGCCGTCGACCTCCCGGCTCACGAGCATCACGGTGTCGTCGCCCGCGATGGTGCCGAGGATGGACGGCATCACCGAGTGATCGATGGCCAGGGCGAGGAAGTTCGCGGCTCCCGGCGGTGTGCGCAGGATGACGATGTTCCCGGAGGACTCGGCGGTCACCAGCAGCTCGTTGCAGAGCTTGGCGAGCCGTGCGTCGAGGATCTCCTGCGACACCCCGCTCTGGGCGTGGCGGCCGCCGCCTTCCACGGGCACGGCGTACACGAGCGCTCCGTCGGCTCCCCGGACGCGCACGACGCCGAGCTCCACCAGGTCCCGGGACAGCGTCCCCTGGTTCACCTGCACCCCGTCCGCCGCGAGGAGCGCGGCGAGCTCCACCTGGGAGCGCACCGACTGTGCCGTGAGGAGGTCCATGATGCGGGCGTGCCGGGCGGTCTTCGTGGTGGGGCGGACGGAATCGCGCTGGACCGTCATGAGTCGCGCTCCGGCCCGGGCGGACCGTCCTGCTGCGCCGACCGCTCGACGAGCCACGCCATGAGCGCCTTCTGCGCGTGCAGCCGGTTCTCGGCCTCGTCCCAGACCAGGGACTGCGGTCCGTCGATGACCTCGGCGGCGATCTCGTAGCCGCGGTACGCGGGCAGGCAGTGGAGCACGACGGCGTCGGGTGCCGCCTGCGCCATGGCATCGGCGTCGACGGCGTAGGCGCGGAACAGCTCCTGCCGGGCGGCCTTCTCGTCCTCCTGGCCCATCGACACCCAGGTGTCGGTGGCGACGACGTCGGCGCCTGCGAGCGCGGCGGCGGGATCCGTGGTGACGAGGACGGATCCACCGGTCTCCGCGGCACGGTCCTCGGCTGCAGCGACGACCGCCGGGTCGGGCAGGTAGCCCTCGGGGCCTGCGATCCGCACGTGCATGCCGGCGGTCACGCCGGCCAGGAGATAGGAGTTGGCCATGTTGTTGGCGCTGTCGCCCAGGTAGGTCAGGGTGAGCCCGGCCAGCGTGCCCTTGTGCTCGCGGATGGTGAGCAGGTCCGCCAGCAGCTGGCAGGGGTGGTAGTCGTCGGAGAGCGCGTTGATGACCGGGACGCTCGACGCCGCGGCCATCTCCTTGAGCCCTGCCTGCGCGTAGGTGCGCCAGACGATGGTCGCGACCATCCGGTCGAGGACCTTCGCGGTGTCGGTGATCGACTCCTTGTGGCCGAGCTGGGAGTCCCCCGCACCGATGATGAGTGGCACCCCGCCGAGGTCGGCGATGCCCGCTGCGAAGGACACGCGGGTGCGGGTGGAGGTCTTGTCGAAGATCACGGCGACCGTCTTGCGGCCGGCGCCCTCACCGGCGAAGGGGGCACGGGCGTACGGCTTCGCCTTCAGCTCCGCGGCGAGGTCGAGGACCTCCGCCTGCTCGGCCGGCGAGAGGTCCGTGTCGACGAGGAAGTGGCGCGTCATGAGATTGCCTCCCGGGCTGGGGTCTTGGCGGTGGCGAGGATCCCGGGCAGGGCGTCGAGGAAGGTCGCCGCCTGCTCCGTGGTGAGGATGAGGGGTGGTGCGAGGCGGAGGGTCAGCGGGCCCGTCGCGTTGATGATGAACCCCGCGGCGAGGGCGGCCTGGACCGCCGCCGGTGCGTACTCGCCGTCGAGGTCGAAGCCGATCAGCAGCCCCTCCCCGCGGACGGCGACGACGCCCTCGATGGTGGCGAGGCGCGACCGCAGGAAGGCACCGACCTCAGACACGTGCCGGAGGGCGTCGGACGCTTCGAGGGCATGCAGCGTGGCGAGGCCGGCCGCCGTGGCCACCGGGTTGCCACCGAAGGTGGTGCCGTGCTGTCCGGCACCGATCAGCGACGACGTGTCCTCGCCGAAGGTGATGAGGGCACCGATCGGGAAGCCGCCGCCGAGCCCCTTGGCGAGCGTCATGGCGTCGGGCACGACGCCGTCGACCGCCTGGTGCGCGAACCAGCGGCCGGTCCTGGCGATGCCCGTCTGGACCTCGTCGAGGATGAGGAGTGCGCCGTGGCGGCGCGTCAGCTCGCGTGCGGCCCGCAGGTACTCCGGCGAGAGCGGCCGCACGCCGGCCTCACCCTGGATGGGCTCGATCACCAGGGCCGCCACGGTATCGTCCATGGCGCTCCGGAGCGCCTCGATGTCGTTGAACGGTATGTGCTCGACGCCGGCAGGGAGCGGTTCGAACGGTTCCCGATAGGCCTTCTTCGATGTGAGGGCGAGCGCCCCCATCGTCCTCCCATGGAAGGCACCGTCGAGCGCGAGGATCCGGGAGCGGCCGGCCGTGCTGTTGCGCCGGGCCAGTTTGACGGCGGCCTCGAGTGCTTCGGTGCCGGAGTTGGTGAAGAACACGCGCGATCCCGCGGGAGCCTGGGACAGCGTCAGCAGTTTCTCGGCGAGCGCCACCTGGGTGGGGCTCGTGAAGAAGTTGGAGATGTGCCCGAGGGTCGCCAGCTGGCTCGCGATGACGGACGTGACGAACGGGTGCGCGTGGCCGAGCGCATTGACGGCGATGCCGCCGAGGAGGTCCAGGTACTGGTTGCCGTCGGCGTCCCACACATGGCAGCCCGAGCCGCGGACCAGCACACGCTGCGGGGTCCCGAAGACGCCCATCAGTGAGCCGCTGTAGCGCGAGAGCCAGGCGGCGCCCGAGTCGCCGCCCGTGAGGACGTCCACCGTCCCGTCGCTGCCGGCGGCGGGTTCGGCGGCGTGCCGGCCCGTCACGGTGCCGGTCGCGGTGCCGGTCTCGGTGCCGGTCACAGTGCCGGTCGGGGTGCCGGTCTCGTTCATGGGTGCACTCCTGCAGTGTCGTCCACGGCGTTGTCCGTGGTGTCGGCGTTGTTCGCTGTGCCGGCGTCGTCGGGCACCACCTGGGTGCCGATCCCTGCGGTGGTGAAGGTCTCGAGCAGCATGGAGTGTGCCAGGCGGCCGTCCACGATGTGCGCGCGCTCCACCCCGGACTCGACGGCCTGCAGGCAGGCCGTCATCTTGGGGATCATGCCGGACTCGAGGCTCGGCAGGAGCTCGCGGAGCTGGGATGCCGAGAGGGAGGAGATGAGCGACCCGCGGTCCGGCCAGGCGGCGTACAGGCCCTCGACGTCGGTGAGGATGACGAGCTTCGACGCGCCGAGCGCGGCGGCCAGCGCAGCTGCGGCGGAATCGGCATTGACGTTGAGGACCTGCTGCGTCGCGTCGCCGTCGGCGTCGTACTCCGGGGCGACCGTGGAGATCACCGGGATGCGCCCGGCCTGCAGGATGTCGAGGATGGCGCCGGGATGGACCGCCGTCACCTCGCCGACTAGGCCGAGGTCCACCTGCTCGCCGCCGACCACGGTACCGGTGCGGATGGCGCGCAGCAGGCCGCCGTCCTCGCCGGACAGTCCGACGGCGTAGGGCCCGTGGGAGTTGATGAGGCCGACGAGTTCGCGGCCCACCTGCCCGGTGAGGACCATCCGGACGACGTCCATGGCCTCGGGGGTCGTCACGCGCAGGCCGCCCTTGAACTCGGACTCGATACCCAGGCGCTCGAGCATCGCGTTGATCTGCGGTCCGCCGCCGTGCACGACGACGGGACGGATGCCCACGTGGTGGAGGAACACGATGTCCTCCGCGAACGCGCGGCGCATCTCGTCGTTCACCATGGCGTTGCCGCCGTACTTGATGACCATCGTGGTGCCCGCGAACCGCTGGATCCAGGGCAGGGCCTCCATCAGTGTGGCGGCCTTGTCCTGTGCCTTCAGCGTCGACGCCGACGGCGACGACGGGGCAGGAGCCTTGCCGGTCGATACCTCGCTCATGGTGTCTCCCGTCAGCTCGAGTAGGCGGAGTTCTCGTGCACGTACTCGTGCGTGAGGTCGTTGGTCCAGATGGTCGCGCTCGCAGGTCCGGCCGCGAGGTCGATCTCGACCGTGACGTCCCGCCCGGTGAGGTCCACGAGGTCGCGCGACTCGCCGATGCCGCCGTTGCGGCAGATCTGCACGCCGTTCATCGACACGTTCAGCCGGTCCGGCTCGAACGCGGCGTCCGTCGTCCCGACGGCGGCGAGCACACGTCCCCAGTTGGGGTCGTTGCCGAAGATCGCGGTCTTGAACAGGTTGGACCGGGCCACGGCGCGGCTGACCGTCTCGGCGTCGCGCTCGGAGGCAGCATTCACGGTCCGGACGGCGATCGTGTGACTGGCGCCCTCGGCGTCGTGGATGAGCTGCGCGGCGAGGTCGAGGCAGACATCCGTCAGGGCTGCGGTGAACTGCGCCGGGTCGGGGTTCACGCCGGCGGCGCCGGAGGCGAGGAGCACGACGGTGTCGTTGGTCGACATGCAGCCGTCGGCGTCCGTGCGGTCGAAGCTGACGCGCGTGGCGTCCCGCAGGGCGGCATCGAGGGCCGCGGGGTCGAGGACGGCGTCCGTGGTCAGGACCACGAGCATCGTGGCGAGGCCGGGCGCCAGCATGCCGGCTCCCTTGGCCATGCCACCGATCGTGTAGCCCTCGCTCGCGGCATCGGCGCTCGCGGGATAGCGGGCCTCCTTGGCCACGGTGTCCGTGGTCATGATGGCCTCGGCGGCACCGGGACCGCCTCCCCTGCCCAGGGAACCGGCGGCGTCCGTGACCCCGGCGAGGAGCCGGTCCATGGGGAGCTGTTCGCCGATGAGGCCCGTGGAGCACACGAAGACGTCGGTGGCCGAGACCCCGAGGAGCTCGGCCGTGACCTCGGCCGTCCGGTGGGTGTTCTGGAAGCCCTCCGGGCCGGTGCAGGCGTTGGCGCCGCCGGAGTTGAGGACGACGGCGTCGACGCGCCCGTCCGAGACGACCTGACGGGACCAGAGCACGGGAGCGGCGGCCACGCGGTTGGAGGTGAAGACGGCGGCCGCGGAGTGCAGCGGCCCGTCGTTGACGACGAGCGCGACGTCGGGCTTTCCGGTGCTCTTGAGGCCGGCGGCGACGCCCGCGGCGCGGAACCCGCCCGGGTAGGTGATACTCACGGTGCGATCCCCTGGATGGTCAGGCCGGCGGTCTCGTCGAGGCCGAGGGCGATGTTCATGGACTGCACGGCTCCGCCGGCGGTCCCCTTGGTGAGGTTGTCGATGACGCTGCTGACGATCACGCGGCCCGCGTGCTCGTCGAAGGCGAGCTGGAGGTTCACGTAGTTCGAGCCCAGCACGGACTTCGTCGAGGGCCACTGGCCCTCGGGGAGGACGCGCACGAAGGGCTCCTGCGCGTACGCGGACTTCCAGGCCTCCCGTAGCTGCGCATAGCCGACGCCGGGCCGCACCTTCGCGGTGGCGGTGGTGAGGATGCCGCGCGCCATGGGGGCGAGGGTCGGCGTGAAGGACAGCGAGACGCGCTCGCCGGCCGCGAGGCTGAGGCCCTGCTCGATCTCGGGCGTGTGGCGGTGCCCGCCGCCGACGCCGTAGGGGCTCATGCCCCCCATGACCTCGGACCCGATGAGGTTGGGCTTGGCCGCCTTGCCCGCACCGGAGGTGCCGGACGCGGACACGATGACGACGTCGTCGGACTCGAGGAGTCCGGCGGCGAAACCGGGAGTGAGCGCGAGGAGCGCGCTGGTGGGGTAGCAGCCGGGGACCGCGATGCGCCGCGCCCCTGCAAGGTCGGCGCGGTGGCCCGGGAGCTCCGGAAGCCCGTAGGGCCAGGTCCCGGCGTGCGCCGAGCCGTAGAACTTCTCCCAGGCCGCGGGGTCCTGCAGGCGGTGGTCGGCCCCGGCGTCGATCACGAGAGTGTCCGGTGACAGCTGCGCGGCGATCTCCGCGCTCGCGCCGTGCGGGAGGGCGAGGAAGACGACGTCGTGTCCTGCGAGCGCCTCGGGCGTGGTCTCCTGCAGCACGCGGTCGGCAAGGGAGTGGAGGTGGGGCTGCAGGTCCCCCAGCAGCGCGCCCGCGTTGCTGTGGGCCGTGATCGCCCCGACCTCGATGTCGGGGTGGTTCGCCAGGAGGCGCAGGAGCTCGCCTCCTGCGTAGCCACTGGCCCCGGATACTGCTGCGGTGAACGTCATTCCCCAAGCGTACAACAAAGGTATGCGTAGCTAGACATAGTTATGCATCCCCACGGTCGGAGCCCCGGGAATAGCATGAGGGAACACCATCGAAAGGACTAGCACCATGCCCTCAGCCATCGTCGTCTCCGAACCGGGCGGTCCGGACGTCCTCGCCGTCGCGACCGTCGAGCGTCCCGAGCCGGGGCCGGGCCAGCTCCTGGTGAAGGTGGCGGCGGCCGGCGTCAATTTCATCGAGACCTACCAGCGGAGCGGCGCCTACGCCATGGAGCACCCGTTCACTCCGGGAGCCGAGGCGGCAGGGACGGTGGAGTCGGTGGGCGAGGGTGCCCGGGGGTTCGCCCCCGGCGACCGGGTCGCATTCGCCGAAGGCCGGGGCACCTACGCCCAGTTCGCCGTGGTCGACGCGGAAAAGGCGCTCCCGGTACCGGAGGGCGTCGACCTCGAGACCGCGGCCGCCCTCCCCCTGCAGGGCATGACGGCCCACTACCTCATCAATTCCACGTTCCCCGTGCAGCCCGACTCCACCGTGCTCGTCCATGCGGGAGCGGGCGGGGTCGGACTGCTGCTCATCCAGCTGATCAAGGCCAGGGGTGCCCGCGTGTTCACCACCGTGTCCACGCCGGAGAAGGAGGAGTTGGCCCGCGGCGCGGGCGCGGACGAGGTGCTGCCGTACGAGGGATTCGCCGACGCGGTCAGGACCGGAACGGACGGGACCGGGGTGGACGTCGTGTACGACGGCGTCGGCAAGGCGACGTTCGACGAGTCGCTGGCTTCCCTCCGGACCCGCGGCACCCTCGTGCTCTACGGGGCCGCGTCGGGGCCCGTTCCGCCCGTCGACCCGCAGCGGCTCAACAGCGGGGGCTCGCTGTTCCTCACGCGGCCCACGCTCGCGCACTACCTGCTCTCACCCGAGGAGCGGCGCTGGCGGTCCGAGGAGCTCTTCGGCGCGGTCGTCGCCGGCCAGCTCGACGTCCGGATCGGCGCCCGCTACCCCCTCGCCGATGCCGCGCGGGCCCATGAGGACCTCCAGGCGCGGCGGACCACCGGCAAGGTACTGCTGATCCCCTGACCTGCCCGGCTCCCCTGAGCTGCCGAACGACCGAAGGCCCGTCCATCCGGACGGGCCTTCGGTCGTTACCTGCTGCGGTCAGCGCTGGACGGCGCCGAACCGTTCGGCGGCCAGGGCGACCGCGGCATCGCGTGCCGCGCTCGCCTCGTCGGCGGTCAGGGTGCGGTCCGGGGCACGGAAACGCAGGGCGAAGGCCAGCGACTTCCGCCCCTCGCCGATGCCCTGTCCCGTGTACACGTCGAACAGGCTGACGTCCTCGAGGAGCTCCCCTGCGCCCTCGCGGAGCGTCTCGAGCACATCCCCCGCCACCACGCCGGACTCCACGACCAGCGCCACGTCCTGCGTGGCCGGCGGATAGGTGGACAGCGGCCGGGCGACGATCACGTCGGCGGCGGCGTCGAACAGGAGGTCCGCGTTGATCTCGAGGGCCACCGTGCGCGCCGGCAGGTCCTGCGCGGCGATCAGCTTCGGGTGGAGCTCCCCCGCGTAGCCCAGCACCTCGCCGCTGCGCAGCGAGAACTCGGCGGTGCGTCCCGGGTGGAACGCCTGGTGGCTCCCCTGCCGGACGACGACGTCGACGCCGGTGACCCGCCCCATGAGCTGGACGACGTCGATGGCGTCGGCCCAGTCCCATGCACGGGGGACGATGCCGGCCGACGGCGTGGTCTCGTGCCCGGTGAACAGCGCCGCGATGGTCTGCGGCTGGTCGGGGATGCCCGCGTACAGCCCGTCAAGGACCTCGTCGTCGGGCCGGATGCCCAGCGGCGGGATGGAGTCCGTCCCCAGGGCTGCGCCCGGCAGGAACACCGCACCCGACTCGAACAGGGCGAGGTCCCTGAAGCCGCGCGAGGAGTTGCGCTTCGCGAGCTCCACGAGGCCGGGGAGGATCGACCGGCGCAGGTAGCCGAGCTCCGCGCTGAGCGGGTTCGCGAGCTTGACCGAGGCCGCGGGGGCTCCCTCGTCCGGCGTGCCGAAGACGGCATTCGCGTGTGCGCTGACGAACGGGTAGGAGAGGACCTCCGTCAGTCCTGCCCCGGCGAGCGCGTTCAGCAGGCGCCGCCGCTGCTGCTGGAGGCGCGTCAGGCCACGCCCGGGAGGGGCAACGGGCAGGGTCGAGGGGATCGTGTCGTACCCGACGAGCCGGATGATCTCCTCGGTGAGGTCCTCGCGCGTCTCGAGGTCCGTGCGCCAGCTCGGAGCGGTGACGCGGTAGCCGCCGTCGACGGCGTCCACGGTCGCGCCGAGGTCGGTGAGGGTTCCGCGGATCTGCTCGTCCGTGAAATCGCGCCCGATCAGGCGGGCCGGGAAATCTGCCGCCAGATCGATGACGCGCGGTGCCGGCGCCTGTCCGACGTCGGTGACGGCGTCGTCGGCCGTGCCGCCGGCGAGGTCGAGGAGGAGTTCGACGGCGCGCTGCGCGGCCACGTCCGCGACGTTCCAGTCCACGCCGCGCTCGAAGCGCTTGGAGGCCTCCGAGGGCAGCCGGTGGCGGCGGCGGGAGCGGCCGATGCCCACTTCCTCGAAGTGGGCGGACTCGATCAGGACGTTCCGTGTTTCGTCCGAGACCTCGGTGGCGGCCCCACCCATGACGCCGGCGATGCCGATGGGCCCCGATCCGTCCGTGATGAGCAGGTCCTCGGCGTCGAGCGTGCGCTCGCGGTCGTCGAGTGTCCGCAGCGTCTCCCCGGCAACGGCACGTCGCACCACGATGTCGCCCGACAGACGGTCGAGGTCGTAGAAGTGCAGCGGCTGGCCGAGTTCGAGCATCACGTAGTTCGAGATGTCCACCACGAGGGAGATGGAGCGGATCCCGGCGAGGCGGAGGCGCGCCGACATCCACGGCGGGGTCGGCCGCGACGGGTCGACGCCGCGGACCGTCCGGGCGACGAACCTGTCGCAGCCGGGCCTGCCGTAGATCGGTGCGGAGTCCTCGAGGCGCACCGGGTAGCCGGCGTCCTTCGCCTGCGGCACGACGACGGCGCCTGCGGGGTCGGTGAAGTCCGTCCCGGTGGCGTGGGCGTATTCGCGTGCCACGCCGCGGATGGAGAAGCAGTACCCGCGGTCAGGGGTCACGTTGATCTCGGCGGCCTCGTCGTACAGGCCGAGGAGCTCCAGGGCGTCGGTGCCGACCTCGGGGTCCAGCCCGAGGGTCGAGAGCACGAGGATGCCGTCATGGTCGTCGCCGATGCCGAGTTCGCGCACCGACGCGATCATGCCGGCGGAGACGTGGCCGTAGGTCTTGCGCGGGCTGATCCGGAAATCCCCGGGCAGCACGGCGCCGGGCAGGGTCACGACGACCTTGTCGCCCTCGACGAAGTTGTGGGCGCCGCACACGATGCCCTGCACGCCCGACGGGTCGATGCCGTCGCCGGTGAGGGTCTGCTCGGCGCCCTCGGGCACCACGCGGACCTCGCACCAGTTGATGGTCTTGCCGTTGGACTGCGGCTCCTTGACGACGCTGAGGACCTGGCCGACGACGACCGGACCCCTCAGCTCATCGGTGGGACGATGGACGTCCTCCTCCTCCAGGCCCACTTTCACGAGCTCGGCCATCACGTCTTCCGCGGTCGCATCCGCGGGCACGGCTGCGTACTCGCGCAGCCAGGACAGTGGGATTCTCACCTAGATCTCCATCCCGAAGTGTTCGCTGAAACGTACATCGCCCTCGATCATGTCCCTCATGTCGCTGACCTCGTTGCGGAACATGAGCGCCCGCTCGATCCCCATGCCGAAGGCGAACCCGGAGTAGACGTCCGGGTCGATCCCCGTGGCGCGCAGGACGTTCGGGTTGACCATGCCGCAGCCGCCCCACTCGATCCAGCGGGGGCCGCCCTTGGCACCCGGGTGCCAGATGTCGAGCTCGGCGCTCGGCTCCGTGAAGGGGAAGTAGTTGGGGCGCAGGCGGACCTTCGCCTCGTCGCCGAAGAGCTGCCGCGTGAAGTGCTCGAGGGTGCCCACGAGGTCGGCCATGGTGAGGCCCTTGTCGATGGCGAGGCCCTCGAACTGGTGGAACACCGGGGTGTGGGTCGCGTCGAGCTCGTCGGTACGGAACACCTTCCCCGGGCACAGCACGTAGATCGGCAGGTCGCGCTCGAGCATGGAGCGGACCTGCACGGGCGACGTGTGGGTCCGGAGCACGAGGTGGGCTTCGGGAGGCTCCACGAAGAAGGTGTCCTGCATCTCGCGGGCGGGGTGGTCCGGCTTGAAGTTGAGCGCGTCGAAGTTGAACCATTCCGACTCGAGCTCGGGGCCTTCGGCGATCTCCCAGCCCATGCCGACGAAGACGTCGCTGACCCGCTCCTGCAGGGTGGACAGCGGGTGCCGTGCCCCGGCCCGGCGACGGCGGGGGGCGGCCGTGACGTCGACGGCTTCCTCGACGAGGATCCGGGCGTCGCGCTCCGCTTCGAGCTCGGTGGTCCGGGCGGCGAGGGCCTGGTTGATCCGGCCGCGGGCCGGGCCGATGTTCTTGCCGGCGGCGGACTTCTGCTCCTTCGGGAGCGCACCGATCCCCCGGTTCGCGAGGCTCAGCGGCGACTTCTCGCCGGCGTGCGCGATCCGGACCGCCTTGAGCGCGTCGAGGTCGGCTGCGGCTGCGATGTCCGCGAGCGCGGCGTCGACGGCAGCGGCGACCGACGAGGCGTCCAGCGGATCGGGGACCTGGGCATCGGGGCTGCCGGGCCCGGCGTGCTCTGGGGTTTCGGACATGGGGATTGCTTACCTTGCACTCTCGGATGTGCGGCGGGCGGCGTGCAGCCGCGCCGTGGACAGGAAAACGCCGGGTCGCAGCGTGGCGCACCGGCGGATCAAGTCTAGGCGACCGGTTCGGCGGCGCTCCACCCCGACGGGAGCCGGTCGGTCCGCGGGACGGGCCCTGCGGCGTCCCCGTACGATGACGGCATGAAGCGCAGGCTCGTGCCGTTCCTGAACTGGATCAACCTGTCGACGCCGTGCGGCCTCGCCCTGGCCGCCCTGACCGGCTGCCGCGTGTCGGCCGGCCCCTCCGGGGTCCTGCTCGCAGAGGGGTACCGGGGCCGGCTGCCGAAGGCCCGCGCCTTCACGGTGGGCAGCGTGGTGCTGCTGCGGGGACACGTGCCGCGGGGCGCCTCCGCGGGCTTCACCCGCCTGCTGGAGCACGAGGCGCGCCATGCCCGCCAGTACGCGGCGTTCCTCGGGCTGCCGTTCCTTCCCGCGTATCTGCTGGCGGCGGCGTACTCCCTCCTGCGGACCGGGGACCCGGCGTCACGGAACCCCTTCGAGCGGAGGGCGGGGCTGTCCGACGGGGGGTACCGCGAGCAGCCGCTCCGGCCGATCGGAGCAGCGATCGGCGCCGTCCTCCCCACCCGGTGGGCACGGCGCTCCTAGATCCTCAGTGCTCGGCTCCGGCAGGAACCCGCAGGTCGGACGTCCTGCCCGCGGTCGTGCTCGCGATGGCCGCAAGGGCGCTCGCCATGTCCTCGACGGCGAGTCCCGGCTGCCGGTTGGCCTCGCCCTGTTCCGTCGAGTACGGGACGTGGATGAAGCCGCCACGGGTTCCGGGACGGGTCGCGAGGAGGTCCATGAGGCCGTAGAAGACGTGGTTGCAGACATAGGTGCCCGCCGTCTGCGACACCTCGACGGGCACTCCGAGGCGCAGGACGGCCTCGCGGCACGCCTTGAGAGGAAGGGTGGAGAAGTAGGCGGCCGGCCCGCCCTGGACGACGGGCTCGTCGACGGGCTGCCGGCCGGCGTTGTCCGGGATCCGTGCGTCGTCCACATTGATGGCCACGCGTTCGAGGGAGATGCGTTCGCGCCCGCCGGCCTGCCCCACGCACAGGACGATCCCCGGCCGGACCCGCTCGAGGGCGCCTTCGAGCACGTCGATACTCGAGCCGAAGACACAGGGCAGCTCGACGGCCACAGCCTCGTGTCCCTGCCCGGCCAGGAGCCCGGCAGCCCGCCGGGCCGCGGACCAGGACGGATTGGTGGACTCTCCCCCGAAGGGTTCGAAGCCTGTCAGCAGGATCATGCTCCCAGCCTAGGCGTGCGATCGACGCACGGTGACACGGTATTAGTACGCGTGTTCTAATTGCGGAATGCGGTGGGAAGGCCAGAAAATCCAGGACGACGGCGGAGCCGAGTCCGCCCTGCTGCCCCTTGCGGGGTTGGTGCGGACGGTCCGAACCCCGGAGTTCGCCGGGATCACCTTCCACGAGGTGACCGCGAAGTCAGTCCTCAACAGGGTGCCGCCTACGTCGTCGATGCCGTTCTCCTGGACGATCAACCCCTTCCGGGGCTGCTCCCACGCCTGTGTGTACTGCTTCGCCCGGAAGACGCACAGCTACCTCAACCTCGACACCGGACTGGATTTCGATGCGCAGCTCGTCGTGAAGATCAATGCGGCGGAGGTGCTCCGCCGCGAACTGGCCCGCCCGTCCTGGTTGCGCGAGCATGTGGCCCTCGGGACCAATACCGATCCCTACCAGCGCGCAGAGGGCCGGTACGCGCTGATGCCGGGCATCATCTCGGCCCTGGCCGATTCCGGCACGCCCTTCTCCATCCTGACGAAGGGCACCCTCCTCGCCCGCGACATCCCGTTGCTGAAGGCCGCTGCGAAGTCGGTGGGCGTCGGGATGGGCATCTCGCTCGCACTCGTTGATCCGGTCCTCGCCGAGGCGATCGAGCCGGGCACCCCTGCCCCGCGGGCCCGGCTCGCCCTGATCTCGCGGCTGCGCGAGGCAGGACTGCCGTGCGGCGTGATGGCCATGCCGATCCTGCCCTGGCTCACGGACGGCGACGAATCACTCGACCGGCTGTTCGGCGAGCTGGCCGCCGCTGGAGCCACGGGTGTGACAGCCGGCCCCCTGCACCTGAGGCCGGGCTCGCGCGAGTGGTTCATGCAGTGGCTCGCCGCCCACCATCCCCACCTCGTCCCGAAGTACGAGGCGCTCTACCGCGGCGGGAGCTACGCGTCCAAGGAGTACCGGGAGTGGCTCTCGGGCAGGATCCGGATCTTCCGCCGGAAGCACGGACTCGCCGCGGGCGCGGGCTTCTTCCGCAATCTGTCCCCGGGCGGCGGGCAGGAGCCGGTTCCACCGGCGCCGGCCCCTGCGTCCCGCGCCGTGCAGGCGTCGCTGTTCTAGCCCGTCGCTGTTCTAGCCCGTCGCTGTTCTAGCCCGTAGCTGTTCTAGCCACTCGCTGTTCTAGCCAGTCGTTGTTCTAGCGCTGGCTTCCTCCGCCGGCCTGGACCTGCAGTCCCGTCCTGGCTCTCAGCGCGACGAGGATGGGTCGATCGGCGGGAATCCAAGGCAGGGCATCCAGCTCCTGGGCGGGGTGTAACGGCACCCAGCGCAGTTCGTCGTGGTCCTGCAGCGGCGCTGCGTCGCCGGCGGTCGCCTCCACGAACCAGACCCGCATCGCGGCCGCCTCGTTGAGCGGCCAGCCCTGTGCACCCGGACCGGGGATCTCCTCACCGAGGCGTGCCTGGATCCCGAGTTCCTCCTCGAGTTCACGCCGCAGCGCGGCCTCGCAGGTCTCCCCGGCCTCGACCTTCCCGCCGGGGAACTCCCACATCCCGGCGAACTGCGGCGGTGCCGTCCGCCGCGCCACGAGCAGGCGGGTCGGACGGTCGAGGGAGTCGACGACGGCTCCGCCGACGATCTGGCGGAGCTGGTCCGGTGCTGGTTGCGTCACCCGCCGAGTCTATCGACGCCGTCGTCCTGTCTCGGTGCCCCTCGGTGCCGTCAGCTCTCCTCGGGCGAGGCGAGCTTGCCGCCCGCGGCCGTCTGGTGTTCCGGGTTGTCTCCGCGCCGGTACTCGCCGTGGGGACTCAGTCCGGGGACCTGCTGCCCTGCGTTGAGTTCCGTCGAGGTGTAGGTCTCCTCCGAGAATTCCGCGGCGCTCTCGGCCTCGGGCTCCTGCGGCAGGTTGATGTCCTCCCGCAGGTGCTCGCTCTGCGGCAATTGAAATGAATGCGGTGTCCAGCCCATGGTTCGATCCAATCATCCGGTGGTGCGTTGTTCCAGCCTTCGGTCCGCGTGCGTGCGCCCTTGACGGTCGCACGTCTCCTCAGGAGGACGACGCGCGACCCCAGCCCCCTGTCCTCACGAGGCTCCGGCGTGCGGGTCGGCGTGCCGCCTCGTGGTGCTCGGCGATCCCTCCGCGTGCCAGGTTGGTCACCCGGACCGCTTCCGAGACGACGTCGCCCAGCTCGCCCCTGCGGAGCAGCAGCTTGCCGTCCATGCCGAACCTGCCGGCCCGCCACGATGCCATGCGCACGGTGGCGGTGGGCACGGGGAGCGGCGCACCGCCCGCACGCCACTCGCGCACGGCGGTCTCGACGAGCCCTCGGGTCAGGAGCGCTATCAGGACGGCGTCGTCCGAGTAGAGGCACATCGCTGACGCGCACCTCCACGGTGGGGTGGTGATGGCTCAGGCGCGCATCGAAGTAGATCTGGCCGAGATCCACGGGAACGGCAGTATCCAGGAGGCCGCTCACCATGGCGTGGTAGCGCTCGGCCGTTCCGAACACGTCGCACGGGCCGGCCATGGGCCAGCGGCTCCAGGCCTGCGACCGGTAGCTGGCGTATCCGGTGTCCGTGCCGTTCCAGAAGGGCGAATTGCCCGAGAGCGCGAGCAGGACCGGCAGCCAGGCGCGGATGCGGTCGAGTACCGCCACCCCCTCGTCGTCGTCCTCGACACCGACGTGGACGTGGCAGCCGCACGTCAGCTGCTCGCTCGCGGTCAGGGCGAACCTGTCCTGCGTCTCCTCGTACCTGCTGCCGGGCGAGGCCAGCGGGGCTGCGGGCTGGGGCGACGTCGCCAGGGCCGCCGCCCGGGCTCCGATCCGCAGGGCGGCCGAGTCGGCGAGGGCTCGGCACCGCGCGATGTCCAGCGCGAGGTCGTTGACGTCCGTGTGCGGCCGTGTGCCCGTCTCGATCTGCTCCTGCTTGATCTCGCAGGTGAGGCGATCGTCCGTGCACCCGCCGAAGGCCACCTGGCCCAGCGGCACGGGATACCCGGTCTCGGCGTCCACCAGGAGGAACTCCTCCTCCACTCCGAAGGTCCTCATGACGCCACCACGCTGGTCGATGGGTGTGCTGCACGCGACGCTGCGGGCCGGACGGTTGTTTCCATGGCGGAACTCTTGAGCAGGAGAATCGACTGGCCGCTGCTCGACCAACGTCGTCCATCAACGGTAAGTGGGCTGATCATTCTGCCGCAGACTCTGCGGGGCGTCGTTGGTGGTTGCATTTCGGGACGGAATCGGGTCATCACCTAGGCTGGAAGGCGACGACGGCGTCCGCGTCGCCGTCCCGCTCCGCCCGATGCAGGGTGCTCCGGCGACCGATCTCCGTCCCCGACCGATCCCGCCGCTAGGACACCCATGACTTCCTCCGCTCCCCCTCCCGTTCCGCTCCAGCGCCTTGCAGGCCGGCGGCTGGCCCTGGCCATCGGCGCCCTCGCCGTGGGCGGCTTCGCGATCGGGACCACGGAATTCACCATCATGGGCCTGCTCGAGGACATGCGCGCCGACCTGGGCGTGGACTACGCGCAGGGCGGCCACGTCATCTCCGCCTACGCGCTGGGCGTCGTCGTGGGAGCACCGGTCCTCGCGACGCTGGGGGCGAAGAAGCCCCAGCGCACGGTGGCCCTGGCCCTGATGCTGGTCATCACGCTCGCCAATCTCTCGTCCTTCTTCGCCTCGGGTTTCGGCTGGATGCTCGTATCGCGGTTCCTGTCCGGTCTGCCGCACGGCGCCTACTTCGGCGTCGCCGCAGTGATCGCAGCGTCCCTCGCCGACCCGGCGAAACGCGGCCGGGCGATCTCGATGGTCATGCTCGGACTCAGCATCGCCAATGTGGTCGGCGTCCCGTTCGCGACCTGGCTGGGACAGCAGTTCGGCTGGCGTTCCATGTTCCTGCTCGTTGGGCTGATCGGGGCCGGCACCCTCGTCCTCATCAGGACTCTCGTGCCGGTCGTTCCCGTGCGGCCCGGTGCGAGCATCCGGGGAGAGCTCGGAGCCCTGCGGCGCCCGCAGCTCTGGATGACCCTGCTCATCGGCATCGTGGGCTTCGGGGGGTTCTTCGCCGTCTACTCGTACATCTCACCGGTCATGACCGAGGTGGCGGGCGCGGGCGCTTCGCTCCTGCCGCTCGTCGTCGCGCTGTGCGGGGTGGGCATGGTGGTCGGCAACGTCCTGGGGGGACGGCTGGCGGACAAGTCCATCATGGGGAGCATCTACGCCGTGATGGCGACGATCGCGGCCGTGCTGCTGCTGTTCCCCCTCGCCGCCACCAGACCGTGGAGCGCATGCCTCTTCGTGTTCCTGGTCGGCGCGACCGGATCGACGCTCATCCCGCCCCTGCAGGCGCGCCTGCTCGACGTGTCACCCGGCGCACCGTCGCTCGCGTCCTCGCTGAACCACTCCGCGCTGAACATCGCGAACGCCCTGGGCGCGACCCTCGGAGGTGCCGTCATCGCCGCGGGCTGGGGCTTCACCGCGCCGGCGCTCGTAGGAGCAGTGCTCGCCGTGCTCGGACTCGGCGTCGCCGTCCTCAGCGGGCGGCTGGACCGCCGGGGCCAGGGCCGGCCTGTCGCCGGCGACGTGGCATCAGCGCTGCGCGCGGGCTGAGGCGTAGAGGCACACCGTGGCGGCCGTCCCGACGTTCAGGGATTCGGCGCTTCCGTAGATGGGGACGGCCACGCGCGCGTCGGCGCCGGCGGTCACCTCGGCGGGAAGCCCCTGCGCCTCGTTGCCGAAGAGCCAGGCGCCGGCGTCCTCGAGCCGTACCGAGCTCGCCGACGGTCCGGCAGCGCCCTCGTCCGGCCCGCGTCCGGATTCATCCCGGCCGTCGTCGTCCCCGGCACCGAACCTGCGCGCCGCGCTGGCGTCCTGCAGGTCGTCGAGGTTCGTCCCACCGTAGCCGTCGGCCGCCAGGACCGTCAGCCCTGCGTCCCGCAGCCGGTCCGTCAGTCCGTCCAGCTCGACCCCGATCACGAGGGGGAGGTGGAACAGCGAACCGACGGTGGACCGCACGGTCTTCGGGTTGTAGGGGTCGACGCTGGCGCCCGTCAGTATGACCGCGCCCGCTCCGGCCGAATCGGCGGCGCGGATGATGGTGCCGGCATTGCCCGGGTCCCGGACCTCGACCAGCACGGCGACGAGGCGCGGCCCTGCGGCGAGCACGTCCTTGAGCGGGACGTCGACGAACCTGCAGACCGCCACGAAGCCCTGAGGGGTGACCGTCGACGACATCGCCGCCAGCACGTCGGGGGTCACCCGCCGGAGGGAGGGCGCACCCTCGCGGTCGAGGAGAGCCGCGACATCGGTGTGCCGTTCGAGGGCCTCCGCCGTCGCGTACACGTCGACCACGACGCCGTCCCTGCCCGCGTCCTGCCGGTCGAGGTGCAGTCGCACGGCCTCCCGCACCGCCTGCGGCCCCTCGGCCAGGAACTCCCGGCGCCTTAAACGCGACGGACGCCCGGCCAGGCGTGCCACCTCCTTCACCCGGTCGGCCTGGGTGTTGGTCATTAGTGGCGCCTGGGGGCGTCCGTGTGCGCTCATCATGTATCGGTGCGCGGGCCGGAAGGCCCGCAGCGTCCGATGGTCCTAGGCCGAGGCCTTGAGGGGAGCCGACGTGTCGGCCGGCAGGGAATCCTTGGCGATCTGGACGAGGGCTGCGAAAGCAGCGCCATCGGTGACGGCAAGGTCCGCGAGCATGCGGCGGTCGACCTGGATCTCGGCGGCCTTGAGGCCCTGGATCAGGCGGTTGTAGGTCAGGCCGTTGGCGCGGGATGCAGCGTTGATGCGCTGGATCCAGAGGCGACGGAAGTCACCCTTGCGCTTGCGGCGGTCACCGTAGCTGTAGACGAACGAGTGGAGCAGCTGCTCCTTCGCCTTGCGGTACAGGCGCGAACGCTGACCGCGGTAACCCTTGGCGCGCTCGAGGATGACCCGGCGCTTCTTGTGGGCATTGACTGCCCGCTTCACACGTGCCACGTGCGTACTCCTTTTGTTCTTCTTCGGTCACGGCCGCAGCCGCAGCGTCGCACCTTCAGGTGCGTGCGCTTTCCCGAGGGGGTGGATTGGTGGTTAGACGCCCAGCATCTTCTTGATGACCTTGGCGTCGGCCTTCGAGACGATCTGGTCGCTCGCGAGGCGGCGCGTCACGGTCGAGGACTTGTGCTCGAGGTAGTGGCGGCGGTTGGCCTGCTGGCGCTTGAGCTTGCCGCTACCGGTCAGCTTGAAGCGCTTCTTGGCGCCGCTGTGGGTCTTCATCTTCGGCATGGGAACCGATCTCCTTTTGATAGCCGGGGCGGTTGCACCCGGAATTCGGCACCCGAAGGTGCCTGCTGGTGTTCGAACGTGCCCGTAAGGACAGGGCCGAGGCCCTAGTCCTCGGTTCCGGGCTTCGGACGGCTGGTGGGGCTCGTGGGCGCCGTCCTGCCGGCAGGCTTGGGCGTCGCCGACGGTTTCGGCGCTCCAGGCTTGGGCATGGCCGAAGGCATGGGGGCTGCGGACGGCTTCGGTGCCGCTGCCGCCGGCCTCGGGACCGGGGCCGCGGCGGGACGTGGTGCCGGTGCAGCCGTCGCCGGGCGCGGCGCCTGCTGTGCCGGTCGCGACACGGCCGGACGCTCGGCCGCAGGCCGTGGGGCCGTCGACCGCGGAGCCGACGACGTCCGCGACGGAGCCGACGAGGTCCGCGCCGGAGCAGCCTTCGGTGCCGGAGCGGCGACCGGGGCTTCCGTGGCCTGCGGAACAGCCGTGGGCTCCGCTGCGGGTGCCTCCGGAACGTCCGCGGCGGGTGCTTCCTGGGCGGGAGCCTCCGGTGCGGCGGGCTCGGGCTCGCTCGTGATCGAGTAGCCCTCGGGCAGCAGGTCGGCGAGCGACTGCGTCAGCGGGGCAGTGCTCGCCCGGGAGGTGTCGATGCGCTTGACCTCTCCGCCGGCCTTCACCGCTTCGTTGGCAGCCTTCGCCTCGGCCCGCTGCGTCTCCCGGCGTGCCTCCGCCTTCGCTTCGGCCTTGTTCTTGGTCGGACCGATGACCATGACCATGTTGCGGCCGTCGATCCGCGGCGACGACTCGACCACACCGACCTCGGCGACGTCCTCTGCGAACTTCTGGAGCAGGCGGATACCCATCTCCGGACGCTGCTGCTCGCGACCGCGGAACTGGATCATGGCCTTTACCTTGTCACCAGCGCCGAGGAAGCGCATCGCGTGCCCGCGCTTGGTCTCGTAGTCATGGGTGTCGATCTTGAGGCGGAACCGGATTTCCTTCAGGACCGTGTTGGTCTGGTTCTTCCGCGCCTCGCGGGCCTTGACGGCCGCTTCGTACTTGTACTTACCAAAATCCATGAGCTTGGCCACCGGAGGCTTTGCCTGCGGTGCTACCTCGACAAGATCCAGGTCGGACTCGGCAGCAAGTCGGAGCGCGTCCTCGATACGGACGATTCCTACCTGTTCGCCGGCAGGTCCGACCAACCGCACCTCGGGAACGCGGATACGATCGTTGATTCTTGGCTCGCTAATGTGTGACTCCTGTGGATTCTCAAACCGGAACCGCCTGCAAACGAAAGAAGGCCTCCCATTGCATGCGCAATCGAAGGCCTCGGCAGCCGGTTCAGGGGGGTCGGCGGAAGCGTAGGCTTCCCGCACGATCGTCCGCAGGACCGACCAGGTGACCCGGCTACCTGCAATGCGGCCAAGGGCTGCACCAGGCAAACGCGGGTGGGAGAGGACTCCGCTTGCATCCCGGCCCGTTGCCTCCGGCTCCCGGAAGGAGCACAGCAAGTAACAGCGACCGGTTGGTCTATGCCAAGCTTACCAGTATGAACACCCCACACGACAATCCGCAGCACGCCTCCGACGTCGGGCCGGCCACGCCCTCCCGACGCAGCTTCGCGGAGGAGCAGGAACACGCAGCCGGCCCCTCGGCGGCCGAGCAGGACGTCCGCCAGCAGATGCGCGACATCTCCGAAGTGGCCGCCGTGGAGGTCATCGTGACCTCGGCGGTCCACCTGATGAGTGCTGCCGCTGTGAAGTGCGGGCTCGGGCACGAGGAGAACGCCGAGCAGCTCAAGGACCTCGACGAGGCGCGCAAGCTGATCACCGCCCTCGCGGGCTTCGTCACCGCGGCCGCGCCGGAGATCGGGTCCCAGCACGCCGGTCCCCTGCGCGACGGACTCCGCTCGCTGCAGCTGGCGTTCCGGGAGGCCTCGATCATCCCCGATCCTCCGGGACAGGGCCCCGGCGAGAAGTACACGGGTCCGGTCAACTGACCCGATAGTCCCACCCCCGCGGGCCGAAGGCGCCGCACCGGTTCCCGGTGCGGCGCCTTCGTGGTCCCGGCACCTACACCTGTCGGGCCACCCGCTCAGGATCGGTCGCCGGGTGCCGGCCCAGGCCGCGCGCCGCAAACCCGGCCGCGCCGATCAGCGCCGAGACCACGGCCACCGTGATGAAGCCGCCCCACGGGCCCGTGGCATCGATGAGGACGCCCGCCAGGGGAGCGCCGAGAGCGACCCCCGAGGTCAGCGCCGAACCGTACCAGCCCATCGCCTCACCCCTCCTGTCCTCGGCGACAAGGTCGGCGACCTTCTCCGAGGCGGCCGAGAGCACCGGCGCGCACAGCAGGCCCGCGGGGATCGACAGCAGGGCCAGCGACAGGGTGCTCTCCGCGAACGCCATCGGCAGCGTGAGCAGCGCCATGCCGATCAGCAGGAGCGACGGCGGTACCGGTCGGTGCAGTGCCCCGTAGAGGAGCCCGCCCACCACGGATGCGGCGCACCACGCCACGAAGACGAGGCCGAGCTGACCCTCGTTCCCGGAGAGCTCGAGCGTGGCGACGATCCCCACCTCGGAGCCCGACAGGACCAGTCCCGCCCCCGCGGCGATGACCATGACCACCACGAGGGGCACCGTCAGCCAGGGGAAGGCCCGGCTGATGCCGCGGCGGAGCAGCGAGGGACCGCGGCGGAGCCCGGAGGCGGCGTTCCGGGAGCCGATGAGGTCCGCGGCGGTCTCGCCGATCCCCGCCGGCGCCACTGCCGGGACGGTCCCGTCGTCGGGCAGTTGCGCCGACCGGGTGGGTGGGTTGAACCACATGAGGAAGAGCCCGGCACAGGCCGTGGCGAGTCCCACCAGCGTCAGGCCGAGCACGGTGGAGACCTGGGTGGCCAGGACGACGCCCACAGCCGGCCCTGCCATGAAGATTACCTCGGTGGCGATCGCATCGAGCGTGAACGCCGTCCGGCGCCGGTCGCCGTCGACCAGGACCCCGAGCGCCTGGCGGATGACGGAGAACGCGGGCAGGGTGAAGAGGCCGCCGACCAGCGCGGCGACGAGCAGCCACTGGTAGGGCAGGTGCGGAGCGACGGACCAGATGACGGCCTCCGCGAGAACGGAGGGAAGAAGTGCGCGGCGCAGGCCCACGCTGTCGATGCGCCGGCCACGCCAGGGCGCACCGGCGGCGATGCCGATGGTGACGATCGCAGCGACGGCTCCCGCTTCGGCGTACCCCCGGTCCAGGGTCTGCACCACGTGCAGCGTCAGCAGCACTCCGGCCGCCGAGTGCGGGAAGCGGGCGATCATCCCGACGATCAGCAGCGTCCGCACGGAGCGGATGCGCAGCAGATCCCGGTACACGGCGAAGTTCACGGCCAGTCCTTCTCCGCCGACGGCTGCGTCAGCGGGTGAGTTTGATGTCGAGCGAGTCGACGCGTTCCACGAATTCGGTGAGGTCCAGGAGCCTCGCACGGAAGGCCGACACGGCGTCCCGCACCTCCTGGGGCGAGAGTCCCGCGCGGAGCCGCAGGTCCATGCGCAGCTCGGGGCCCGGTCCCCCACCGGAGGCAATGCTACCGCCGGCCGACCGCGTGAGGACGCCGGCCCCGGGCCTCAGGGCCACGGAGAGGATGTCCTCCCCCTTGTCCGCCGCGACCTCGACCAGCGACGCCAGCGCCGGGTCCTCGTAGGACGGAGTCCATTCGGCCTGCTGGGCCAGCGCCCACACGGCAGGACGACGGACGACGAACGTCACGTCGGCACCGGGGTCGAGTACCAGGAGCTCCGCCTGCTCGGCCGCGGCGGCGAGGGCCGCACGCGGGGCGTAGGCCGCCACGGGCCGCGCGTCCGGGTGCCAGCGCCCGAGCGCCTGCGTCGAGGAGAACACCGGCAGGGCCTTCCGCCCGTCGGGCGCCGTCAGCGTCACGAGGGCCATGTCCGCCTCCTTGTCGGCCTGCAGGCCGGAGGAGGTGTCCCCGCCCTCCCCGAGCTGGGCCACGATGGGGATGAAGACCCGCGCGGTCCGGAGGGCGGTGAGGACGGCCCGTTCGTGCGGCCCCGGCTGGTCCGCCGGCCCGAGGAGCCCTGCCACCGCCTCGGCGAGCCGCGGGTCCGCTGCCCCGTCGTCGTCGTCGAAGGAGTGCAGCGGGTTCTCCGGACCGGACAGGTCCCGCCCGGCCCAGGGCCGGCCGGCGGAATCGGCGGTGTTGCCTGCCAGCGCCGCCGCGATGTGAGCGGGCAGCTGCCGGCCGGTCACGCGTCCGCGGCGGGCAGTCCTGCCACGTCCAGTGCCTGGGGCAGGGTGAAGGCACCGGCGTAGAGGGCCTTGCCGACGATCGCTCCCTCGAGCCCGAGCGGCACCAGGTCACGGAGTGCCGCGATGTCGTCGAGGCTCGAGATGCCGCCCGACGCGACGACGGGACGCGTGGTCTTCGCGAGGACCTCCTTCAGGAGCTCGATGTTCGGGCCCTTCAGCGTGCCGTCCTTGGTCACGTCCGTCACGACGTAGCGTGCGCAGCCGGCGTCCTCGAGGCGCTGCAGGACCTCCCAGAGGTTCCCGCCCTCCTCGGTCCAGCCGCGCGCCGCCAGCGTGGTGCCGCGGACGTCGAGTCCGACGGCGACTGCGTCGCCGTAGCGCGCGATGGCGAGCTCGGTCCACTCCGGGTTCTCGAGCGCGGCGGTCCCGAGGTTGACGCGGGTCGCGCCGAGTTCCAGCGCGGCGTCCAGTGACGCGTCGTCACGGATACCACCGGAGAGCTCTACCTTGATGTCCAGGTGCTTGACCACGCGCTCGAGCAGGTCCCGGTTCGAGCCGCGGCCGAACGCGGCGTCCAGGTCCACGAGGTGCACCCACTCCGCGCCGGCTTCCTGCCAGGCGAGCGCGGCGTCGAGCGGGTCGCCGTAGCTGGTCTCGCTGCCCGCTTCGCCCTGCACCAGGCGGACGGCCTGGCCGTCGGCGACGTCGACGGCGGGAAGGAGCTCGAGCGTGGGTGATTCGGTCAAGGGGCTCATCGTCTGCTGTGTCTGCTTTCGTAGGTGCGGCGAGGGCCGCTGGGTCTGGGCGGTCGGGTGCGGGATCCGGCTAGTCGCCGGGAAGGGTGAAGAGATAGGCGGCGAGCAGCGAGAGCGCGGCCAGCACCAGGAACGCGATCCACACCCAGCGGGGGAAGTCCTGGCTGCGCAGGGAGAACGCTCCGCCGATGAGGAGGCCTGCGGCTCCCATGAGCACGAGGCTCAGCATCCGCTCACCGGAGTCCTTCGATCCAGTTCCTCAGCAGCTGGGCTCCCGCGTCCCCGGACTTCTCCGGGTGGAACTGGGTGGCGCTGAGCGGGCCGTTCTCGACGGCGGCGATGAAGCGTCCTCCGTGGTCGGACCAGGTGACCTGCGGCGGCTTCATGGCCGGCTGGGTCACGTCGAAGGACCAGTCCTGGACGCCATAGGAATGCACGAAGTAGAAACGCTGGTCCGCGATGCCGTCGAAGAGGACGGAGTCCTCCGGTGGCTCCACCGTGTTCCAGCCCATGTGCGGAACGACGTCGGCCTTCAGCCGCTCGACCGTCCCGGGCCACTCGCCCATGCCCGGCGTGCGCACACCGTGCTCCACGCCTTCGTCGAACAGCACCTGCAGTCCCACGCAGATCCCGAGGACAGGGCGGCCGCCCGCCACGCGCCGCCCGATCATGCGCAGGGCGTCGACGTCCTTCAGCCCCTTCATCACGGCGGCGAACGCACCGACGCCGGGCACGAGCAGTCCGTCCGCGGTGAGGACGTCGTCGGGCTTGGCGCTGAGCACGACCTCCGCGCCCACGTGCTCGAGCGCGCGGACCACGGAGCGCACGTTGCCCGATCCGTAGTCGAGCACGGTGACGGTACGCGCGGTCATAGCGCTCCCTTCGTGGACGGGATGCCCTCGACCCGGGGGTCGGGCTCCACGGCCGCGCGCAGCGCGCGGGCGAGGGCCTTGAACTGGGCTTCGACGATGTGGTGGGGGTCCCGTCCCGCGATGACGGTGACGTGGAGGCAGATCTGGGCGTGCAGGGCGATGGCCTCCAGCACGTGGCGGGTCAGGGACCCGGTGAAGTGGCCGCCGATGAGGTGGTATTCCTGCCCGGCGGGCTCGCCGCCGTGCACGAGGAACGGGCGGCCGGAGATGTCGACGACGGCGTTGGCCAGGGCCTCGTCCAGCGGGACGGTCGCCTCGCCGAAGCGGCGGATGCCGGCCTTGGTGCCCAATGCGAGCCGGAGGGCCTCACCGATCGCTATGGCCGTGTCCTCGACGGTGTGGTGGACGTCGATGTGCGTGTCTCCGGAGGACCGGATCGTCAGGTCGATCAGCGAGTGCTTCGACAGCGCCGTGAGCATGTGGTCGTAGAAGGGCACGGTGGTGTCGATCGACGAGGCACCGGTGCCGTCGAGGTCGAGTTCCACGAGGACACTGGACTCGCTCGTGACGCGCTCGATGCGGGCCGTGCGGCCGCGGGCGGCATCAACTGTCATTGCATTCCTTCTGTGCGCTTCCGGGCTTGCCGGACGCTGATCGACGGGCTGGGCGACGCGGGGTCGCGGGTGGTCCCTGCACTCCAAGTCTAGGAGAACAGCACCCGGCGCCGGTGCGGGGACCCCTGCAGGGAGAGGGGACGTGCTACAGCAGCGTCCTCAACGCAGTGAGGAACACCGTGGTCTCCTGCTCTGTTCCCGCGGTGACCCGCAGGGACCCGGGGATGCCGACGTCGCGGATCAGCACGCCCGCCTCGAGCAGGCCCTCCCACACCCGGTGGGGGTCCTCGAGGCCGGAGAAGAAGACGAAGTTGGCGTCCGACGGAGCCGGGGAGAGCCCCAGCTCGCCGAGCTCCCGCACGATGCGGTCCCGCTGCACCTTGATCGCCTCGACGTTGGACAGCAGCGTGTCCGCGTGGGTGAGGGCCGCGTTGGCCGCCGCCTGCGTGATGGCGGAGAGGTGGTACGGGAGGCGCACCAGCCGGAGGGCGTCGGTGACCTCCGGGGCTGCTGCGAGGTAGCCGAGCCTCGCCCCGGCCAGGGCGAAGGCCTTGCTCATCGTGCGGGACACGAGGAGCCGGGGACGCCCGCGGAGCAGCGTGAGGGCGCTCGGCGTCCCCTGGTGCGCGAACTCCCCGTAGGCCTCGTCCACGATGATGACGGCCCGCGCATCCTCCCCGGCCTCGTAGGCGGCTTCGATGACGTCCAGCCCGAGGGCCGTGCCGGTCGGGTTGTTCGGCGAGCACAGGAAGACGATGTTCGCGGCCGAGTTCCGCACGGCCTGCGCCGTCGCCTCTGCCGTCATGGTGTACGCGGAGCCGCGCTCGGCGGTCACGTACCGGGTACCCGTGCCGCTGGCAAGCAGCGGGTACATGGAATAGGTGGGAGGAAAGCCCAGCGCGGTGCGTCCCGGTCCGCCGAAGGCCTGGAGGACCTGTTGGAGCACTTCGTTGGAGCCGTTGGCCGCCCACAGCTGGTCGGGCGTCAGCCCGTGCCCCAGGTAGTCGGCGAGGTTCTTCCGGAGCTCGCTGAACTCCCGGTCCGGGTAGCGGTTGAGGCCCTGCGTAGCCTCCGCCACCGCCGCGACGATGGCGGCGTGGACGTCGGCGGGGACGCCGTGGGTGTTCTCGTTGACGTTCAGCAGGATGGGTACGTCCAGCTGCGGGGCGCCGTACGGGTGCAACCCGACGAGGTCATCACGCAGGGGAAGGTTCGCGAGGGCGTCGACGGAGGATGGCACCCTTCGAGTTTAAGGGATGCTTCCGGTCTCAGCTAATGCCGCGTCGCCGCACCGGGCGCCCACTCCGCCCCGACTATGCGCCGGCGGGCACCGCGATACTCTGCCCCGCCCGGACGAGGGAGGTGTGCAGGTCGTTGAGTTCCACGATCTCCGCCACCACGTCCCGCGGGTCGCGCTCCGGCGCGTACCGGATGGCGAGGTCCCACAGCGTCTCCCCCGCCGTGACACTCACCTCAACCGTCGACGACGATGCGGGAGCCGACTCCCCGGCCTTGGCCTGCGAGGTCAGGAAGGCGCCCAGGAGGATCAGGGCGGCGACGCCCAGCGCGATCGGCAGGCCGACCAGCAGCAGGCGTCCGCGGCGCGTCAGGGTCAGCGCATGCGCCGCACTCCGCTGCGTGGAGGTGCGGGACGCATCCGGCTGTACGTGCGGAAGCCGCACGAAACCGGACGCCGACCGGAGGGACGGTGCGGGGGTGGAGCGAGGCGCGGCATGGACGAGCCGGAGGCGGGCCTCCGAACGAACGGGCGCCAGTGCCCACAGCGCGGTGCTGCCGTGCAGTGCCGGTGCTTCAGCCATTGCCTTACCTCTTTCCCTTCGAATGTCCTCCTCGAACAATCCGTTCGATTCGAACACGCGTTCTAATTCCACGTTGCCTATTTCTAGCACTCACGGACGAGCGTTGTCGAGACTCGCTCGAACATATGTTTGATAACTGCGCCTGTCTGTCCTAGCGTGAACAGGACAGGACATCACCGGCGGAAGCTGCCGCTCAGGGCAGGCAAGCCGGTGGTGTATCTCAGACAACCACCCGCCTCTGACAGAAAACCTCCCAGTGATCGGCAGGCGGACGACATGGGATCTGCAGTCCCAGGCGAAAGGCACAACAGTGGCGGAATCAACACCGGCAGCCCGGCAGGAATCGAACACCGCCGACGTTCCGACCGACGCCGTGCCGATCTCGGCGGGCCGTGGACGCCCGCGCGGCCGCTCGGCGTCCAAGGGGCTCACCGCGCGCCAGCTGACGATCCTCGAGACCATCCAGCGGTCGATCGCCGACAAGGGCTACCCGCCGTCAATGCGGGAGATCGGGGATACTGTCGGCCTGGCGAGCCTCTCGAGCGTGACCCATCAGCTGTCGCAGCTCGAGCGCCTCGGGTACCTGCGGCGCGACCCGAAGCGCCCGCGGGCCATGGAAGTGCTGCTGCCGCTGACGCTCGCCTCCGAAGCGGCTCCGAGCGAGGACGGCTCGTCCGCCGACCGCAGGGCAGGACACCAGATCGCCGTGGACACCGCCCTCGTGCCGCTGGTCGGGCGCATCGCCGCGGGTGGGCCGATCCTCGCGGACCAGGTCGTCGAGGACGTCATGCCCCTGCCGCGACAGCTCGTCGGGCACGGTGACCTCTTCATGCTCAGGGTCTCCGGGGACTCCATGGTGGATGCCGCCATCTGTGACGGCGACTGGGTGGTCGTCCGGCGCCAGCAGAGTGCCCAGAACGGTGACATCGTCGCGGCACTGCTCGACGACGAGGCGACCGTGAAGACCTTCCGCCAGCGCGACGGCCACACCTGGCTCCTGCCGCAGAACACCCGCTACGAGCCGATCCTCGGCGACCACGCCAGCATCATGGGCAAGGTCGTCTCGGTGATGCGCGCCCTCTAGCTGTACTGGGCCGGGGTCCGCCGGCAGGGAAGCCTGATGGGTGCCCTGCCGGGGGCCCTGCCGGGACCATCGGGCAGGAACATCTGGCCGGCAGGGCCGCCCGGGCCGCACGCGCGCGGCCCTGCCGCGGCTCAGCGGGCCGAGAGCCGCTCGAGGATGCCAGTGACTGTCGCCCTGTCCGTCGTCGCCCAGAAGGGCGGCAGTGCCGCCCTGAGGAAGCCGCCGTAGCGCGCGGTGGCGAGACGGCTGTCAAGAACGGCGACGACGCCGCGGTCGCCCGTCGCGCGGATCAGGCGTCCCGCGCCCTGCGCGAGCCGCACCGCCGCATGCGTGGCGGACACACTCATGAAGCCGTTGCCTCCATTGCGCGCCACGGCCCTTGTCCGGGCCGTCATGAGCGGATCGTCCGGGCGCGGGAACGGGATGCGGTCGATGACCACCAGGCGGCATGACGAGCCCGGCACGTCGACGCCCTGCCACAGGGACATCGTCCCGAACAGGCAGGTGTCCGGTTCGTCGGCGAACTGCGTCACGAGGGCGTTGAGCGAGGACTCACCCTGGCACAGGATCCCGAAGTCGACCTTGGGCCGCAGGGCCTCCGCCGCTTCCTCGGCGGCCCGTTTGGAGGAGAACAGACCGAGCGCTCCCCCGCGCGACGCCGTGAGGAGCGCCAGGAGTTCCTCCAGTTGCGCGTCCGAGGTGCCTCGTTCGGGTTTGGGGAGATCCTTCGCCACGTAGAGGACACCCTGGCGCGGATAGTCGAACGGGCTGCCGACGTCGACACCGGTCCAGGCGGGGGCGCCGGGCCCGCTCAGCCCCAGGGATCCCGCGACGGGCCCGAACTCGGAGCCGATCGCGAGGGTCGCCGACGTGAGGATCACCGTGTGGTCCTCGAACAGTCCCTCGCGCAGCCTGCCCGCGACGGAGAGCGGAGCGACGTTCAGCGTCGCGGGCGCGCTGTCGTCCGGCTGTGCGTACCCGGAGCCGGGCGTGAACGTGCTCGGGCGCGAGGCCCACACGACCTCGTTGAGATCGGCGGCGGCGAGGATCCGCTCCGCGAGCTCGAAGACCAGTGTCGTCCGGGAGCGGGCGACCTGCCGGCCGCCGTCGGCGTCGGCCTCGGATTTGCCGTCGGTCTTCGTGTCGGATAGTGCGGCGCGTGCCGCGTCCCGCACCTGCGCCAGGGCCTGCTCGAGGTCCTCCGGCAGGGCGCCGGGCAGCAGCCCGGACGGGACGAGCTCGGACGCGGCCTCGAAGGCGTCGGCAGCGGTATCGAGGGATGCGGTGCCGATGGATGCATGGCGGCGGAGCGCGGTTGCGGCCGCCGTGACCATGGAGGCCGAGAGCTGTCCGGAGACGGCCCCGGTCACCCGGTCGTGGAGCTCGTGCGCCTCGTCGATGACCACGACGTCGTATTCGGGCAGGACCGCGAGCCCCTCGAAGGCGCTGATGGCGAGCATCGCATGGTTCGTGATGATGATGTCGGCGTCGGCTGCGGCCGCGCGTGCCTTCTCGCTGAAGCACTCCTGCGCCACCGGGCAGCGCGCGGCGCCAAGGCACTCCATGCTGGAGACGGAGACCTGCCGCCACGCGCGGTCGCTGACACCGGGCACCAGGTCGTCGCGGTCCCCCGTCGTCGTCTCCTCCGCCCACTCGCGGAGCCGGACCACCTCCCTGCCGAGCGCCGACGCGGGCGCGCCGCCTCCGCCTGCGGGCGAGGGATGCGGAGCCGCGTCCTCGCCGAGGCTGAAGAGCGCACCGGGGGCGTCCTCCTCGGGGAAGCCTCCGCCCGTCTTGTGCAGGCACACGTAGTTGGAGCGGCCCTTGAGCAGCGCGACGTCGACCGGACGTTCGAGCGCCGGCCGCACGGCGTCGAGGAGCCTCGGGAGGTCCCGGCCGACGATCTGCGCCTGCAGGGCGAGCGTCGCGGTCGAGACGACCGAGGGGCGATCGCTGTCCATCGCATGGGCGATCAGCGGCACGAGGTACGCGAGCGACTTGCCGGTACCGGTGCCGGCCTGGACGAGCAGATGGTCTCCCGTCCGGATGGCCTCGCTCACCTGCCGCACCATCTCGTGCTGGCCGGCGCGCATCTCCCCGCCCATGGACCCGACGGCGGCATCGAGCAGGTCGAGGGCCTGCTGTGCCTCGGATGAGTGTCGCGGCGCGTCCGGCGCTGCGACGGCAGCACCGGACGGCGCGCTGTCACTCATGCCGGACGAACTGCTCCAGCTCGGCGGCCAGGCCTTCCCGCACCATCACTCCGAGGCGGGTGCCCTCGTCGAGGTGTTCCGTACTGAGGATCTCGACGTCCTCCTCGTGGAGGCGGCTCACGACCTCGCCCCGCTCGTAGGGCACCAGAAGGTCCAGCTTCACGGCCGGGCGCGGGATGTTCGTGCTGATGAGCTGCTGGAGCTCCGTCAGTCCTGCACCCGTGCGGGCGGACACGACCACGGACCGCGGCTCGCGCTGCCGGAGCCGCTCGATGACGAACGGATCGGCCGCGTCGGCCTTGTTCAGCACGATGATCTCGGGCACCTTGCGCGCATCCACCTCGGTCAGGACGGCGCGCACTGCGGCGATCTGCCCCTCCGGATCCGGGTGCGAGGCGTCGACGACGTGGAGGATCAGGTCGGCGTCCGCCACTTCCTCGAGGGTCGAGCGGAAGGCCTCGACCAGCTGCGTCGGGAGCGACCGAACGAACCCGACGGTGTCGGCCAGCGTGTAGCCGATCCCGTCCGGGGTCTCGGCCCTGCGGATGGTCGGATCCAGTGTCGCGAAGAGCGCGTTCTCGACGAGGACGCCCGCGTCCGTCAGCCGGTTCAGCAGTGACGACTTGCCGGCGTTCGTGTAGCCGGCGATCGCCACGGAGGGCACCTGGTTCCGACGGCGGTTGGACCGCTTGGTCTCGCGTGCGGGCTTCATCCCTGCGATCTCGCGACGCAGCTTCGCCATGCGGGTCCGGATCTTCCGACGATCGAGTTCGATCTTCGTCTCGCCGGGGCCACGGGAGCCCATGCCGGCGCTTGCGCTACCGACCTGGCCACCCGCCTGGCGGGACATCGACTCGCCCCAGCCACGAAGACGCGGCAGAAGGTACTCGAGCTGCGCGAGCTCCACCTGCGCCTTGCCTTCCCGGCTCTTGGCGTGCTGCGCGAAGATGTCCAGGATCAGTGCCGTGCGGTCGATGACCTTGACCTTGACGATGTCCTCCAGGCCGCGGCGCTGCGACGGCGACAGCTCGCTGTCCACGATCACCGTGTCCGCTCCGGTCGCGTGCACGATCTCCTTCAGCTCCTGGGCCTTGCCCGAGCCGAGGAACGTGGCGGGGTCCGGCTTCAGGCGTCGCTGCACGATACCGTCGAGCACCTCGGATCCTGCGGTCTCGGCGAGTGCGGCCAGCTCCTGCAGCGAGTTCTCCGCGTCCTGCGCGGTGCCTTCGCTCCACAGTCCCGCGAGGACGACCCGCTCCAGCCGCAGCTGCCGGTACTCGACCTCCGTGACGTCCTCGAGTTCGGTGGACAGTCCCGCCACGCGGCGACGTGCGTTCCGCTCGGCCAGGTCCTGCTGGTCACCGTCGGCGTCGGAAGCGTCCTCGTCGCCCGACAGTGCGAGGGCATGCGATCGCCACGTCTTCTCGGCGGGCGCCGTCGTCTCCTCCGGTTTCGCTGTTCCGTCCTTCGCCCTGGTCTTCGCCGCTGCAGCTTCGTCGCTGGCGAGGATCCGGTCGATGACGGCCTGGATCTCCTCCCGGCCCATGTCGGACCCGGTGGAGTGTCCGTTATTCGTGGTCATAGTCTCCCTCAATGGATGTAGTCCGATTCTACGGCCGCCCGCCTGACGCGTTCCAGCCACTTCTCCCAGCGCGAAACCTCCCCGCAGCGACGGGTTCCGGCGTGGCACTAGGCTTTTCGTCATGGAGTCACAGCACTATTTCAGCGCCCAGCCGGCCGGCCCGGATACCCGCAGGCCCCTGTCCGTAATCCTTGCCGGCACCCGCCGGGACCTCGTGACGTCGTCGGGGCTCTTCAGTCCCGATGGCGTCGACAAGGGGACTGCCATTCTCCTCGGCTCGGTCCCGGACCCCGAGGGACACCGGATGCTTGACATCGGCTGCGGCTGGGGACCGATCGCCCTCACGATGGCGCTGAAGGCCCCGGAGGCGGAGGTCCATGCGGTCGACGTGAACGAGCGGTGCATCGCCCTCACCGCCGAGAACGCCGAGCGCCTCGGGCTCCGCAACGTGATCGCGGGCGCACCCGACGACGTCGACCCCGCGCTCGAGTTCGACACGATCTGGTCCAACCCGCCCATCCGGATCGGCAAGCAGGAACTGCACGGCCTGCTGCTCCGCTGGCTGCCGCGCCTCGCTCCCGGAGGACGGGCCTGGCTCGTGGTGCAGAAGAACCTCGGCGCGGACTCCCTGCAGCGATGGCTCGGGGAGGAACTGCCCGAAGGGTTCAGCGTGCGTCGCGCGGAGACCTCCAAGTCGTTCCGCATCCTCGAGGTGCACCGCCCCGCCTGACCCGAGGTGCACCGCCCGGCCCGACTCGAGGAACACCGCCCGACCCGAGGCGGGCGCCTGGACCGGGACGGCCGGGGCGTCAGCCGGTCGGCAGCAGCACGACGTCGGCCACGAGGACGGCCGGCCCGCTGAGCTGGACGTGCTCTCGCCCCTCGGGACCGTCGAAGAACGTCACACCGACGACTCCACCGGGCACGCTCACCAGCCACTGTGCGGGGGCGCCCTCTCCTGCCCAGTACCTCGTCGCCGCGGCTGCGGCACACGCTCCGGTTCCGCAGGACTGGGTCTCGCCGACGCCGCGTTCGTGCACGCGCATCCGGAGGCGCCCGACGCCGTCGTCCCCCACCAGCGGATCGGCCGGAACCACCAGTTCGACGTTCGTGCCGGCCGGCGGAACGGGCCGGACCGCGGGTGCCCTGTACAGCTCGGTCCGTTCCAGTTCGGCGTGCTCGGCCAGCGCCACCACGGTGTGCGGGTTGCCCATGCTGATGGACAGGGCGGGCCGGTCGACGTCGAGCCCTCCGATGCCCACGAGGGAATCCGTGCCGCGCGCCACGGCGGCATCCGGGAAGATGAATTCCCAGGGTCCCATGTCCACGGCGTACCCGTCCCCGGAACGGGTGACGCGCTTGACCCCTGCGCGGGTCCCGATCGCGAGAGCGCCGCCCTCGGGCAGTGCGGCGACGCCCTTGGCGAGGAGGAAGTGGGCGAAGACCCTCACGCCGTTGCCGCACATCTCCGAGACGGAGCCGTCCCCGTTGCGGTAGTCCATGAACCATTCTGCAGCAGGGTCGGTCTGCAGCAGGGCACGGCCTTCGGGAAGCGCAGCGGACCGGACGGCGCGGATATACCCGTCGGCACCGAGGCCCCGGTTCCGGTCGCACAGGGCGGCGACGAACGAGGCGTCGGTGGGAGCGGCGCCCTCGGGGTCGAGGGTCAGGAGGAAGTCGTTGCCGGTGCCGTGGCCCTTGGTGAAGGACAGGCCCGCGGCGTCGGAAGGGCGCGGGGCTGCGGAGGACGGTGCTTCGGCGAGGGAATCGGTCACCGTCCTAGGATAGGTCCCGGCGCCGTTCGACGATCCCGACCGCCCGCTCGACGAGGCCGGGGTCCTGCCAGTCGGTCCAGGCGACACGGGGGTCGCCGCGGAACCAGGTCAGCTGGCGTCGTGCGAACCGGCGGGTGGCGGCGATCGTGTCCTCGATGGCCTCCGCTTCCGTGAGGGAGCCATCCAGCACCCGGAGGAACTGCGCGTAGCCGAGGGCGCGCGACGCCGTCCGACCGTCCCGGAGCCCGGCTGCGGCGAGGCGCTCCACCTCCTGTCCGAGGCCGGCGCGGACCATGGCGTGCACGCGGTCGGCGAGTCTCTCCCGCAGCACCTCGCGGTCGACGCCGAGACCGATCTGCACCGTCGGCTGGTGGTACTCGCGCCTCGGCATGAAGGCGCTGAAGGGCCGTCCGCTGACCTCGAACACCTCGAGGGCCCGGATGAGCCGGCGGTCGTCGTCGATCCGTTCCGCGGACACGCTGTCCACGGCGCGCAGCCGCTCGCGGAAGGCCTCGCTTCCCACCCGGGCGATGTCCACCTCGAGCTGCGCACGCACCGCGGGGTCGGTGGGCGGGAACTCCAGCCGGTCCAGGGCTGCCCGGACGTACAGCCCGGATCCGCCGACGAGCACGGGAACGCGCCCGCGGCTGCGGATCTCGTCGATGATCCTGCGGGCGTTCTCCTGGTAGGCGGCCACGCTGGCCTCCTCGGTGACGTCGAGCACGTCCAGCAGGTGGTGCTCGATGCCCCCGCGGTCATGCTCGGGAAGCTTCGCCGTGCCGATGTCCATGCCGCGGTAGAACTGCAGGGCGTCGGCGTTGATCACCTCTCCCCCGAGCCGCTGCGCCAGGGCGACGCCGAGGTCGGACTTGCCCGACCCGGTGGGACCGACGACCGCGACGACCGGAAGGGTCAACGGCCGCTCCCCCGCACCGGCAGGGACGGCATGCCGAGGGACACGGCGCGGGGGGCCCCACCGGCCGGCGCCGTGGCAGCGCAGGAGTCGGCCTGGCTCCTGTCCCAGGCGTCGCCGGCGCGTGAGCGGCGCAGGGAGTACTGCTCGGTGGTCGGGTCGGACAGCAGGTGGAACGACGCCGCCTCCGTGACGGGCAGGGTGACGAAGTCACCCGGGCGTGGCACGTCGGCGCCCGCCGGGACCGAGAAGTGCACCAGGCGCTGGTCGCGGGCGCGGCCCGTCAGGCGGTGCGTCTCGCCTCCCTTGCGGCCCTGCTGGTCGGTGACGAGCACCTCGACGAGCGTGCCCACCTGGCGTGCGTTCTCCTCCCGGGCGATGCGGTCCTGGAGGGCGGTGAGGCGTTCGAAGCGTTCCTGCACGATGGCTTTGGGCAGCTGGTCGGGCAGCTCGGCCGCGGGTGTGCCGGGCCTCTTCGAGTACTGGAAGGTGAAGGCGGTGGCGAAGCGGGACTGCTCGACGACGTCGAGGGTGGCCTGGAAGTCCTCCTCCGTCTCGCCGGGGAAGCCGACGATGATGTCGGTGGAGATGGCGGCGTGCGGCATCCGCTCCCGGACGCGGTCGAGGATCCCGAGGAAGCGGCTCGACCGGTAGGAGCGGCGCATGGCCTTCAGGACGGGGTCGGAGCCCGACTGCAGGGGCATGTGGAGCTGCGGCATGACGTTGGGCGTCTCGGCCATGGCGTCGATGACGTCGTCGGTGAAGGCGGCGGGGTGCGGGCTCGTGAAGCGGACGCGCTCGAGCCCCTCGATCGACCCGCACGCGCGCAGCAGCTTCGCGAACGCGCCGCGGTCGCCGAACTCGACGCCGTAGGAATTGACGTTCTGTCCCAGCAGCGTGACTTCCACCGCGCCGTCGGCCACGAGCGCCTCGATCTCGGCGAGGATCTCCCCGGGCCTGCGGTCGCGCTCCTTGCCCCGCAGCGACGGCACGATGCAGAAGGTGCAGGTGTTGTTGCAGCCGACCGAGATGGACACCCACCCCGCGTAGACGGATTCCCGCTTGGTGGGCAGCGTCGACGGGAAGACGTCGAGCGACTCGAGGATCTCGAGCTGCGCGTCCTGGTTGTGCCGGGCGCGCTGCAGCAGGGCGGGAAGTGCGCCGATGTTGTGCGTTCCGAACACCGCGTCCACCCAGGGAGCCTTCTTCAGGATGGTCTCGCGGTCCTTCTGCGCCAGGCAGCCGCCGACGGCGATCTGCATGCCCGGCCGCGCCTCCTTCACGGCCTTCAGGATGCCGAGGTTGCCGTAGAGCTTGTTGTCGGCGTTCTCACGCACGGCGCAGGTGTTGAAGACGACGACGTCCGCCTGTCCGTCCTCGACCCTGCTGAGGCCGGCGCCCTCGAGCAGCCCGGAGATGCGTTCGGAGTCGTGCACGTTCATCTGGCAGCCGAAGGTCCGCACCTCGTAGGTGCGCCGGTCGCCGGCGTCCTGCGCTTCGTCCTGCGCCTCCGGGGCGCTGCTGGGGGTCTCATCGAGGGGAACGGGAAGTGTCATGCTCACGCCCTCAAGCGTACGGCTGGGACGGTGGGGGCCCACAATCGCCGGAAGGCCGCTCAGTCCTGCGCCTCGGCCTCCGCGAGGACATCCTTCACGATGGAGAAGGCGGTCCCCGGACTGTACCCCTTGCGTGCGAGGACCCCGACGAGCCTCCGCACCTCCTTGTCCCGCGCGGCACGGTCCGCGAGGTCGGCGCTTCCGCGCAGCTTGCGGCGGACGACGTCGCGCGCCTGGGCATGCTCGTCCTCGTCGGAGACCTGGAGCAGCGCGTCTTCCGCAAGGTCGGGATCGATGCCCTTGTCCGCGAGCTCTCGCCGCAGCGAGGACCGGGAGAGCGCCTTGGCCGCGGTGCGGGTCCGTACCCACATCCGGGCGAACTCGGCGTCGTCGATCAACTGGACTTCCTCGAACCGGTCCAGGAGTGCTGCGGCCACGGCTGCCGGGATCTCCCGGTCGGCGAGCTTCCGGGCGAGCTGGTGCCGGCTCCGTGCACCGAGAGCCAACTGGCGGAGCAGGATGGAGCGCGCCTCGGACGCCCAGTCCTCGTCGCTCCTGGTCGGCTCCGTACCGCCCGAAGGATCCCCGGACGGCGGGCTGCCGGGACCCGGCAGGGTGCCGTCAGGCAGGGATCCGTCGCTCCCGCCTGGACCACGCGCTTCGCCCGTGGAGTCCTCCCCTGAGCTGCCACCTCTTCGGCTCGTCGCGGATCGACGCGCCGCTTGGCCACCGGTCGATCCTCGACGTGCCGTCCGGCCACCCGAGACACCACGGGCGCGGCGGCCAGCGCGGAACCCGCCCTCGTCGGCAGAACCGCCGTGGGCAGAGCCGTGATCGACGGGGCCATCGGCGGACGAGCCGACGACGGGACCGAACGGATCATCGGCAGGGGGCCGCCCCGACGATCGCCGGCGACGGCCCGGAGCGCCCCGTCCCGCTCCACCCGCGCTGCGCGCACCGGAACTCGGGGCGCCGAACGAGGCAGACCGGGTCAGCCCCTGTCGCTTCGCCGCAGGCTGTCGGGAAGCCCTGTCGGCATCAGAAGAGCTGTCGGAGCCGAACCGGCCGAACGAGGTACCCCACTCGACCGGCTCGGATCCGGCATCCATTGGCATGCGACCTACTCGCCGCTGACAGCCTTGAGCTTGGGTGCGTCGGGCTCTTCTTCGACCTGCACTCCGATGCCCAGCTTGACCCGGATCTTCTGCTCGAGCTCATCGGCCAGATCGGGATTGTCGATGAGGAACTTCCGGGCGTTCTCCTTGCCCTGCCCGAGCTGGTCGCCGTCGTAGGTGAACCAGGCACCGGACTTCTTCACCAGTCCGTTCTCCACTCCGACGTCGATCAGGCCACCCTCGCGCGAGATGCCGTGGCCGTACAGGATGTCGAACTCGGCCTGCTTGAAGGGCGGAGCCATCTTGTTCTTGACGATCTTGGCGCGGGTCCGGTTACCCACCGGGTTCACGCCTTCCTTCAGGGTCTCGATGCGGCGCACGTCGATACGGACCGACGCGTAGAACTTCAGCGCCTTGCCACCCGTGGTGGTCTCGGGGCTTCCGAAGAACACGCCGATCTTCTCGCGCAGCTGGTTGATGAAGATCGCGGTGGTCTTGGTCTGGCTCAGGCGGCCGGTGATCTTCCGGAGGGCCTGGCTCATCAGGCGGGCCTGGAGGCCGACGTGACTGTCACCCATCTCGCCCTCGATCTCGGCACGGGGCACGAGCGCGGCGACGGAGTCGATGACGACGATGTCGATCGAGCCGGAGCCGATCAGCATGTCCATGATCTCGAGCGCCTGCTCACCCGTATCCGGCTGCGACACGAGGAGTGCGTCCGTGTCCACGCCGAGCTTCTTCGCGTACTCGGGATCCAGGGCGTGCTCGGCGTCGATGAAGGCTGCGATGCCTCCGTTGCGCTGTGCGCTCGCGACGGCGTGCAGGGCCACGGTGGTCTTACCGGAGGATTCCGGACCGTAGATCTCGACGATCCTGCCGCGCGGAAGACCGCCGATGCCGAGTGCGGCATCCAGGGCGATGGAACTCGTGGAGATGGTTTCGATGGGCGCCCTGGTCTGATCACCAAGACGCATCACGGAACCCTTGCCGTACTGCTTGTCGATCTGGGCGAGAGCAGCTTCTAGGGCTTTCTCGCGGTCTGGAGCGGCCATTCTTCACCTCGGTCATTCATGGCCAACCGGCCTGTTTAAGTGTTCGATTCGACTGTAGTAGCCTGCGCCGACAGTTTGAGGTGGGGCCGCCGCTGTGTGCACAAGAGGGCGCCGCCTCCGCCTCCATCATATCGCGGCCCGAACAAGTATTCGATTATTCGATGGGATCAGCGTGTTCCCCCGGGGGCTGTCACCCTGCTCAGCGGGGCTTCACGTCGCGTCCCAGCCAGCGCTCGCGCGGCACGTCCTGTGCCCGGCACACAGCCTCCCAGACCGCCTTCGGATCGACCCCGGCGCCCAGCGCCTCGGAGGCCGTCCTGTCGCCCAGTCGATCGACCACCAGGTCCCGGGCGAGGGTCCGCGAGTACCGCTCGCCGAACTCGTCGTCCATCAATCGCCAGAAATCACTCAGCCGCATCTACAGTTCCCTGCTCTCGTGTATGGGTCGTACGGGCGCAGCCGCACGGCCCCCTGTCCCGCTCATGGGTGGCTCCTCCGGCGGCACGCACGGCAGACCGTACCCGGTATGTGCCCCGGGAACCACCGCAGGTCGTCCCGCCGGGTCGGACCATCGGATCGGACCGGCTCACATGGTGCCACTCCCACCCCGGAACCCTACAATTGGCCCATGAACGCGAAGCCGAGCACCACCCACCCCGGCCCGGGCCTTGCAGCCTACCCCGGGGAAGATGCCGACACCGACGCGGCCATCGAGGCCCTCGAACAGCAGCTGAGCATGCTGTGGCGTCGCGCCAGGTCGAACTCCTACAAGGTGGCCCGTCGCGTGCACCCGGACATGGAGCCGGCCGCCTACGGGCTCCTCGTGATCCTGCAGCGCGAGGGCTCCATGCGCCTCACGGACATCGCGGCGAGCGTCGGCGTCGGCAAGCCCTCGGTCAGCCGCCAGATCGCGATGCTGGAACAGCTCGGGCTCGTGCACAAGGAGGCCGATCCGCTGGACGGCCGGGCCCAGTCCATCTCCCTCACCGACGCCGGTACGCGTCAGCTCGTGGCCGCCCAGACGGCCCGCAAGCAGGCGTTCCACCAGCTCATGGAGGACTGGGACGTGGAGGACCTGACCCGTCTCGGCACGCTGATCGCCCAGCTGAACAGCACCTACACCAAGGACAACTGGTAGGAGACGGCAGGAAGGCCCGTCCCTGAGGGGGCGGGCCTTCCTTGTCGCGGGCGACTAGCGGTTCGTTGCCGCGAGTCCCCGACGGAAATCGTCGTTCAGATCGTCGGTGAGATCCTCCCCGAACTCACGGGAGAACTCCTGGGGGATGGTGTCCGGGATCGACACGCCTTCTGCTTCTGCCAGGCGGTCACTGACTTCCCGCAGCATCGAGGAAAGCGGCACCTCGAGTGCACTGCAGATTGATGAGAGGAGTTCAGAGGATGCTTCCTTCTGTCCACGCTCGACCTCGCTGAGGTATCCGAGGGAGACCCTCGCACTGTGCGACACCTCGCGCAGGGTACGGCCCTGGCGCTGGCGGACGTCACGGAGGACGTCGCCGATTTCATGGCGAAGAACTACCATTTTGCGCTCCTTAGGCTTGCGTTGTGCATCATCCGCCAACCCCACATCACGCCAACGGACAACGCCGTTTACGGATACGGGCTGCTTTACCATCTGTATCGCCTTGCTCCCTCATAAATGCGGCACCGCCGGATCGACGAGTGCCCCGTGATGATGACCTGCCCGATCTGCCTGAGCCTAAGTCGCCAACCCTATCAACGGCCGACAGTGTTTATAACTACCCCCGGCCACTGTTTGTTCCCTTGGACAAAGTCCCGAGGAGCTCGGTAAGCACCGCCTCGCAGGAGGCTGCCCGGATGCTTTCGCGGTCGCCGGGGAAGTGGTGTTCGAAGGTCTCCGTGCCCGCGGAGGACGAGATCGCCGTGAACACGGTGCCCACGGGCTTGCCCCCGTGGGGTGCGGGACCCGCGACGCCGGTGGTCGCGAGGCCGATATCGGCGGAGAACGCGGCCCGCGCGCCGTCGGCCATCGCGGCAGCGACCCGGGGATCCACGGCTCCTGCCGTCGCGAGGAGGTCCGCGTCGACGCCCAGGAGTTTCTGCTTGACTTCCAGCTGATAGGCGACCAGACCTCCCTGGAGGACGGCCGAGGCGCCGGGCACCCCTGCGATCGAGGAGGCCACCAGGCCGGCCGTCAGGGACTCGGCGGTCGCCACGGTGACGCCCAGATGCGTGGCCCGTGCGACCACCTCGGACGCGGCACCGATGTCGCTCACCGGCGGCCTGCCGCCCGGAGGCGGATCGCCTGGAGCACGTAATCGACACCCGTCACCACCGTGATGACGACCGCCAGGGCCATGACCGCTGCGGCGAGCCACCATGCCCAGGCTCCCGCGATGGCCTGCAGCGGGATGAGGAACAGCAGGATGGCAGCTGTCTGGACGACGGTCTTGAGCTTGCCGCCGCGGGATGCCGGCATGACGCCGTACCGGATGACCGCGAAGCGCAGCACCGTGATGCCGAGCTCCCGGACGAGGATGACGACGGTGACCCACCACCACAGCTCGCCCAGGACCGACAGGAGCACCAGCGCCGATCCGATGAGCAGCTTGTCGGCGATCGGGTCCGCGATCTTGCCGAAGTCCGTGATGAGGCCCCGGCTGCGCGCCAGGTCGCCGTCGAGCTTGTCGGTGTAGATGGCCACGACGAAGGTGGCGACCGCGAGCCAGCGGAACAGCCCGGCCCGCCCGTCGTCGAGCAGGAGGAACCAGATGAAGAACGGGACCAGCAGGATGCGCACGACGGTGAGGACGTTCGCGATGTTCAGGACCGGCACCGCCGGGCTCGGGGAGGTACTCACGATGTCAGGCTACCTGCCGGTGAGGTTCCACGCGTCGTTGTCGCCGTCATCGCCGCTGTCCGAACCGTCCGCGCCGTCGTAGTAGTCCACGGCCTGCGCCCGCGAGGCGAGGTCGTCGGCGACGAGGTCGATCGGTTCGGAGGCTGCACGGAGCGCGACCGGGGCCTCGTCGCCGCGCATGGCCGCGAGGACCGGTGCGAGATCGTCGGGCTTGACGAGCACGTCGCGGGCCTTCGACCCCTCCGACGGGCCGACGACGCCGCGTGACTCGAGGAGGTCCATGAGCCGTCCGGCCTTGGCGAAGCCGACCCTGAGCTTGCGCTGGAGCATCGAAGTGGACCCGAACTGGGTGGTGACCACGAGTTCCGTCGCCTGCAGCAGGACGTCGAGGTCGTCTCCGATGTCGTCGTCGATCTGCTTCTTCGGGGCATCGACCGCGACGTCCTCGCGGTACACGGCCTGCAGCTGGCCCTTCACGTGTTCGACGACGCGGTGGATCTCGGATTCCGTGACCCAGGCGCCCTGGACGCGCATGGGCTTCGAGGCACCCATCGGCAGGAAGAGGGCGTCGCCCTGGCCGATCAGCTTCTCCGCGCCCGGCTGGTCGAGGACCACCCGGGAGTCCGTGACGGAGGACGTCGCGAACGCCATGCGTGACGGGACGTTCGCCTTGATCAGGCCGGTGACGACGTCGACCGACGGCCGCTGCGTCGCGAGCACCAGGTGGATGCCGGCGGCACGTGCCAGCTGCGTGATCCTCACGATGGAGTCCTCGACGTCGCGCGGCGCGACCATCATCAGGTCGGCGAGCTCGTCCACGATGACCAGCAGGTAGGGGTAGGGCCGCACGACCCGCTTGGACCCCTCGGGCGGGACGACCTTGCCGTTGCGGACCGCCTTGTTGAAGTCGTCGATGTGCTTGTAGCCGTAGTTCGCGAGGTCGTCGTAGCGCGTGTCCATCTCCCGGACCACCCACTGCAGCGCCTCCGCGGCCTTCTTCGGGTTCGTGATGATGGGCGTGATGAGGTGCGGGACGCCCTCGTACGCGGTGAGTTCCACCCGCTTGGGGTCCACCATGACCATGCGCACCTCATCGGGGGTGGAGCGCATCAGGATGGACGTGATCATCGAGTTCACGAAGGAGGACTTGCCGGCGCCCGTAGCACCCGCGACGAGCAGGTGCGGCATCTTGGCGAGGTTGGCGACGACGAAGCCGCCCTCCACGTCCTTGCCCACTCCCATCACCATCGGGTGGTCCGTCTTGCGGGCGTTGCCGGAGCGCAGCACGTCGCCGAGGGAGACGGTCTCGCGGTCCGTGTTGGGGATCTCGATGCCGATGGCCGACTTCCCCGGGATCGGTGACAGGATGCGCACGTCCGAGCTCGCCACGGCGTAGGAGATGTTCTTCGACAGGGCGGTGACCCGCTCCACCTTGGTGCCGGGTGCCAGCTCGATCTCGTAGCGCGTCACCGTGGGGCCGCGGGAGAACCCGGTGACCTTGGCATCCACGTTGAACTGGTCCATCGTGTGCGTCAGGGCGGCGACGACGGCGTCGTTGGCCTCCGACCGCTCCTTCGGCGGGGTGCCGGCGGGCAGGTAGTCCGACGGCGGCAGCGTGTAGGCGACGTCGCCGGCGAGCTGCAGCTGCTCCGTGCGCTGCGGGATCGGCGTGGGCGGGACCTGCGGCTGCACGGGCGTGGAGGGGACGATCAGCGCCTTCGCGGCGGGAACGACGTCGATGGCCTCCGTGGCGCCCTCCGGAGCGCGCTCCGGCGCCTCGGGCACGGGCGGGCGGGCAGCCTGGGACCGCTTGAGTTCCTCGGCGGCGAGTTCCTGCTTGGTGGGTCGACGGACGCCCGGGGGGACGGCTGCCTCCGCCTCGCGGGCGCGGCGTTCCTCGTCCTCGATGACGGCGCGCTCGAACGCCTCGTCGCCGACGTACCCGTCCCAGTCGGCGTCGTGCCCGGCCTCCTGCTCGGCGTCGAAGGGGGCCTCCTGCTTGTCCTTGCCGAAGAGGCGCTTGCGCTTCTTCGGTTCGGGCTTGGCGGTGGCGCCGTGCGTCTCGTACAGGTAGCTCTGGTCGTGGCCGTCGTCGCGGTGGTTCCCGGCGCCATCGGGGTCCTGGCCCATGAGGTGCTCGTAGAGCGTGCGCAGGCGGCCCGGGATGTGGCGGAAGGGCGTGGCCGTGACGATCAGGAGCCCGAGGAAGATCGCCGCCGCCAGCAGGACCCCGACCGGCCAGGCCGTGAGGACGCTGCTGAGCGGACCTGCGGCGAGGAAGCCCGCGACGCCGCCTGCACGCCAGAGCGCGTACAGCCCGTCCGCGAGGCTAGGCCGGCCGCCCACGAGGTGCGCGATGCCGGAGCCGGCGAAGAGGATCACGAGCAGCCCGATGGCGATCCGGTTGTTGGCCCGGTGGCGCTCCGGATAGCGGAACAGCCGGACGGCGCCGATACCGAGCAGGAAGGGGACGAGCAGGGCCATCCAGCCGAAGGTCCCGCCGGCGGCGGCGTGGACGATGTCGGCGGCGACGCCGGTCAGCGCCCACCACTCGACGGCCGCGACGGCCAGGGCGACCAGGAGGAGGAAGAAACCGGAACCGTCCCGGCGGAGCTCGCGCTCCGGGCTGACGTCGTGCCCGAAGGTGCGGACGCCGGAACCGACGACGTGCGCCATGCCCATCCAGACCGCCCGGACGGCCCTCACCGGAAGGGCCTGGCGGTCCTCCGGTTCCGGCGGGGCGGGGAGCGGACGGGTCTTCGCCGCGGTCCGCGCCGTCCCCTTCGCCGGGGCCTTGCTCCGGGAGGGTCCTGCAGCGGCGGTCGCTCCCTTGCTGCGGGTCTGGTGCTGGCCCCGCGGGGCAGGGGACGTTCGAGTGGCCATGCTCCTCACGGTACCCGACGAAGCCCCCTGAACCTCGAATTCCCGCACGCTGCAGCGCCCCTCACGGGTGGGCATGACCCGCAGGGCCCGGCGGCACGGAAGGGCGTGTCAGGCCTCGAGGACGACGGGGATGATCATCGGGCGCCGGCGGTGGCGCCGGTTGACCCAGGTGCCGACGACGCGGCGTACCACCTGCTGCAGTTGGTAGGTGGTGTGGTCCTGGTTGTTCATGACGGCCTCTTCGAGGGCCTCGTTGATCCTCGGCTTGATCTCGTCGAACACGGAGTCGTCCTCCGCGAAACCGCGCGCGTGGATGTCCGGTCCGGACACGATCTTCCCGGTGGTGCGGTTGACGACGGTGATGATCGAGATGAAGCCCTCCTCCCCGAGGATCCGGCGGTCCTTGAGGTCGGCGTCCGTGATCTCGCCGACGCTCGATCCGTCCACGTACACGTACCCGCACTCGACGGCGCCCACCACGCGGGCCCTGGCGTCCACGAGGTCGATGACCGAGCCGTCGTCGGTGAGCAGCACGTTCGACGCCGGGACGCCCGTCTGCTGCGCCAGCCTGCCGTTGGCGATGAGGTGCCGTGTCTCGCCGTGCACCGGCATGACGTTCTTCGGCTTCAGGATGTTGTAGCAGTAGAGGAGCTCGCCGGCCGCGGCGTGGCCTGATACGTGCACCTTCGCGTTGCCCTTGTGGATCACGTCGGCGCCGAGCTTCAGGAGCCCGTTGATGACCCGGAAGACGGCGTTCTCGTTGCCGGGGATGAGCGACGACGCGAGGATCACGGTGTCACCCTTGCCCACGGTGATGCGGTGGTCGCCGTTGGCCATGCGGGACAGCGCCGCCATGGGCTCGCCCTGCGAGCCGGTCGACATGAGGACCACGCGCTCGTCGGGCAGGTCGTCCAGGTTCTTGATGTCCACGAGGATGCCGTCGGGCACCTTCAGGTAGCCGAGCCGGGCCGCGATCGCCATGTTGCGCACCATGGACCGCCCGGCGAAGCAGACGAAGCGCCCGTGGGCGTGCGCGGCGTCGAGCACCTGCTGCACGCGGTGCACGTGGGAGGAGAAGGACGCCACGATGATGCGCTTGCGGACCTGCCCGAACAGGTTCTCGAGGACCGGGCCGATCTCGCGCTCCGACGTGGTGAAGCCCGGGACGTCGGCGTTCGTCGAGTCCACCATGAACAGATCGACGCCCTCCTCGCCGAGCCGGGCGAAGGCGCGCAGGTCGGTGATGCGCCCGTCGAGCGGGACCTGGTCCATCTTGAAGTCGCCCGTGTGCAGGACGTTGCCCGCCTCGGTGCGGATGAACACCGCGAGGGCATCGGGGATGGAGTGGTTGACCGCGACGAATTCGCACTCGAAGGGCCCGAACTGCTCGATCTGCCCCTCCGACACCGTGAGGGTGTAGGGGCGGATCCGGTGCTCCTGCAGTTTCGCCTCGATCAGCGCGAGCGTCAGCTGGGATCCGATGATGGGGATGTCGCCCTTGAGGCGCAGCAGGTACGGGACCGCCCCGATGTGGTCCTCGTGGCCGTGCGTGAGGACCAGCCCGACGACGTCGTCGAGCCTGTCCTCGATGTAGGAGAAGTCGGGCAGGATCAGGTCCACGCCGGGCTGGGTCTCCTCGGGGAACAGGACTCCGCAGTCGACGATCAGGAGCTTTCCGGAGATCTCGAAGACCGCCATGTTGCGGCCGATCTCCCCGAGCCCGCCCAGCGGCACGATGCGCAGGGTTCCCGGCTCGAGGGCCGGCGGCAGGACCCGGAGTGCCGGTCCGACGCCGGCCGCGTCGCTCATGCCCGGACGCCCTCGCGGCCGCCGAGCGCGTCGAGGTCCCAGCCCGCCTCGGTCAGGTCGGCGAGGACGGGGGCCAGTTCATGCTCGTCGGGCTCGACGAGGGGCAGGCGCACGACGGCGTTCGGGATGGCGCCCTGGAGGTGCAGGATGTGCTTGGCGGACACCGCGCCGGGGAGGTGCGTCATGACGGCCCGGATCACCGGGTCGAGGTCGAAGTGGATGCGCCGTGCCTCGTCGAAGTCCCCCGCCGCCGCGGCGTCCACCAGGCGGCGGAACGCGGCGGTCGCGACGTGCGCGCTGACGCTGACGACGCCGACGGCCCCTGCCGCCATCCAGGGCAGCGTGAGCCCGTCGTCGCCCGAGTAGACGTCGAGGTCGGTGCTGGCGAGGACCCGCGTGACGGCTGCGAAGTCGGCCTTCGCATCCTTGAGCGCCAGGATCCGGGGGTGCTCGGCGAGGCGGAACATGGTCTCGGTGGTGATGGGGATCGCGGACCGGCCGGGGATGTCGTAGATCATGATCGGCAGGTCGCTGGCCTCGGCGACGGCGGAGAAGTGGGCAAGCACACCCGCCTGGGTCGGCTTGTTGTAATACGGCGTCACAACGAGCTGCGCGTGGGCGCCTGCACGCTCGGCGCGCCGTGCCATCTCCACCGAGTGCGAGGTGTGGTTCGTCCCCGTGCCGGCGATGACGCGGGCCCTGTCCCCCACGGTCTCCACGACCACGCGGTAGAGGTCCTCCTTCTCGGAATCCTCCAGGGTGGAGGTCTCCCCCGTGGTACCCGAGACGACCAGGCCGTCGCAGCCGTCGTCGACGAGCCGTGCGGCGAGGGCGGCGGTGGCATCGAAGTCCACGGAGCCGTCGGCCGTGAACGGGGTGACCATGGCGGTCACGAGCGAGCCGAACGGGAGGGTACGCGAGGGGGTTTCAACCATGGGTAAAACGTTACCCGGTCGAGCGGCGCCCGGTGGGCGTGCGGTTCCGCAGGAGGGGCAAGAGTGCCTGTGGGACGATGACCGGATGCACACCAAGCCCTCCCGACGGTTGACCGGGATCGACGCGGCCCGGGGCGTGGCGCTCTTCGGGATGATGAGCACGCACGTCCTCCCGCTGTACAGCCCGGGCACCACCGAGGCCACCTGGACGGCCCTGCTCTTCTCCGGTCGCGCGTCGGGCCTGTTCGCCGTCGTCGCCGGCATCGGCCTCGCGCTGCTGACGGGCGGACACGCCCAGCACCGGGACCGGACGCTGTCCGCGGACCGCCGCGGCATCGCGGTCCGTGCGCTGGTGATCGCACTGATCGGGCTGGTCCTCGGCGGTGTCGAGACGAACATCGCCATCATCCTCTTCCACTACGGCGTGCTGTTCCTGGTGGCACTGCCGTTCACCGGGCTCAGGGTCCGGGCGCTCGCGGCCTGGGCGGCGGGCTGGCTGCTGCTGGCTCCCGTCGCGGCCTACCTGCTGCGCCCGGTCGTGGCCGCCGCCGTGGACCCGCCGTCGCTCGGCGCGAATCCGATCTTCGAGCACTTCCTGGAGTCGGGGACCCTCGCCGCGGACATCTTCCTGACCGGCTACTACCCGGTGCTGCAGTGGCTCGGCTTCCTCCTGGTGGGGATGGGGATCGGCCGGCTCGACCTCTCGCGCCTCGGCATGCAGCTGGCCCTCCTGGGGGCGGGGGCCTCCGCGGCGATCGGGGCCAAGCTCCTCAGCGCCCAGCTCCTGGGGCCCGGCGGAGGCCTCGCGGCGCTCCTGCAGACACCCGACGGGAGCCGCTATCCGCTGGAGGCGATGCTCGACGTCGGGCTGGCGGGTGTCGATCAGTCCGGGTCCTGGTGGTGGCTGGCCGTCAGCGCCCCCCACTCCGGAACCACCCTCGACCTGGTGCACGTGGCCGGGTCCGCGGCGGCCGTCGTCGGCCTGTGCCTGCTGCTGACGCGGCGGTTCCCCTCGGCCCTGCTGCCCCTGTCGGCGCCCGGGGCGATGACTTTGACGCTCTACAGCCTGCACGTGTGTGTGATGAGCTGGGCGGACCAGCTGGACCCCCTGCCCGACCCGATGCAGCTCTTCTGGCTGCAGGTGGTGGGAGCGGTGGCGATCGGCCTCCTGTTCCAGCGCGTGGGGTCGCGCGGACCGCTCGAACTCATCGCCTCCGGTGCCGCCACGGCGGCCCGCGACGGCGGAGCCGACGTACGGCGCTGACCCAGGGGCTCAGCGGGACGTGCCCGCGGGATCGGCCCGCCGCCGCTCCCAGGAGAGGTGCCCTGGGGACGCTCAGCGGGACGTGCCCGCGGGACCCTGTCTGTACAGCTTTCCGGCGTCGCGCATCGCCTGCCGGGCCCGCTTGCGGTCGCCGGCGGCGTCGTAGGCGTAGGAGAGCCGGAACCAGCTGCGCCAGTTGTCGGGGTGGGCCTCCGTCTCGGCCTGGTAGGCGGGGAAGGCGGCATCCGCCGCGGACCGCACGATCCGGCCGGAGGGTGTCCTCGGGAGGTCGTCGACGGGCAGGCCGCCCTCGCTCTCCAGCTGCCGGGCCATCCTCTGCGTCTGTGCCCCGAAGAGGAGTTCGCGGATGAGCGCCCAGGCGCCGATGCACGGCAGGATCAGGTAGCCGGCCCCGATCGCCTTCGCCAGGAGTTCGGGCGCACCGAGCAGCAGGAAGCTGCGCTGGAAGGACACGGCGAGCCAGAAGACCAGGAGCACCGTGACGAGCAGGACGCCGAGCTTGACCTTGTGCTCCCGGTAGAACCCGGCCGCCGTCCTCATCGGCCGGTTCCCGGCAGGTCCAGGTAGCCGTCCAGTCCCACGGTGAGCCCAGGATACCGGGCCACCGAACGGATCCCGAGGAGCACGCCGGGCATGAAGGAGGCCCGGTCGAAGGAGTCGTGCCGGATGGTGAGCTGCTCCCCCGGGCTCCCGAGCAGGACCTCCTGGTGGGCCGTGAGCCCACGGAGGCGCACCGAGTGGACGGGGACGCCGTCGACGCTCGCACCCCTGGCGCCGTCGAGCTGGTCCCGGGTCGCGTCGGGCGCCTCGGCGATGCCGGCCGCGGCGCGGGCCGCGGAGACGAGCTGCGCGGTCCGCACGGCGGTGCCGGACGGCGCGTCCACCTTGTCCGGATGATGCAGTTCGATGATCTCGACCGATTCGAAGTAGCGTGCCGCGCTGGCGGCGAAAGCGGTGGCGAGGACCGAGCCGAGCGCGAAGTTGGGGGCGATCAGCACCCCGGTGCCGGGGCTGCCGGCCAGGAGTTCCCCCAGCCGGTCGAGGCGCTGCGGGGTCCAGCCGGTGGTGCCGACGACGGCGTGCATGCCGTGCTCGACGGCGAAGGCCACGTTGTCGAAGGTGGCGTCCGGGACGGTCAGGTCCACGACCACGCGGGCCCCGGCCGACACGAGGGTCTCGAGCGGGTCGCTGCTGCCGAGCGCCGCCACGAGGTCGAGGTCGGCGGCGGCGTCGACGGCCCGGACGGCCTCGGATCCCATGCGCCCCCTGGCGCCCAGTACGGCCACGGGCAGTAGTTCAGTCATGCCGTCCAGCCTACTGTCAGGCCCCTGCGCCGACCCATTCCACGCTGCCGTCGGTGAAGAACTGCTCCTTCCAGATGGGGACGCGTTCCTTGACGAGGTCGACGAGGTCCGAGCACGCCCGGAACGCCTCGCCGCGGTGCGCCGCGCCGACGGCGGCGACGAGCGCCTGGTCGCCGATCGCGAGGGGACCGACGCGGTGGGCGACCCAGATGCGGATGCCGTCATGGCGGGAGGCGATCTCCTCGGCCACCTCCCGGATGACGCGCTCCGCGCTCGGATGCGCGGAGTAGGTCAGGGACACCACGTCGCGTCCGCCGTCGTGGTTCCGGACGACGCCGCTGAAACCGACGATCGCTCCGCAGCGCGGGGAGTCGACGCCGGCATGCGCCTGGTCGGGCGTGATGGGGGTGTCCGCGACGGCTGCGTGGACGACTTCACCGGTGGTCATGGGAGCCCTCCAGTTGGGAGCAGATGTGGTCGATGAGGGGTGAGAGCACGGCGAGTCCGTCGCGGACGCCTCCGGGCGAACCCGGCAGGTTGACCACGAAGGTCGAGCCGGCTGTGCCGGCGAGGCCGCGGCTGAGGACGGCGGTCGGGACCTTCTCGGAGCCCGCGCGGCGGATGGCCTCCATGATGCCCGGGAGGCTGCGTGAGAGGTAGGGCACTGTCTGTTCGGGCGTGGTGTCGTCGGGGCTCAGCCCCGTCCCCCCGCTCGTGATGAGCACGGCCGGCCGGGCCTCCAGGGCGGCACCGATCGCCGATCCCACGGCATCGCCGTCGGGGACCACGACGGCGTCGGCGACGGCGAAGCCGTGCTGGTAGAGCCATTCGGCGATGGCCGGCCCGCACTCGTCCTCGTAGGTGCCGGCGGCGGCGCGGGTGGAGGCGATGACCACGGCGGCGGGGCGGAGGGTTGTCATACGCTCCAGTCTCCGCTCTTGCCGCCGGACTTCGATACCACGCGCGTGCCGTTGATGACGGCGCGCTTGTCCACGGCCTTGATCATGTCGTAGAGGGTCAGCGCCGCCACCGACGCCGCGGTCAGGGCCTCCATCTCGACCCCGGTCAGCGCGGTGGTCTTGACGAGGGCCACGATCCGGACGGTCCCGCCGTCGGGTTCGAAGTCCACCGTCACCTTGGCGAGCGGCAGGGGGTGGCACAGCGGGATCAGCGTGGAGGTCTGCTTCGCGGCCATAATGCCCGCGATGCGCGCGACGGCGAGGGCGTCGCCCTTGGGCAGGCTGCCCTCGGTGATGAGGGCGACGACGTCGGGCGTGGTCTCGAGGGTCGCTTCCGCCACGGCCTGGCGGGTGGTGGCCTGCTTGCCGGAGACGTCGACCATGTGGGCCGTGCCGTCCGCGCGGACGTGGGACAGGCCCTCGGCGGAGGATGGGTTCACGATGGGATCCTTTCTGCGGGGTCCATTCAATCAGGAACTGCCGGCCCGGTGGCGGGCACGTCCCGGACGGCGAAGGGATCCGCCGGTACCGGCCCGATGAGCGTGACCCCGACGGAGTCCCCCGCCGCCAGCGACCCGACACCCTCCGGCAGGTGGACCAGGCAGTTGGACGCCGCGAGGGCGTGCAGCAGGTGGGAGCCCGGGCCGCCCACCAGCGCGACCTCGCCGTTGCGGTAGAGGCCGCGCCGGACCTGGTGCTTGGCCTCCGGACTCCGGACGTCCTCGACCAGGACGGCGTCCAGGACGAGGCGGGGAGCCGGGGCCCCGGTGACCCGGGAGAGGGCCGGGCGGAGGAACATCTCGAAGGAGACCAGGGCGCTGACCGGGTTGCCGGGGAGCCCGAGGAACGGCATGCCGGAGAGGGTGCCGGAGGCCTGCGGTCCCCCGGGCTGCAGGGCGACCGAGCAGAACTCCACGCTGCTGTCGGCCAGGGCCTGCTTCACCACCTCGTACGCTCCCTGGCTGATCCCGCCCGTGCTGAGCACGAGGTCGGTGCTGCCGGCCGGAATGGCAGCGAACGCATCCCGGAGGAGCGCGGGGTCGTCGCCGAGGAGCCGGTGGCGGGTGACGTCGGCTCCCGCGTCACACAAGGCTGCCTCGAGCAGCGTGGTGTTGGCGTCGTAGATGGTCCCCGGAGCGAGCGGCGCGCCGGGCTCGGCGACCTCGTCACCCGTGGAGAGGAGCAGCACGCGGAAGCGCGGGCGGACGGGGACCCTGGCAACACCGCAGCCCGCTAGCAGCCCCAGCTGCGCCGGCCCGAGGAGCGTCCCCGCCGGGAGTGCGGTCTCGCCCTCGGCGATGTCGCTGCCGGCCCGGCGCACGAACAGTCCGGCCTCGACACCACCCGGAAGTGCCACGGTCGCGCCGCCCGCGCGCTCCGCGGCGGAGTAGAACCGGGGAGGGTCCGCGCGCTCGATGGGGACGACGGCGGCAGCACCTGGAGGCAGCATCGCACCCGTCATGATCGGCGCTGCCGTTCCGGGCTCGAGGGCGGGCGGTACGAAGCCCGCGGGGATGGCGTCCACCACCACCAGCCCTGCCGGGTCGGCGAGGTCGGCGGCGTGGACCGCGTACCCGTCCATCTGCGAGTTGTCGAACGGCGGCAGGCTCACCGGCGCCCGCACGTCTTCTGCCAGGGCGCGGCCGAGCGCGTCGGCGAGAGGGAGCACCTCCGGGCGGCCGGCGTCGTACCCGCTGCGCAGGAGCCCGGCGACGGCGGCCTGGTGTTCGGCGACGGTTCTTCTCATTCCTGCCTTTCGGGCATCGGCCGGCCCTCGTTCCATGCTGTCCGGTCGGTCCTGCACGTCGTCGCGCACATCGTCGTCCGGGGACGCCGGGCCCAGGAGGGTCCGGGGTGGCCTAGGTCACCGTGAACGTTACCGTGTGCAGTCCCTCGGCGCCGTCCGGGGCGGGGGCCACGACGGCGTCGGACTGCACCCCTCCCCTCCGGTCCGTGGCGCGGGCCTGCACGGTGTGCCGGCCGGCGCTCAGCCGCAGGGTCGCGCTGTACTGGCACCAGGTGTCGGCGGAGATGGGCCTGGCGAGGGTCGCGCGCTGCCAGGCGCCGCCGTCGACCCGCACCTCGACGGCCCCGATGCCCCGGTGTTGCGCCCAGGCGACTCCCCCGACGACGACGTCGCCCGCGGGAACGCTCGCGCTCGGTCGCGGGACATCGATCCGGGAGGAGGTCTTCACGGGGCCCCGCTCGGACCAGCCGCGCGTGGACCAGTACGCCGTGTCGTCGGCGAAGCGGGTGACCTTGAGCTCCTCCACCCATTTGGTCGCGGACACGAAGCCGTAGAGGCCCGGGACCACGAGCCGGACCGGGAAGCCGTGCTCGATCGGCAGGGGCTCTCCGTTCATGCCGACCGCGAGGAGGGCGTCCCGCCCGTCCGTCAGGGCTTCGAGCGGTGTGCCCGCGGTGAAGCCGTCCACGCTCCGCGAGAGCACCATGTCCGCTTTGGGACGTACTCCTGCCCGTGCGAGGAGCTCCCGGACCGGAAAGCCGAGCCAGCGCGCGGTGCCCGTAAGGTCCCCGCCTACGGGGTTGGACACGCACGCGAGGGTGACGTGGCGCTCGACCAGGGGCAGTGCGAGCAGCTCGTCGAACGTGATCACGACCTCGCGCTCCACGAGTCCCGTGACCCTCAGGGACCAGCGTGCCGGGTCCACGACGGGCACCACGAGGGCCGTGTCGATGCGGTAGAAGTCGTCGGACGGCGTCACGAGGTCGCTCAGTCCGTCGATCCCCAGGTCCGCTCCCTCCGGCACGAACGATCCCTCCGGCGGGAGGACGGCGGTCTCCGGCGCGGGAAGGGTGATCGAGGAGCGCTGCACGGTGACGGTGGACTGCGTCGACCGCACGCCCGTCGCGGCGGCCCCCGTGGCGGCCGCGACGACGGCGGCGCCGCCGGCTCCCTGCAGGAACCGGCGGCGGGCCGGCGCGGAGTCCCCGCCGTCGGTTCCCGCCCGGGCGCTTCGGGCCCACGCGCGGAGCGCCTGCACGAGGGCACCCAGGACGAGCGCCGCCACCACCGCGGCGACGACCGGCCCCGCGAAGGACACGAGGGAGGACTGCGGCCGCGATGCCACAGCGACCACGCCGACCACGCCGAACCCGACGACGATCGCCCGTCCCGTGAACGCACGGCGGTATTCGAGCACCCCGGCGGCGACGGCGATCCCGGCGATGAGGACGGCGATCGTGACCAGGAGGACGGTCTTGTCCGCGGTTCCGAACCAGGCGATGGCCCAGTCCTTCACCCCCGGGGGCAGGAGATCGATCACGGATGAACCGACAGCGCTCACCGGGGTGACGGAGGGGCTCAGGGCGGCTGCCGCCAGCTCTCCGGCAATCACGCCCAGGCCCACCGCGAGGACGCCCGAGGCCGCTGCCCATGTCCGCCGCCGCATTCTTCCTGCCTTCCGTCCGGGCCCCGGCGACGGCACGCTACCGGGCAGGGACAGTCCTCCTGGTACACGAGCGCCGGAGCACCCAGGTTCCCGAGGCAGGCACGGGGCCGTGCCGGTCCTGCCGTGCCGGTCCCTACCGTGTCCTGCCCCTACCGTGTCCGGGCGGGCTGCGGAAGACGGCGCCGTGCAGCGCCACGGCTAGGGCCGCCGGCTGTGGAGGGCGTACGCTCGTTGCATGGGAATCCAACTGGGAATGCCGGGACCCGCCCGCGGGGCTCAGGCCTCCGGCCTCCTGGACGCCCACGGCAGGCAGGCGACGGACATGCGCCTGTCGCTCACGGACAAGTGCAACCTGCGCTGCACCTACTGCATGCCCGCGGAGGGCCTGAACTGGCTCCAGAAGGACCAGGTCCTGTCCCGTGCCGAGATTGTGCGCCTGGTCCGCATCGGCGTCGACGAGCTCGGGATTCGGGAGCTGCGGCTCACGGGCGGGGAGCCGCTGGTCCGGGCCGACCTGCTCGACATCATCCGGGACATCCGCGCCGCCCACCCGGAGCTGCCCATCTCGATGACGACCAATGCGCTGGGCCTCGACCGCCGCGCCGTCCAGCTGAAGGAGGCCGGGCTCACACGCATCAACGTCTCCATGGATTCCTTGCACCCCGGGACCTTCGCCCAGCTGACCCGCCGGCCGTTCCTCGACCGCGTGCTGCGGGGCATCGAGGCGGCCGCCGACGCCGGCCTCGGGCTCGTCAAGATCAACGCGGTGCTGATGCGCGGCATCAACGACCACGAAGCGCCCGACCTCGTGGAGTGGGCGGTGGCACGGGGCTTCGAACTGCGGTTCATCGAGCAGATGCCCCTGGACGCCGATCACGGTTGGACCAGGGAGGGCATGGTGACGGCCGCCGAGATGCGCGAACTCGTCGAGACCCGCTTCGTCCTGACCCCTGATCCCCGCAACCGCGACGGCGCCCCCGCGGAACGGTGGGAGGTGCGGGCTCGATCCGCCCCCGACGTCGTCCTCGGCACGGTGGGCATCATCGCGTCGGTGACCGAGCCGTTCTGCGCGGACTGCCGGCGCACGCGCGTCACGGCGGAGGGCAAGGTCATGAGCTGCCTCTTCTCGCGCGAGGAGACGGACCTGAGGGACCTGCTGCGGTCCGATGCGGGGGACGCGGCCGTTGCCCAGCGCTGGCGCGACGCCATGTGGCTCAAGCCCCGGGCCCACGGCATGGACCACACGGGGCTCGGCGCCGTGGACTTCGTCCAGCCGGACCGATCGATGAGTGCCATCGGTGGCTGATGTGCTCGTGAGGTATTTCGGGGCGGCCAAGGCCGCATCGGGCGTCGATGAGGAGCGCCTGCCGGGCGGGCGCGCCCTAGCCGTCGTGCTGGCCGACCTGCGGGAACGTCCGGCCGTGCCGGGCGGGCCGTCGCTGGCGAAGGTCCTGGACCGCAGCAGCTTCCTGCTGAACGAGATCGCGCTCCGCGACCCCTCGACCGTCCTGCGCGACGGCGACGTGCTGGACATCCTCCCGCCCTTCGCCGGAGGGTAGCGCCGGTCGACGCCGGGGCTCAGCGCCGGTCGACGACGGGGGTCAGCGCCGGTCGACGACGGGGGTCAGCGCCGGTCGACGACGGGGGTCAGCGCCCGCCGAGGGTCAGCGCCGCTCGTCGCGTTAACCCCTGTTGTGACGGCAGGGCCGGCCGATCCGCCCTAGCGCGCGAAGTCGGCGGCGGAGTCGAACGGCCCGACGACGACGGTGGTCCGCGGAGCGGCCGCGAGCTCCTGCGCCAGCGCCTGGACCTCCTCCGCCGTCACGGACCGGATGCGGTCGAGGGAGGCGTCCATGTCGACGAACTCGCCGGACACCAGCTCCGACCGGCCCAGCCGCGACATGCGGGAGCTGCTGTCCTCGAGTGCCATGACCAGCCCGCCGGAGAGCTGTCCGATCGCCTTGCGCAGTTCCTCGGCGTCGATGCCGCCCGCGGCCAGCCGGTCCAGTTCCGCGCCGAGGAGGTCGATGACCTGCCCCGTCTTGGCCGGCGAGCATCCCGCGTACATCCCGAAGTAGCCTGCGTCGGCGTAGGCGGCCGAGAAGGAGTAGGTGGAGTACACGAGGCCGCGCTTCTCGCGGACCTCCTGGAACAGGCGGGAGGACATGCCGCCGCCCAGGACGGCGTTGAGGACGCTCATGGCGAAGCGGCGCTCGTCCGTCGCGGTGAGGGACGGGCAACCGATGAGGATGTTCGACTGCTCCACGGCCCTGCGGATCACGTGCACGCCCGTCGCCCCCCGGACCGGGACCTCGGTGGCAGCACGGCGGGGAACGGGCAGGGCCCCCTCCTCGAGCGCCCACCCGGCGGACACGAGGGCTTCCTGCACGAGCCGGCAGACGACGTCGTGGTCCAGTCCGCCGGCCGCTGTCACGACCAGTTCCGCGGGCGTGTAGTACCGCCGGTAGTGGGCGAGGACGGAGTCCCGGGGCACGGCCCGGATGGCCTCGGGGGTACCGCCGATCGGGCGTCCGAGCGGGTGGTCCCCCAGCACCAGCTCGACGAACTTCTCGTGGGCTACGTCGGCGGGGTCGTCGCTGTCCATCGCGATCTCCTCGAGGATCACGTCCCGCTCCTGCTCGAGCTCGTCGGGGTCGAGGACCGCGGAGGTGACCATGTCCGCGATGACGTCGATGGCCATCGGCAGGTCGGAGTCGAGCACCCTCGCGTAGTAGCAGGTGTTCTCCTTCGCCGTCGCGGCGTTGGACTCGCCGCCGACCTCGTCGAAGGCGGACGCGATGTCCATGGCGCTGCGGCGCTCGGTGCCCTTGAACAGCAGGTGCTCGAGGAAGTGGGTGGAGCCGTGCTGGCCCTCGGCCTCGTCCCGGGAGCCGACGCCGACCCAGAACCCGATCGTCGCCGAACGCTGCCCCGGCATCGCCTCGGTCAGCACCCGGACACCACCGGGGAGGACGCTGCGCCGGACGACATTGCCGCCCGGGTCCCCGGCCACGAAGGTGGGATCGGAGCCGTCGCTGCCGGGACGGGGCGTCGGCAGCAGGGGCAGGGACACTATGGAGGACAGGGGCATCCTGGTCTTTCTGGTCGGTCGGGGGAAGAGCAGACGGCCCCGGGGGGGGGGAGGATGGTGGCGTGGTTGCTGTGGGGGCGGGTGCTCTTGTTAGAGGGGGGG
>NZ_JBTNDT010000010.1:0-101499 GCF_054510855.1 Arthrobacter rhamnosi | reverse complement strand
CGGCACGGCGGCCGTCGTCGTGCACCCGGCGCGGCGGCCCCGATCGGCCGTACCTGCGCCACGGCTCTGCGCACCCGGCGCGGCGACACCGATCCGAACGGCACGGCGGCCCGGAGCGGACCCGATGTAACCGAACCGAAACGCGACCGGAGTAGCCTAGGTGGATGCGTGAACTCCAGGCACAGATCATTGAGGAAATGGGCGTCCAGCCCACCATCGACCCCGCTGCGGAGGTCCGCCGCAGGGTCGGGTTCCTGAAGGACTACGTCCGGTCGTCGGGTACCCGCGGGTTCGTCCTCGGCATCAGCGGCGGACTGGACTCCACCCTGGCCGGCAAGCTGGCCCAGCTCGCGGTCGACGAACTGCGGTCCGAGGGCATGGACGCCGACTTCATCGCGATGCGCCTCCCCTACAACGTCCAGAAGGACGAGGAGGACGCGCAGGCCGCCCTCGCCTTCATCCAGCCCCGCACCTCGAAGGTGTTCAACGTGGCCCCCGCCGTCAACGGCATCCAGCATGAGTACGCGGACACCACCGGTGAGCCCATCTCGGACTTCACCAAGGGCAACACGAAGGCCCGTGCCCGCATGGTGGCACAGTACGCCGTCGCGGGGCAGCACAACCTCCTCGTGATCGGGACGGACCACGGCGCCGAGTCCGTCACCGGCTTCTTCACGAAGTTCGGCGACGGCGGAGCGGACATCCTGCCCCTCTTCGGGCTCAACAAGCGCCAGAACCGCGCCCTGCTCCAGGAACTGGGAGCGCCGTCGGCCCTCTACAACAAGATCCCGACGGCGGACCTCCTGGACGACCTTCCCGGCCGGGCCGATGAACACGAGCTCGGGCTCACCTACGAGCAGATCGACGACTACCTCGAGGGGCGCGAGATCGATCCCGACGCCGCGAAGTCGATCGAACACCGCTACTGGATCACACGGCACAAGCGGACGGCGCCCGTGACCCTGTTCGATTCGTGGTGGCGGGAGTAAACACCGCCGTTGGTAACGTAGGGTCCGTGAAGATCGCCACCTGGAACGTCAATTCCCTCCGCGCCCGCGCCGACCGTGTCGAAGCCTGGCTGAACAGGTCCGACGTCGATGTCCTGGCCATCCAGGAGACGAAGTGCAAGGACGACAACTTCCCCTGGGAGTTGTTCGAGAACAGCGGCTTCGAAGTGGCGCACTTCGGCCTCAGCCAGTGGAACGGCGTCGCGATCGCCTCCCGCGTGGGGCTCGACGACGTCGAGCGCACCTTTCCCGACCAGCCCACCTTCGGCAAGCCCGGCACCGAGGCGGTGCAGGAAGCACGGGCCATCGCCGCTACCTGCGGAGGTGTCCGCGTCTGGAGCCTGTACGTCCCCAACGGGCGGGCCCTCGACGACCCGCACATGCCGTACAAGATCGAGTGGCTCGACACGCTCCGTGGCCACGCCCGGCAGTGGATCACCGAGGACCCGCAGGCGCAGATCGCCCTGATGGGCGACTGGAACATCGCCCCACAGGACGAGGACGTCTGGGACATCGACCTCTTCGTCAATGGCGGCTACACCCACGTCAGTCCGCCCGAGCGCGCCGCGTTCCAGGCCTTCCTCGATTCCGGGTTCGCCGACCTCGCGCGTCCGTTCACGCCCGGGCCCGGCTCCTACACCTACTGGGACTACAAGCAGCTGCGGTTCCCCAAGAAGGAGGGTATGCGCATCGACTTCGTCCTCGGCTCGCCCGCCCTGGCCGCCCGTGCCGCCAACGCCTTCGTGGATCGCGAGGAGCGCAAGGGCAAGGGTGCCTCGGACCACGCCCCCGTCGTCGTGGAACTCAGCGAGCCGTGAGCCGGATGGGCGGTGGTGCCCGGCCGTTTCCCTACGTCTCCTATCTCCGCGTCTACGAGCCCCTCGACGCCTTCTCCGATTCGCAGCAGCTCGCCATCCTGGAACAGCGCGGGCGGGAGCGCGAACTGACCGAGGCGATCGAGCACGAGCAGTCCCTGCGGCGCATTCTGCGCACGGTGTCGGATCCGTTCCCGCACCATGAACCGGACCTCGTCCGGGTGACGCACTTCCCCAGCCTGAACGGGACGACGGCGCCGTACTACTGCCCCAACCAGCTGGCCGTCCGCACCACGCTCGCCGCCGAGTCACTCGACCACAGCCTGCGCGGACCCCTGATCGATGTCCTCGTTCCCGACGTGGCCCGCGAGGCCCACCAGGCGAGGCTGGACCCCGACACGTTCGCCGATTCCGTCGCGAAGCTGCACACGCGATCAGCGACGTGGGGGGTGCCGTTCGCCTGGTTCGCGCTGATCCACGAGGACGACCTCACGGAGGTCGTCGAGGATGACGGCCGGGTCTCCACCGTGCGGATCACGGCGAGGATCGGCGACTGCATCGACCGTGGACGGCGCTCGGTCGCCCAGCTCGCCATCGGCGCACCGGAGATGGACCTGCTCGATGAGCTCACCGAGATCGTCGAGTGGCTGGAGGCCTTCCGGCGCGACGCCGTCGTGGAGGTGGACTACGGCCCCGTGGCGGACAGGGTCTTCCCGGACGATTCGCCGATGGACGTCCGGCTGGGCATCGAGAGCCTCGCCGAAGCGGACATGATGGGCGCGGCCGCGTCCTACCGCCGCCTCGCGTCACGGTGGATCCCGATCCGCCAGCTCGCGCGCGCCTCCTGACGCACGGGGCGGCCTGCTCCTCCTGAGCAGGCGGAGCCCGCTGATCGACCCGGGCCGCTCAGCCCCTGGCCGGTCCCGTCGAGTGCCGCTCGACGAGCAGGTGCGGCCGCGGGGGCGGGTAGTCGGCGGGCTCGTTGCGCAGCAGTTCACCGAGCAGGAGCTCGGCTGCGTACGCCCCCTGGTCCTCGGGGTCCTGCCGGATGGTGGTCAGGCCCATGGGCTCGGAGAATTCGTGGTCGTCGATGCCGATGACCGACAGTTCACCGGGAACGTCGATGCCGAGCTCCGCCGCGGCCTTCAGCACGCCGAACGCCATCTCGTCGGACGAGCAGAACACCGCCGTCGGCCGGTCCGCCGGGTCGGCGAGCAGCGCGAGCGCGGACACGCGCGACGTGGCGAACCGGAAGTCACCGAAGGCCGACCAGTCCTCGCGCACCGGGAGCCCGTGGTCGGTCATCACCTGCTGGAAGGCCTGCTGGCGGATCCTCGGCACCTGGAAGTCGATGTCGAAGGAGCCGCCGCCCCGCATGTGCGCGATCCGCGTGTGGCCGAGGCCGATCAGGTGCTCCACGGCGTCGCGGGCCGCCTTCGCGTCGTCGATGCCGACGTGCCGGACACCCTCCACAGCGCCGCCCACCACGATGTTGGGGTACTCGAGCTGCTGGACGGCCTTCCGCTCCTCGTCCGTCAGGTGCATGGACATCACCAGCAGGGCGTCGATGCGCTTGCGGAGGATGGAGCGGTGGAACACCCGGTCCCGGTTCACGCCGTCGCCGCCGAGGCTGAACAGGATCAGGTCGTACCCAGCGGCGCGCAGCTGGCGGTCGACGCCCTCGAGAACGGCGGAGAAGTACCAGCGGTCGATCACCGGGACGAGGACGCCCATCGCCATGGTGCGTCCGGAGGCGAGTCCGGAGGCGGACGACGACGGCACGTACCCCAGCTCCTTCGCGGTCGCGTTGACCCGCGCGCGCGTCTCCTCGGCCACCCCCGGCAGCCCGCGCAGGGCGCGGGACACGGTGGCCGTGGAGACACCGAGGTACGCAGCGACGTCGTCGATGCTGGTCATGCTCTCAGCCCTTCAGGCCGCCGGCCAGCAGACCCCGCACGAAGTAGCGCTGCAGACCGAAGAACACTGCCAGCGGAACGATGATGGACACGAAGGCCCCCGCCGTCAGACGCTGCCACTCCCCGCCGCGGGAGCCCTGGATCTCGGCCAGACGCTGCGTGATAGGCGCGACGTCGGCCCCACCACCGGAGAACACCAGCGCCACGAGGAGGTCGTTCCACAACCAGAGGAACTGGAAGATCCCGAAGGAGGCCAGCGCGGGCGTGGCGAGCGGAATGATGATGCGCCAGAAGATGGTGCTGTGTCCGGCCCCGTCCACGCGGGCTGCCTCGATGACCTCGCCCGGGATCTCCGCGATGAAGTTGTGCAGGAGGAAGATGGCCAGCGGCAGTCCGAAGATCGTGTGGGCGACCCAGAGCTGCGCATAGGTACCACTCGGCAGTACCTGGAAGTCGCCGAACTTGAGCACCTTCGTGAACAGCTGGAGGAGCGGGATCAGGGCCATCTGCAGGGGGACGATCTGCAGGGCGAAGACGAAGATGAACAGGCCGTCCTTCCCCTTGAACCGGCCCCACGCGAACATGTACGCCGCCATGGCGCCGAGGACCAGCGTGAAGACGGTCCCGGGAATGACGATGGCCAGCGAGTTCACGAAATAGGAGAGCAGGTTGGGCGACTGACTTCCTCCGGGGCTGAGGACGTCGGCGTAGTTCTCCAGCGTGAACTGGCGGTCGATGAGGACGTTCCACCAGCCGTTGCCCTTGATGTTGTCCTCGGGGCGGAAGGACGAGATCAGCAGTCCGAACGTCGGGACGGTCCAGATTACGGCGATGCTGATCGCCGCGGCAGTGGCGCGCCGCGACGTCAGCCGCTGCTTGACCCGTTTCTGCATGGTGGGCCGCCCCTGGGTCGCGTCATCCTTGACGTCCGGCAGGAGCCCGTTCGTGTTGTCCAGCGGCACAGTGCTCATCGGATCTCCTTCTGCTTGCGGAGCAGCCGGGCGTTGTAGACGACCACGGGCAGCACCATCAGGAACAGGACCAGCGCCAGCGCGGCGCCCCTGCCTGGCTCACCTGCCCGAAACGCCTGGGTGTACATCTCGTTGGCGACCACTGACGTCTCGTACTGGCCTGCGGTCATGGTCCGGACGATGTCGAAGACCTTGAGGGTCCCGATGGTGATGGTCGTGATGACGACGATCAGGGAACCGCGGATGGTGGGGATGGTGACGTTGCGGAACTGCTGCCAGGCGCTGGCGCCGTCGAGCCGTGCGGCCTCCACGATCTCCGTGGGGATGCCCTTGATGGCCGCCGACAGCACCACCATCGCGAAACCCGTCTGGATCCAGATCATGACGGCGATGAGGAAGAAGGTGTTCTCCGGGGCATCGAGCAGGAACTGCTTGGGCTCCTGGCCCGCCCAGACCAGGATCTGGTTGAGGAGCCCGATCTGGTCCTGCTCGGCGCCCTTGTAGGCGTAGACGAAGCGCCAGATCACGCCGGCACCGACGAACGAGATGGCCATGGGCATGAAGACCAGCGCCTTCAGCGCCTTCTCGCCGCGCGCGCGGTCGATGAACACCGCGTAGGCGAGTCCGATCGAGGAGGCGAGCAGCGGGACGAGGACCACCCAGATCAGCGTGTTCCTCAGGGTCACCAGCGCCTCCGGCTGCGTGAACATCCAGACGAAGTTGTCCAGTCCGACGAACTCCCCCTTGGGGTTGGTCAGGGAGAGGTACGACGTCTGGAGCGCCGGGAACACGAGCCCGGCCAGCAGCAGGATCAGGGCCGGGGCGAGGAAGGCTGCGACCTGGACCTTCTCGCGTCCGGATTTCGGCGCCCGGTCCACGACCAGCATGATGAGTCCGATGATGGCCGCGAAGATGGCGAGCCCCACCACCACCTGTAAACCTTTGTCAGCAAAATCTTCCACAGCCCAGCCTCCTTGGTGCGCGTGATGAAAGTGATCTCGGGGAAGCGCGGAACCGCAAGGCCTCGAAGGGGTGCGGCCTGCAGTACCGACGGCGGCTGGTGCCACCACCTGTCGTCAGGGCGGTGGCACCAGCCGTCAGTGCATCAGGACGCGGGCCAGCTGTCCTCGACCGTCTGCGTGACTTCCTCCGTGGAGGAACCGTTGATCCAGTTCACGATGCCACTCCAGAAGGAGTTGGAACCGACGGCGCCCGGCATCAGGTCGGAGGCATCGAAGCGGAACACCGTGTTGGGATCCTGCAGCAGCTCGATGGACTGGCGGTCGAGGTCCGATCCGGCGAGCTCGGGGTCCAGCCCCTTGTTCGCGCTGATCGCACCACCCTGGGATACGCGGGCGTTGGCGAACTCGGCAGTGGCGAGGTACGTCTGCAGTGCGACGACCTCGGGGCGGTCCGCGTACGCACCGATCATTTCACCGCCACCGGTGATGGCGGTGCCATCGGCCGGGTCGACGGGAGGGGTCATGAAAGCCCAGACGTCTCCGTCTTCGGCGACGTTCGTTCCTTCGGGCCAGTTGGCCGCCTGGAAGGATGCCTGGTGGTGCATGGCGCACTGGCCGTCGAGGACGGGCTGACCGGCCTCGGCGAAGGCGGTGGAGAGGATGGAACGGGAGTCCCCGAAACCGCCGTTGACGTAGTCGTCGTTCTTGAGGATGTCGCCGACGCGGTCGAACGACTTGACGATCTGCGGATCGTTGAACGGGATCTCGTGGGCAACCCACTGGTCGTAGACCTCGGGGCCGTTGTCGCGGAGCACTGCGTCCTCGACCCAGTCGGTTCCCGGCCAGCCGGTCGCTTCACCGGATTCGAAGCCTGCACACCAGGGCTTGATGTCTTCTTCCTCGCTGGCGATCTTCTCCGTCAGCTCGGTCATCTCGTCCCAGGTGGTGGGGACTTCCCAGCCCTTCTCCTCGAAGGTCGCGGGGACGTACCAGACGTAGCCCTTGATGTTCGCGAGCATCGGCGCGGCGAAGAAGGTGCCGTCGACGGTGCCGTACTTCTTCCAGTCCGCGGACCAGCCCTCGTCCACGAGATCGGAGACCTCCTGGGGGGCCGGCTTCAGGTTGCCCGCCTGGGCTGCCAGGAGACCCGGCTGCGGGAAGATGGCGAGATCCGGTGCGGTGCCACCCTGCGCGCGGACGCCGATCTGGGTCTCGAACTCCTTGGACCCCTCGTAGGCGACCTCGATGCCGGTGCACTCGGAGAAGTCGGCCCATGAGTTCTCGAGCCGCTCGGCCTCGACGTCGACGATGGTCGAGTACACGCTGACCTCGGCGTCCTCGAACGTCCCGTACGACTCGTAGGCGGCGCAGTCCGCATCCCCCGATCCGCCCGCGCTCTCCGAGCCGCCTGATCCGCACCCGGCGAGCGCGAGGAGGGAAACACTGAGTGCTGCAGCGGGCAGCACCAACTTCCGTGAGCGAGTTTTCGCCATTGAAACAGACTCCTTTGTCCAGCGGCCCCCAATGCTTCGGATCCACGGCGAACGTCGCCGTGGACCAGGATTGTGCCGCCTCACTGTATGGGTATCGCAACAGTAAGCGCTTACATGCACCGTCACAAGCTTCGCGCCCTGCTTCCGGCATTCGATACCGAAACGTGACACGGCTGCTGGTCAGGTGACGCGCTCGACCCTCGTGAAGCGCACACGGGCACCGGATCGGATGCTGATGAGGACCGGGGTGCGGTATCCCGTGACCACGTCCAAGGCCTCGACGAGCCGGGAGACCTCGGCAGCGGTCGCGTAGGGCGGCACGCCCTTCCTCGGGAACACCCGGACGCGCAGTCCCGGGACCCCACGGACCTCCCAGGTGCTGACGGAGGCGCCCGCGAGGTCGGTGCGCTCGAGCAACGCGGCCTTCAGGGCCTGCTCCACGGCTGCGGCCGTGATGACGACCGAACCCGCCGTCCCGCCGTCGCCCGTGTCCCGGCCGCCCGTACCCCGGCCGCGAGCGTCCCGGCCGCCGGAAGAACTACCGGCGCGCCCGTCGACGGACGCGAAGAGTCCTGTCCTGCCCCTGCCCTGCGCAGCGATCCACAGTGCGAGCAGCACGATCAGGACCAGGAGTGCGGCCGCGAGCGCGAGCCACAGCCACGTGTCCGACTGGCCTTCGAGCGTGGTTGCCCGCCGCACCCGGTCGATCCCTCCGCCCACACGGGGAGCGGTGGACCCCCACCAGGCGGCGACGGCGGGCAGCGTGAGGACGGAGAGGCCTGCGGCCCCTGCGGCAAGCAGAAGGAGTCCGATGACGGCGAGGACGAGTCGGTTGAGCAACCGCGGCGTGGTGTTCACTGCCCGATCACCCCCGATTCCGCCACGGCGACGATGATCCTCGGTGCCGGCTCGACGCTCGAGAGCCGCAGGTCGTCCGCGACGGCAGTGCGGACGGCCTCGACGTCGACGGGGACACCCGAGGTCGGCCGGACCTGTACCCGCACCGAGGCGCGGCTGATCGTCACCAGGACCTGTTCCGGTGCCACTCCTGCCGCAACCCGCGCCCGGCGCGCCAGCGAGGACGCCACGACCTCGGCGTCGACGACGATGGCGGCCCGACCGTCCGGGATGGTGTAGCGGGCCTGCCTGCCGGGCAGGACCGCGAGGAGGAGAAGCAGGGCGCCGAGGACGAGCAGGAGGACGGATCCCGCTCCGAGAAGGGAGGCGGGTGCCGCGCCGGGCAGGGCGCCGAGCCAGGCGGCCGCAGCTTCGACGTCGAGCAGGAACGGCTCGTCCCCCACGCCCTTGAGGATGGCCTCGAACAGCAGGACCAGGCAGGCCGCGATCAGGAGGGCACCCGTCACCACCGACGCCACGGCCCGCGACGAATACAGTTCCCGGCGGACGAGGCGGGCCGTGGATGCCGGCGTCGACCGGTCGAGCGGATCGGGACTCACTGCACCCTCACCCCCTTGGTGACGGTGCTGCCGATGATGCGGATGTCCACTCGGCTCAGGCGCGCTCCCGTGAGCTCCTGGACGCGCTCGAGGATCGGCATGCGCGCGGCATCGGCACGCGCCCAGAGCGGCCCTCCGAACGACTCGACGATCCCGGGGTCGTCGAGGACCCGGGTGAGCGGAGGCACCGGCAGCGGCAGTGCGAGCAGGAGCGCAAGGAGCCCCCGGTCGTCGGAGAACGAGGCCCGGATCTGGGCGGGCTGCACCCCGAGTACTTCCGCGGCGGCGGCCTGCGCCGTGCTGGTGAGGGCCTGGGTGGTGATGCGGTTGTGCCCCGACGTGGCGCTCGGGGGCAGGGGGGCGGCCGTCATGCGCGGACAGGAGGGAGGGACTCGGCTGTCACGAGGACGAGCGTCGGCCGGAGAGGGCGTCGACGACGCCGCGCAGGTCGAGCTTGCCTTCGAGTGTGCGCCCCACGAGGGCTCCGCAGAGCACCAGGACGAGGGTCAGCACGAAGCCCCAGAATCCGAAGATCAGGGCCGCGAAGGCGAGCACCGCTCCTGCGGCCATACCGATGGTGGTGGGAGTCATGAGTACCTCACTCGGCTCGGTGCTGGACCTGGGAGGAGCCCGTAGGACGGACGCGTTCGATCGTCCTGGGTTCTGCCGGTGGCGGGAGATGCACGTCGAGGACCTCCACGTTGACCTCGATGACCTCGAGCCCGACCAGTTGCGTGAGGGCGTCGTACACGGCAGCGCGGACGGCATCGGCGAGGGCATGGAGTGCATAGCCGTACTCCGCGACGAGGCTGACGTCGACGGCGAGCTGCGTCAGGCCGACTTCGACCTTCACCCCCTGCGAGAGGTCATTGGCTCCGACGGCGTCCCGGATCGCGCCGAGCGCGCGGCCGGCCCCGAGTCCGAGCGAATGGACACCCGGCACCGCCCGTGCGGCGATGGCGGCGATCTTGACCGCGGCCTGGTCACCGATGACGGTCCGTCCGGCAGCCGTGTCCTGCAGGACGGGCAACGGACGTCCCGTGGGTTGCTCGATCATCGAAGAAGGCCCCTTTCGCTTGTGCCCAGCCTAAGCCACGCCACCGGGACCCGGATGGAGCAGCGGGGAGCGGTGCCCCTGCCGGCCGCAGGACGATCAGGAGCGGGTACAGTGCCGGGCGAGCCAGTCCTGCACAGGCACCATGGAATGGCGGAAAGCCTTCTCATCGAAGGTGCCGGACCCCTCGGGCGGCGCCTCCACCGAATGGGCGAGAGTGGTGAAATCGTCGTACAGCTCGGCCGGCACCTTGTCCCGCAGGTCGAGGATCTGCTGCTCGAGGGCGAGGAGTTCCTCCGGATCCGATGTGGAGCGGAGACTCAGGGGGGCGAGCATGGCCGTGGTGACTCCGCCCGCTACGAGAACGCAGGAGGCCGAGGGATCCTGGCCGGCAGCTGCCCCCGTCTCCCGACCCGTCGCCGCGCCCTCCCCCGGCAGGGCGGGGTCCTGCGGCGGTTCGGAGGGTGCATCCGGCTCCGGGGAGGGGCTGGCGGGCATGGTGAGCATCGTCTGGGCCGGTACGGGCCCGCCCTGACTGCACCCTGCGAGGGCGAGGGCCAGCACGCCCAGACAGGCAGCGGTGTGCAGGAGTCTCACGTATGCCCTTTCGTCTCGGTGCGGGGCCGGAGGTTCAACGCTCGGAACCCCGACTAGTATCCCGGGTGGCACCGGGCGGCGCGGGCTTGCCGCGACACCACGGCCCGTCCGCGCGATGCTACGACCTCAACCCCGGCCTTTGCTGGGAGCGGGCGCACGAAAAAACCCCGCGTTCCCTGGGGAACTGCGGGGTTTTCAGCAGTGGCTCCGACCGGCGTCGATCCGGTGACCTTTCGATTTTCAGTCGAACGCTCTACCAACTGAGCTACAGAGCCTTGCGACCATCTTCCGATGATCACCGTATCCAGCCCGGCCGGACTCCCCGAGGGGATCCAGCCGCCTGAGCGACCCTGACGGGACTTGAACCCGCGACCTCCGCCGTGACAGGGCGGCGCGCTAACCAACTGCGCTACAGGGCCTTGCTAACTTCCTTGCTGTTTTGCAAGAGTTCCAGCCTACCAGCACTTTTCGTTCCGGTTGACCGCCCGTGAAGGCGTCTCCTGCGTACCCCCAACGGGATTCGAACCCGTGCCGCCGCCGTGAAAGGGCGGTGTCCTAGGCCGCTAGACGATGGGGGCCTGGACCACAGTTCGGGTTCCTGCGACCTTCCGGAGAGCAAGCATTTCCGGCGGATCATTCCCTGTCGTGGACCTATAAAACTATAGGGGCAGATTCTCGATTCCACAAAATCGGCGGGACCGGGCACGCGGGACGCGGCCCCGCTCCCGACGGGAGCCTCCTGCGGCAGGTCAGCAGGTCGGGCGGTCTGTACGATCTTCTCGTGCCATTCGAGATCCCACGGGAAGAGTTCGACGACGCCGTCGACGACGCCATCGACAGGATCCCCGACGACCTCGCCCGTGCGATGGACAACGTGGCCATCTTCGTCGTCGAGGAGTACGAGCCCAGGCCGGGGGAGCCCGCCGATACGGAGCTGCTGGGACTGTACGAAGGGACGCCCCTCACGGAGCGGGACTCGTGGTGGGACGCGGGGTCCCTGCCGGACCGCATCAGCATCTTCCGCGGGCCCCTCATGCGGCTGTGCTCCACGCGGGAGGAATTGGTGGAGGAGATCCTCGTGACCGTGGTGCACGAGGTGGCCCACCACTTCGGCATCGACGACGACCGGCTCCACGAACTGGGGTGGAGCTGACCCGGCCCGCTCCACGGAGCGGGCCGCCGGGCGTCGCCCGGCCCGATCAGCGGACCGGTGCGATCATCGGACCGAACGAGCTCCGGTCCTCGAGCCGCGGGTCCGGCCTGTCAGGAACCACCAGCACGGGTCCACGCGCGTGATGCAGCACTCCCTGGCTCGTCGACCCCATGAGCATGCCCGCGAAGCCGCCGCGGCCCCGCGTGCCCACCACCAGCAGCTCCGAGGTCGCCGACGCCTCGATGAGCACCTCGGCGGGGGGCCCGTCCATCAGGTCCACCCGGATGTCCACGTCGGGGTAGTGGCTCTTGAGCCAGTCGCGGCCGGCCGCGAGCTGCACCGCGAGGTCCGCATGGAGCGCCTCCCGGTCCACGGGTGCGGGCACCCAGGCGAGCGATCCGTTGAAGGGTGCGACCGAGCAGATCACGCGCAGGGACAGACCCCTGGACCGCGCCTCCTCCGCGGCGGCGAGCGACGCCATGCGGGCCTGCTCCGAACCGTCCACGCCCACCACCACGACCGGTTCAACGGGGGCGGCCGGCTTGTCCTTCCCCGGTTTCCGGCCGAGCTCCGGATGCCCCAGGCGTGCTCCCGTGCACACCGGGATGACCGCCGTCGGGCACTTGGCATGCGCGGGCAGGGCGCTGCTGACCGAACCCAGCAGGCGACCCACGAAACCGCCGCGGCCGCGGGAGCCCACGACCATCAGTTCGGCCTCCTCGGAGAGATCCAGCAGCACCCCGGCGGCGTCACCGGTCTCGATCCGCGGGTGCACGTCCACGGCGATGCCCTCGAGGTGGGCGACCGCCTCGTTCAGCACGCTCTGCGCGCTCTCACGGATGACCTCGTCGTCCACTGTCGCGTAGCCCGCATCCATGCTCGACGCCGCGAACACCGGCACGGTGTAGGCGGTCACGACGTACAGCGGAGCCTTGCGCCTCTCGGCCTCCCGCGCGGCCCACAGCAGGGCGCAGGTGCTCTGGTCGGAGCCGTCCACGCCGACCACGATCCCGTGCTGCGCCAGCCCCTGCGACGATTCTTCTGCGTGCCCTCTGCCCACGGCAGGCCTCCCTCGGTCGCGTGCCCCAGCCGCCCGAAGCGGCCGGTCCCCCATTTGTAGCGCACTGGGGTTCGCCGGTCTATCCACGGTCTGAAAAGTTATATAGGCTTCAGGGACCCGTAGCGGGGGCCGGCCCTCAAGAGCCGGGACACCCCTGTGCGTAGTGCTCTTGACTGACCCGTTCGCAGCCAAGAGTCCGTACGGCCCGGAAGAGGCGCCGGGCCGTACGGGATTCTGCTTCGTGTGGAGGTAACTCGGTGGATTCCTTGCCGCTTGACGCTGTCCGCTCTGCCTCCGCAATGTCCGCGGCCACGGAGCACACGAGCACCGTCGTCATCGGTTCCGGCCTGTCCGGTCTCGCCGTCGCGAGCGAGCTCAGCCGCCGAGGCATCGACTCGATCGTGGTGGAAAGCCTCGAATGCTTCGACTCCGGCGCCATGCGCACGGTCATGACGGATTCCGTCTCCCTCTCGGAGCGCACAGAACTCATGCGGCTCCTCCGCGGCTATGCCGCCGCGCACCATCTCGATGTCCGGCAGACCACGGTCGCGGAACACCTCAGCATCATCGGACACCCGAAGCTGATCACGGGCCCTGTGGGCCGCAAGAAGTGGGCGGTGCAGACGGCCGACGGCGTCCTCCTCGCCGACCACGTCGTGCTCACCAAGTACCCCCAGAACGAGCTGCGGAAGTTCCTGCGCTCCATGGGCATCGCGATCGGCCGCGACTTCAAGACGGCCCTCCGCGCGATCGGGCTGCACCTCGTCGGCGTCGGCGAACTGCTGACGCCGACCACTAGAGAGATCGTGCGCCAGGCGAAGCTCGTGAGTGACGCCATCGTCGAGCAGGGGCCGGCCGCCCTCAACCGCATCACCCCGCCCCGCGTGGCCCTCTCGCCGCTCAGCGCCTAGCCCCCTACTTGCCGGCTCCTACTTGCCGGCGCCGAGCCGCTTCCGGGCCGTCACGGCGAGCGCGACGGTGATCGCCACCAGCGCCACGATCATCAGCAGAATGCTCCAGGGGAAGTCGCTGACTCCGGCCGTCTGCGTCTCTGCGGCCGGAGCGTCCTCCACATCCACCGGGCCCTGCGTGGTCGCGGCGTCCGGAACCGTCGTCGAGCCCTGCTGGGTGGTGAAGGCGAAGGTGCCCTCGATGGGGTGCGAATCCGAGGACACGACGCGCCAGTTGACGGTGTACTCCCCGGCCTGTGCACCCGGGCGCAGGGGCTGGGTGGCCGTCCGGTCGACGATCTGCACGGGCCCGTCGGCCCAGTCCGTGCCGGACGCGTCGAGGACCTGCACCTGGGCGCCGATCCCGGACGGCACGTTCGAGAAGCTGAGTTCCAGGCTGGGCGGCAGCACCTCGATGGTGGCGCCCGACGCCGGATTGCTGCCCGCCAGTTCGTCGTGGGCGTTCGCGGTGGCCCCGCCTCCGAGGAGGAGGGCGAGTGCCAGCAGGACGGCCCCGACGAGGGCTCCGCCCGACAGGGCAGGACGACCCCGTCCGCCGTGCGCGGTCACCGGGTACTGGACGGGCAGAAGAGGAAAGGCAGCCATGAGCCAACCCTACGCGGAGACCCTGATGAGGTGCTGGACCTCCTACAGGAGGCCGGCGGGGAGATGTCCCGTGACGGCCGTCACGGGACATCTCCCCGCTGCATGCTCGGGATAGAATTCATCGCGATTGCTCCCCGACCCTTCCGCCCTAGGATCCCCCATGCTCAAAACTGGTTCCGCGCTGGATCGCTACTTCGACATCACGCAGCGGGGGTCGACGTTCTCACGCGAGATCCGCGGCGGCCTCGCCACCTTCTTCGCCATGAGCTACATCGTGGTGCTCAACCCGCTCATCCTCGCCGGCGCCGATTCCTCGGGCGCTGAACTCGGCTTCGAACGGGTCGCCGCCGTGACCGCGCTGGTGGCCGGCATCCTGACCATCGTCATGGGCGCGTGGGCCAAATACCCGTTCGCGCTCGCCACGGGACTCGGCGTCAACGCGTTCGTGGCCATCACGGTCGCGACCAACCCCGGCCTGACCTGGCCGGACATCATGGGCCTCGTCATGCTCGCCGGCGTCACCATGCTCGTCCTGGTGCTGACCGGGTTCCGGACGGCGGTCTTCAATGCCGTCCCCGAGAGCCTCAAGACGGCGATCGTCGTAGGCATCGGCCTGTTCATCGCCCTGATCGGCCTGGTCAACGCGGGCTTCGTGCGCCGTGTGCCCGACGTCGCCAACACCACCGTCCCCGTCGGCCTCGGATTCGGTGGGGTCCTCATCGGCTGGCCGACCCTGGTCTTCGTCTTCGGCCTCATCCTGACCATCGCACTCGTGGTCCGGAAGGTGCGCGGGGCGATCCTCATCGGCGTCCTGGCCGCGACGGTACTCGCCGTCGTCATCGAAGCCGTCGTCAACGTCGGCCCGAGCGTCGCGCCTGGCCAGGAGCCCAACCCCGCAGGCTGGTCCCTCGTGGTTCCCGAGCTGCCCACCGGTTCATGGGTCGGTGTACCGGACCTGAGCCTGATCGGCAACGTGAGCCCGTTCGGCGCCTTCGGGCACCTCGGCGGGACCGCTGCGATCCTGCTGACCTTCACGATCCTCCTCAGCATCTTCTTCGACGCGATGGGCACGATGGTCGGTCTCGCCAACGAGGCGAAGCTCGTCGACGCCAGGGGGAACATCCCGGGCGTCAACCGGGTCCTCGTGGTCGACGCCCTGGGCGCGGTCGCCGGTGGTGCCGGTTCGGTGTCGTCCAACCAGATCTACGTCGAGTCCGGCGCGGGCATCGGAGAGGGTGCCCGGACGGGCCTCGCGAACGTGGTCACCGGCCTGCTGTTCCTCCTCGCGATGTTCTTCACCCCGCTCATCAGCCTCGTGCCGTTCGAGGCCGTCGCGCCCGCCCTCGTGGTCGTCGGTTTCATGATGGTGTCGCAGGTCGGCCGCATCGACTTCGAGGACTGGGGTGTCGCCCTGCCGGCCTTCCTCACCTTCACGCTCATGCCGTTCACCTACTCGATCGCGAACGGCCTCGGTGCCGGCTTCATCGCCTTCGTGCTGATCCGCGCCATCCAGGGCCGTGCGCGCGAGGTGCACCCGCTGATGTGGGCCGTGGCCGCGGCCTTCGTGGTCTTCTTCGGCATCGGGCCCATCGAGGAACTCCTCGGCATCTGATCGCTACGCCCCGGCAGGAGCGACGACGGCGGCTGGGGGACCGCCGTCGTCGCCCGTTGATGGGGCGCCTGCCCTTCGGGGCGCCTGCCCTTCGGGGCGCCTGACCTTGGCGCGCTGCATTTCAGTGCGCCTGTCCTTCGGCGGCACCGTCACCGTCGGCGGCACCGTCGGGACCGGTGCAGGTCAGCGGGCCGACCAGCCGCCGTCCATGACGTAGGACGAGCCCGTGACCATGCCGGCGTCGTCGCCCGCGAGCCACGCGACCAGGGAGGCGACCTCCTCGGGCTCCACGAGGCGTTTGATCGCGGACTCGGTGAGCATAATCTTCGACAGCACCTCGTCCTCACTGATGCCGTGCAGGCGCGCCTGGTCCGAGAGCTGGTTCTCGACCAGGGGCGTGCGCACGTAGCCCGGATTCACGCAGTTGCTCGTGACGCCGTGCTCCCCGCCTTCGAGGGCGGTGACCTTCGAGAGCCCTTCCAGTGCGTGCTTCGCCGTGACGTAGGCCGACTTGAAGGGCGAGGCTCGCAGGCCGTGGACGGAGGAGATGTTGATGATCCGCCCGAAGCCCCGCGCGTACATCCCCGGCAGCGCGGCACGGATCAGCAGGAACGGCACCTCGACCATGAGCTTCTGGATCCGGCGGAAGTCCTCCGGGCGGAAGTCCTGGATGGGACTGACCGTCTGGATGCCGGCGTTGTTCACGAGGATGTCCGCGTCGAGCGTGAGGTCCTCGAGGGCTCGAGTGTCGAGCAGGTCGACCGCCCAGGACTCCCCCTCCAGCTCCTCCGCGAGGGCCGACGCGCCCCGTGCATCGCGGTCGGCGACGACCACCTCGGCCCCCCGGGCGGCGAGGGCCCGCGCGCAGGCCGCGCCGATGCCGCTCGCCCCTCCGGTGATCACCGCCCGCCGGCCGGCAAGGCCGCCCGCCTGCTGCCCGAGGGTCTCGGAACGGTTGTGCGCTGCAGGACCGGGGCGCGCCGCAGCCGCTTCGTCGAGGCTCATGGCTCTCCTTCCCGTACGTGGTGGCGGGGGCGCTCCCCGCACTCCTCCTGAGTATTCCTGCAGGGCGGGGACCGACCAATGACCACTTCGGCACCCCTCGTCTGCGATACTGCACAGATGGTTGCCCCCAATGCCCAGGATCTCCTCGTCCTGCGGGCCGTCGCCCAGAGCGGGCGGTTCACCACCGCGGCCGATTCCCTGGGCCTGAACCACACGACCGTCTCCCGCAGGATCGCGGCCCTCGAGAAGGCGCTGGGAGGCCATGTCCTCTCCCGCAGCGCGGGTGGGTGGGAACTGACGGACCTGGGCCGGCGCGCTGCCGATGCGGCGGCGGGCGTGGCTGCGGCCGTCGCCGAACTGTCCGGCGACGACGCCGGGACGTTGACCGGCGTCGTGCGCATGAGTGCCACGGACGGTTTCAGTGCCTTCATCGCCGCCCCGGCCTTCGCCCGCCTGCGGGCCGCCAATCCCCGGCTCAGCATCGAGATCGTCGCCGCCACGCGCAGGGCCTCGCAGACGCGCACGGGACTCGACTTCGAGGTGGTGGTCGGGGAACCGCAGGTGCACCGTGCCGAGGCGACGCGGCTCGGCGCCTACGTGCTCGGGCTCTACGCGTCACGGGACTACCTCGAGGCGCACGGCTCGCCGTCCGACCTGGCCGAGGCGGTCACCCATCCGCTCGTCTACTTCATCGACTCGATGCTGCAGGTCGACAGCCTGGACGCGCCGCGGCGCCTGCTGCCCTCCATGCGTGATGCCCTGAGCTCCACCAACGTGTTCGTCCACGTCGAGGCAACGCGGGCCGGCGCGGGGCTCGGCCTCCTCCCGTGCTTCATGGCGAACCGTCATCCGGACCTCGTGCGCCTCCTCCCGGACCTGGTCGCAGAGCAGCTCGACTACTGGCTCGTGGTCCGGCCCGACTCGCTGCGCCAGCCCGCTGTCGCCGCCGTCGTCGAGGCGCTGCGGGAGCGGACGCGGTCGCTGGAACCGCAGCTCCTGGGCCGGTCCGCTTCCACCGGCGCGCCGCACCACTGACGTCCCCGACCCGTCCCGCTCCGCGAATCGCGGGACGACGGACCGCGCGGACGACTAGGACGAACCGCCCCGGGGGCGGAGGCGCGTCTCCTCGACGTCCAGGATGCGCTGGGCCTTCGCCAGCACCCGCGACGAATAGGTCCCGCGTGACCGCGCCGCGAGCAGTGCCTCACGCTCTGCCGCGAGCACGGCGAGCCGGAGATCCCGGTACTGGCGGTGCGGCGAGCGCACGAGCTTCTGCTCCGGCAGCCGGGCCTTCTCCCACTCGAATTCGCTGCGCATGCCCGTGTCCGTCCGCACGCGGTCCAGCACGTCGTCGTCCACCTGGACGTCCTCCCCCATGACGGCCTGCGGATCCTCCAGCACGCGCAGCCCCTCGGTGCGCAGCTCGTCGAACAGCGTCGCCGCCTCCTCGCGGTCGGTGTCGACGTCGATGCCCTCGATCCTGAGCACCCGGATGAGCGCCGGCAGCGTGCTGCCCTGCACCAGGAGCGTGGTGACGGCGACGGTGAAGGCGATCAGCACGAGTTGCTCCCGGTAGGCGAACGACGACGGCAGGGATTGCGCCGCGGCGAGCGTCACCACCCCGCGCATGCCCGACCAGCCGAGCACCGTGGCCCCCTTCCAGCCGAACCCTTCGCGCCGTTCGAGTTCGAGGTCCGCCTGACGGCGGTGGTACATCCTCGTCAGGGCCCGTTTACGGCGCTCCTGCCGCGCATCGAGGGTCCGCTGCTTCTTCAGCCGGCCGAGGCCGCGGCGCAGCTGCAGCGTCCGGCGCTCCGCCCTGCTCGGCAGCCGCCGCATCAGCAGCACGAGGGGGAACACCCAGAGGAACCGCAGGACGATCAGGGCGAGGGTCGCGACGAGGCCGATCACCACCGTCTGCTGCACCGTCAGCAGGGACTCGTCGATGTCCTGCAGCAGGCCCCGGAGCTCCAGGCCGATCAGCAGGAACACGCCGTTCTCCAGCAGGAACTGGACGGTCCGCCAGTTCACGTTCTCGCTGATGCGTGCGCGTGCGTCGAAGTGGCTCGCACTGCGGTGACCCGTGTAGATCCCGGCCACCACGACGGCCAGCACACCCGAGGCGCCGAGCTCCTCGACGGGGAGGAACGCGATGAACGGCACGGCGAGGGACAGCGCGGTGTCCAGGACGGGGTCGTCGAGCTTCGAGCGGACGAACACCGTCACCACCCCGACGGCGTAGCCCACCACGGCTGCCACGGTGACGGCGTAGGCGAAGTCGCCCACCGCGGAACCGAAGCCGGTCAGGGCTCCTGCCGAGGCGGCGATGGCACTGCGCAGGAGGACGAGCGCCGTGGCGTCGTTGACCAGCCCTTCGCCCTCCAGCACGGTCAGCAGGCGGGGCGGCAGTCCGAGCCGCCGCCCGATCGACGTGGCGGCGACGGCGTCGGGCGGGCTGATGACGGCGCCGAGGGCGATCGCCGCGGCGAGGCCGAGGTCTGGCAGCAGGTCATGGAGGAGCAACCCCGTGGCCAGGGCCGAGACGACGACGAGCGCCACGGACAGGCTCGCGATCGGCGTGAGGTTGCGGCGGAAGTCCGTGACGGGCGTCTTGATCGCCGCGGCGTAGAGCAGGGGCGGCAGGACGCCGGCCAGGATCCACTCGTCCGGGATGCGGAAGCTCGGCACCCCCGGGACGAAGGAGAGGACGATGCCGACGACGACGAGGATGAGCGGGGCCGCCACGCCGACGCGCTTCGACAGGACGGCGACCGCCACGAGGACGGCGATTCCGATGATGCCCAGCAGTCCCAGTTCCACCGTGCAAGCCTAGTGGTCGTCGACCCTCGCGAAACCCCGCGCGGCTGCGGGGGCAGCCCTTCCGGGGTGACCGTCAGGGCGCTAGGGACTCCTCGCTGTCAGTCCTCGAGGACCTGCGCGCCCGCGGCGAACGCCCGCACCCTCGCGTCCTGCCAGATCTGCGCGGGCACTCCCCCGCCCAGCAGTGCGCGGGCCAGCCCCGGGTCCTCGCCGAGGGGGGTGTCACTGCCTGCGATGATCACGTTGCCGTAGCGTCTGCCCTTGAGCATCGCCGGGTCGGCGATGATCGCGGTGCACGCGAACTCGGCACCGATGGTCGCGGCTTCCCGCCTCGCCATCGCCAGGTTGGGGCTGTCGCCGCAGTTGACCACGTAGACACCGTCGGCCCCGAGCACGCGCTTGGCGGCGCGCGTGAACTCCCGGGTCGTGAGCGGGACGGGCGTCACGGCTCCGGCGAAGACGTCACGGATGATGAGGTCGCGGCTGCCCTCGCTCAGGGACTCCGTCACGGCGCGGGCCTCGCCGACGCGGATACGCACGAGCGGTGCCCGCGGGAGGTCGAACCACTCCCGCACCAGGTCGGCCAGCCGCCCGTCGAGTTCGACGACGACCTGCCGCGCCTGGGGGTGGGAAGCGGCGAAGCGGCGGGCGAGCGAGCATGCTCCTCCCCCGAGATGGAGCGCGCGGAGCCGGTCCGACGCCGCCCACCGGGAATCGACGAGCGAGGCGATCCACCGCATGTATTCGAAGTCGAGCTGCAGCGGATCGGCCAGGTCGATGTGCGAACTGGGGACACCGTTGATGCGCAGCACCCAGCCGTTCGGGTTGTACGGATCGGGTTCGAGTTCGCACGTCCCGGTGTCGATGGGGAACTCCCCGATCTCGGGCCGCGGGCCCGCGGTCTTCGCCATCAGGACCGGGCCGCCGGCGGGTGACGCTGCTGGGCGGGACGGACGGAAGGCATGGGTTCCATGCTAGCCGCGTGCGGGAACCGGCTGGTCGGGCCGGTGCATGCGGAACATGGGCTTGTAGTGCCAGGTCGGCCCGCAGAGCATGGAGGTGCCGTCCGGGGCGAACCCGTTCCGGACGTAGAACCGCTCGGCCCGCGGGTTGCCGTCGAGGATCCAGAGGTAGGCCCCCCGCCTGCCGATGGCGGTGTCGAGCAGGCGCTGCCCGAGGCCCGTGCCGTGCGTCGACCTCAGCGTGTAGATGTGGTGCAGTTCGAAGTCCGGCCGGTCCTCGTCGCGTCCCGGCCCCGACGTCGCGACCGCCACCGGCTCGCCGTGCTCGTCGAACGCCAGCCAGCTCCGCGCGCTGCCGGGCGTCCGTTCCGCGTCCTCGAACGCCGCCCGCCGGCGCTCGATCATCGCCGGCAGCTCGGCGTCGTAGAACTCGTGGTACTCCCGCGGCATGATGTGCTCGTACGTCTCGTGGAGCGCGGCGACGTGCGTGCGCGCGTAGGCCTCGGCGTCGTCGACGGTGGCCGGCCGGATCAGGTAGGGCAGCGTCAGCAGGGGCTGTGTCACGGCTCCAGTTTAGTGTCCTGGGGCCACCGAGTGGCGGGAGATCCGGAGGTCAGGAATGGCCCTCGAACTGCTGCTGATCCGCGAGCGCCGCCTCGAGCCGCTCCACCTTGCCGGTCAGCTCGCCGGTCCGCCCGGGCCGGATGTCGGCCTTGAGCACCAGGGAGACGCGGCTGCCGTACCGGCCCACGGCCTCGGTGGCGTTCTTGATCACGGCCATCACCTCGTCCCACTCCCCCTCGATGGTGGTGAACATGGAGTCGGTGGAGTTCGGCAGGCCGGATTCGCGCACGATCGCGACCGCGGCGGCGACGGCGTCGTGCACCGACCCGTCGGGGTTCTCGCGGGAGAGGTCGGAGGATCCGGACGGGGCGACGCTGAAGGCTACGAGCATGCTCCCAGTCTGGCACGCGGGCGTCCGCCGCGGGAGGGCAGGTTGCCGCAGACTCGCGGCCGAGGTTCGGTTGCCGCAGACCCGCGGCGGAGGCCCGGACCCGGTGGGGAGAACCAACGGGTCCGGGCACCCGGCGCGGCGGCCCGCCCCGAAGGGGCATGCGCCCCACGAAGGCCGCCGGGCAGCGCCGCGGCCGGACGCCGGGTACCTGCGTCGGATGCCGCCTGCCCTCGCCGAGTACGCCCCGGACCCCGATCCGCGTCGCACGCCGTAACTCTGCGGTCCCGTCCCCCGCCCGTCGGTGGACGCACTAGGTTCTTAAGGGGCACCCGGGCGGGACCGCCCGATGCGTAGGGAGAGAACATGCTGGGAGTACTGGGGGGATTCGCCGTCGTCGGCGCGGTGATCGTCATCGGCTACATCGCTGGACGCCTCGTCATCGGTGGACCGCAGGCCGGGTTCGCACTGAACCAGATGGCGTTCTTCGTGACCAACCCGGCGCTGCTCTTCACCGTCCTGGCCGACGCGGACCTCGGTTCGGTGTTCTCCGAGTACATGCCGATCGCGCTCATCTCCTCCCTGGCCATCGCCGTCCTCTACGTCCTCATCAGCAGGTTCCTGTTCCGCAGGCCGGCGGCCGAGACGGCCATCGGCGCGATGGCGAGTTCCTACGTGAATGCCAACAACATCGGCATCCCCATCGCGCTCTACGCCCTCGGCGATGTCACGCCGGTCGCCCCCGTGCTGCTCGTGCAGCTCCTGCTGCTCGCTCCCCTCTACCTGACGGTCCTCGACCTCACCTCGAGCCGGAAACCCTCGTTCCGGGCCTTCCTGACCCAGCCCTTCCGGAATCCGATGATCATCGCGTCCCTGCTGGGCGTCGCGGTCGCCACCACGGGATTCCGCCCGCCGGGCCCGGCCTGGGATTCCCTGGTGCTCCTCGGCGGCGCCGCCGTGCCCATGGTCCTCCTGTCCTTCGGGATGTCCCTGCCGGGGAGCCGGCCCCTTCGGCGCAGCCCGGACCGCCTGCAGGTCCTCACGGCCACGGCGCTCAAGAGCGCCCTCATGCCTGTGGCCGCCTACCTGACCGCGCACCACCTCTTCGGGCTCGACGGCCACAAGCTGCTCGCCGCCGTCGTCGTATCGGCGCTGCCCACCGCACAGAACGTCTTCATGTTCGCCAGCCGGTACGGCCGCGGTATCCCGCTGGCCCGGGACACGGTGCTGCTGTCCTCCGTGCTCGCGATCCCGGCGCTCATCGTCGTCGCCGCGCTCCTCGCCTGAGCGGACACCCCCGGTTCCCCGGTCGGGGCGAAAGAACCAAGGGGACTGCTTGTCGCGGTCGCCGACGGCATCTACTCTTTTCCCGGTCGCCGTGCACCCACGGCCAGTAGATTGGACAGGCATGAGCAGCAGGATCTCCCCGGACGAACCGTTCCCCGCCGACCTCGGCCGGCTGCGGGACCAGGAGGTCGAGGTCCTGAACAGCAAGGTCCACCGGGAGATCGAGCACGAGTGGGCGGAGGACGGCGACGTCGATCCCGAGACGGCGTCCCGCAAGGACGAGATCACCGATGAGCTCGACGACCGCGATGCGGGGCCGCGCCTGACACTCGTGCCCCGGCAGGACGACGCCGAGGGCTACGGCGAGGACGAGGGCGCCGGACGCGCGACGGCAGCCCTCGCCGGGAGCCCGAACCCCGCCCGCGGCGGGACGGGCGCCGCCGGCGGGGCGTAGGTCAGGACCGGAGGCCTTCCCCGGGGCAGCAGGAATGCCCTGCGTCCCCGCGGTGTTGTTGCAGGAGTCGAAGCCGTCTCTCGGCTTGACTGGAGTATGCCCTTCGGTTTTCAACGGAGCAGCCAGGGCCCTGACCGCCGTAAGACCTCTGATTGGTGTCCCTTGTCTGTTTCCTCCGTGCCGGTGAAGACCGCCGTGCCCTTCCCCTACATCGGGCTGCTGTCCCTTGCAGGGGCGATCTTCGTCTCCGTGACCAGCGAGTTCCTGCCCACCGGCCTCCTGCCGGCGATGGCCCGCGACCTGAACGTGGGCCTCTCGACGGCCGGCTACCTCGTGACGATCTTCGCGGGGACCGTCGTCGTCGCCACCACGCCCCTGGCCGCCCTGACCCAGCGGTACTCACGCAAGTCACTGATCGTCGTCGTGCTCCTCGTGATCGCCGTGGCGAACATCATCGCGGCGATCGCCCCGACCTACGGCGTCCTGGTCGCAGCGCGTATCCTCGGCGGGCTGGCGCACGGGCTCTTCTGGGCCGTCGTCGCAGCCTACGCCGCGCACCTCGTCCCGGCCCACCAGCTCGGCAAGGCCATCGCCATCACCGCCGGCGGTGGCACGGCGGCGTTCGTCCTCGGCGTCCCGGTCGGGACCGCGATCGGCAACGCCCTCGGCTGGCGTACGGCCTTCACCATCATCGGGGTGGCCGTCGCCGCCCTGGCCCTCGTCATCGTGAAGTTCCTGCCCCCGGTCAACCACCACGGAGAGCGGAAGGCCGGCGAGGAGCATGTCCCGCTGCGCCGGGACCCCAGCTTCAGGGCCGTGATCCTGCTGTGCACCGTCATCCTGATCCTGTTGACCGGGCAGAACACCTTCTACACGTACATCGCCCCCTGGCTGACGGACGTCTCCACCTTCGAGCCCGGGTCGGTCGCCCTCGTCCTGTTCCTCTACGGCGGCGCAGGCATCATCGGTCTCGTGGGGGCCGGTTACGCGGCCGACCGCTTCCCCCGCAAGGCGTTCGCGGGCGTCGTCCTGGTGGTCATGGCAGCAGTCCTCACCCTCGCGCTGGCCACCGCCAATACGGTGGTGGTCCTCATCGCGGTCATCGTCTGGGGCGCCGCGTTCGGCGGCATCCCCGCCCTGCTGCAGACCCGCATGCTCCGGACGGCGTCCTTCCGGACCCGCGACCTCTCCGCTGCCCTGCAGACGACGGCGTTCAACGTCGGCATCGGCGGGGGCGCCCTTCTCGGCGGTCTCCTGCTGGACGGCATCGGTCTCGAGGTGCTCCCGTTCGTCATGATCCTGCTCGTCGCCGTGGGCCTCTCCCTCAGCCTCGCCACCGACACCGCCAAGGACCGCAGGGAGCGGCACCGCCTCCGCGCCGACTGACCTGCCGCAGGCCGCCGGGGATCCGGATCCAGCACGCCGTCCGCCCCGCCCGGGTGGGAACTTCGTCACATCCGGCCGCCGGCACTGGTGGGACGTGCGGGCGCCGAACCTCCGGTGTCAGGGAGCGTCACCGGCCTCGGCGTCGGGACTGTCCGCAACCGTGGGAGATCGCCGCCGTTGCAGGGAAGCAGGCGCATCGGGGGTGTCCGCCCGCAGCCCTGGCCGTGCTCCCGCCACGGAGGGCCGGTCCCGCCGGGGAAGGCCCGGGCAAGCGGGATTTCGGGCTGGAATCCGCCCGGACCCGGCGGCGGGCCGCGCGTACCCTAAGCCCTATGTCTAACTCCACCGAGCCCATTGAAGGATCACCACCCGGCGAGGAGACGCCGTTCGAGGCCCCTCCCGGGGAGGCGGCCGCGAAGGCCGTGCTGGACCGGCCGGTCCTCTTCGTCTCGCTCTCCATCGTCATCCTCCTGATGCTGGCCGCGGTCCTCTTCCCCGGGGCGTTCTCGGACGTGACCTCGTCGATGCTGAAGGGCCTCGTGGCCACCTTCGGCTGGGCCTTCGTCGCCACGGCCACCGGATTCGTGGTCTTCGCCCTCTTCCTCGCGTTCAGCAAGTACGGCCGTATCCCCCTCGGCAGGGACGGCGAGAAGCCCGAGTACTCGAGGGTCTCCTGGATCGCCATGATGTTCAGTGCCGGCATGGGCATCGGGCTCATGTTCTACGGCGTCACCGAGCCCATCTCCCACTACCTCACCCCGCCCCTCGACGGGATTCAGCCCGCGACGCCGGAGGCGGCCCGCCAGGCCATGAACTACACGCTGTTCCACTGGGCCATCCACCCCTGGGCCATCTACGCCGTCGTCGGCCTGGCGCTCGCCTATTCGGCCTTCCGCAAGGGCCGTGGTGCGGGCTTCAGCGGTGCCTTCACCGCCCTGTTCCGCGGCCGTCCCGCGCCGAAGGGCCTGCGCGCCATCGACGTCTTCGCGATCTTCGCGACCCTCTTCGGCTCCGCCACGTCCCTCGGCCTCGGCGTCCTGCAGATCAACGGCGGACTCTCGAAGGTCTTCGGCGTGGGCAGCAGCCTGGGACTGCAGATCACGCTGATCGCCGTCCTCACCGTCTGCTTCGTCCTGTCGGCCGTCAGTGGCGTCAGCCGCGGGATCAAGTGGCTCTCCAACGGCAACATGATCCTCGCCCTCGCCCTGCTGTTCTTCCTGTTCGTCGTGGGGCCCACGGTCTTCATCCTCGAGCTCATCCCGGCCTCGGCGGGCAGCTACCTCATCGGTCTCCCCCAGATGGCCTCACGCACGGGCGCCTTCGGCGGCCACGAATGGCTCGCGGCCTGGACCATCTTCTACTGGGCCTGGTGGGTCTCCTGGACGCCCTTCGTGGGCTCGTTCCTCGCGAAGATCTCCCGCGGACGCACCATCCGCGAGTTCGTCATCGGCGTCGTGGCCGTGCCCAGCGTCATCAGCCTCATCTGGTTCAGTGTCTGGGGCGGTTCGGCCCTGACCCTGCAGGACAACGGGGTCGACATCGCGGCCGCGAACGCGGAGAGCCAGGAATCGGCGATGTTCGCCCTCCTGTCGCAGTACCCGCTGGCGTCCGTCACCTCGATCCTGGTGGTCGTCCTCGTAGCGGTCTTCTTCATCTCGGGCGCCGATGCGTCCTCGATCGTGCTGGGCTCACTGTCCTCCTTCGGTGCTGCCGTTCCGCGCAAGTGGCTCACCATCCTCTGGGGCGCCCTGACGGGCGGGGTGGCCGCCGTCCTGCTCTCGGTGGGAAGCCTCGAGGCGCTGCAGACGCTGACCATCATCGCCGCAGCCCCGTTCCTGCTCGTGATGATCGGACTGTGCGTGGCGCTGATGATGGACCTCTCGAAGGACCCGCTCATCACCGGTGCACGCCGCACCGGATCCCGCGCCGGAGTGCAGACCGGAGTGCGCACCCGTTTGCGCACCGGCTCCCGTACCGGATCCCGCACCGGATCCCGCACCGGACTGCAGATCGGGTTGCGCACCGGAGCGCGCACCGGATCGCGCACCGGATCGCGCACTGCCCGGAGGGCTCCCCAGGCGAAGTCCTGACGCCCCCGAGGGTCGGTGCGGCGGATCCGCGGGGCAGAATGGTGTGATGCGCGCTGTCTGCTTCGATGAGTTCTCCGCCCGCCCTGTCCTCCGGGACGTCCCCGAGCCCCTTCCGTCGCCGGGGGGCGTCGTCGTCCGCGTCGAGGCCACGGGCCTGTGCCGCAGCGACGTGCACGGGTGGCTGGGACACGACGACGGCATCACCCTCCCGCATGTCCCCGGCCACGAGCTGGTGGGCACCATCACCGCGGTCGGCGACGACGTCCGGCTCTTCGCCGTGGGCGACCGCGTCACCACGCCGTTCGTCTGCGCCTGCGGGCGCTGCCCGGAGTGCCTGTCCGGCAATGGGCAGGTGTGCCGCAACCAGACGCAGCCGGGTTTCACGCACTGGGGCTCCTTCGCCGACCTCGTGGCCCTGCACGACGCCGACATCAACCTGATCGCCGTGCCCAGTTCCCTCGACAGCGGGGCCGCCGCGCTGCTCGGCTGCCGGTTCGCGACGTCCTACCGCGGCCTCGTGCACCAGGCGCGCCTCGGAGCCGGCGAGACCCTCGTGGTGGTCGGCTGCGGCGGTGTGGGCCTCAGTGCCGTGATGATCGGTGCGGCCCTGGGCGCGGAGGTGGTCGCCGTCGACATCGACGCCGCCGCGCTGGAGCGGGCCAGGAGGTTCGGCGCCGCCAGGACCGTGAATTCCTCCGGCCTGCCGCGCGACGCCGTGCTCGGGGCCCTGCGCGAGACGGCGCCGTCGGGCTTCGACGTCTCCGTGGACGCCCTCGGCCGCGAGGAGACGGCCGCCGTCGGGATCCTCTCGCTGCGCCCGCGCGGCCGCCACGTCCAGATCGGCCTCTTCCCCTCGGACCCCGTTCTCCCCATGGGCGCGGTCATCGGCAAGGAGCTCTCCGTCCTGGGCAGCCACGGCATGCCGGCGCGGGACTACCCCGGGCTGCTCGACCTGGTGGCGGCGGACCGCCTGCGTCCGCAGGACCTCATCGAACGGACCATCCCCCTGGCGGATGTGCCGGACGCCCTCGTGGCCATGGCGGGCGACCGATCGGCGGGCGGTGTCACCGTCGTCGACCTCCGGTTGTGACAGCCGCGCGGGGGCTGCATTACCGCTTGAGTCTCCCGGGTGGGGATACTGGGGCATGAATGCTTTCTCGCCCACCGCGGAGGCAGCGCACTCCGTCACCCTGCGGTTCCTCGCCTCCCCCACCGACCTCGGCCACAGCGGATCGGTCGACGCCGGCACGGTGCTCGAGTGGGTGGACAAGGCCGCCTACGCCGCCGCCGTCGGCTGGGCGAAGACCTACTGCGTCACCGCCTACGTGGGCAACATCCACTTCGCGGACCCCGTGGTGGTGGGCGACCTCGTGGAGGTCGAGGCCACCATCGTCCACACCGGCACGTCCTCCATGCACATCCGGACCGTCGTCTCGTCAGGGTCCGTCTCGGGGAACGATGGCGGACGGCGCAGCGAATGCCTGGTGATCTTCGTGGCGGTGGGGCCCGATGGGAAACCCGTGCCCGTTCCCGCATTCGAGCCCCGGACCGACGCCGAACGCCTGGACAGCGACCACGCCGTGGCCCGCATCGACGTGCGCAGGGAGATCGTGGAAGAGATGAGCCGCCAGGAGTACACGGACGCCGGGACCGCCGAACGTACCGTCCTCCGGTTCCTCGCCGCACCGACCGACGTCAACTGGGGCGGAAAGGTCCACGGCGGCACGGTCATGGACTGGATCGACGAGGCCGCCTACGTCTGCTCCACGCGCTACTGCGGGCTGGACACCGTCGCGGTCTTCTCCGGCGGCGTGCGGTTCCTGAAGCCGCTGCACATCGGCGATGTCGTCGAGGTGGAAGCCCGCCTGGTCTACACCGGGCACAAAGGGATGCACGTGGCGGTCCACGTCCGCTCCGGCAGCCCGCGGTCGCGGGAGATGGCCCTGACCACCACGTGCCTCACGGTCATGGTGGCGCGCGACGACGAGGGCACGGCTGTCCCGGTCCCGCCCTGGGTACCGCGCTCGGACGAGGACCGGCGCCTCCACGAGCACGCGCGGAACCTGCTGCTCATCCGCAGCCGGGCGCCCGGCAGCATCCTGCCCACCCACCTGCGGCCGGAGGCTTCCGGCGCCGCAGGGAGTGTCAGCCGATCGTCGCCGACCGCGCCGGGACGCTGAGGGTCCTGCCATACGCGGTGACGGAGCGCGTGATGGTCGTGGTGTTGACCGCCACCACCTTCCCGTCGGACAGCCGCACCACATTGACTCCGGCGAACCGAAGCGGCGCCGCCGTGGCGTAGGCACCCGACGTCACCGCCGTGGTTAGCGCGGTGACCTGGGCATCGGTGGAGCTGACCGACGCCGTGGTGACCGTCTCGAGGTTCGCGTCGTCGTCCCAGGCGTTGTCCTGGCAGGTGGGCTCGGCCTGCGAGAGGGTCGCCGTCATCCGGAGGGCGCTGCCCGTGCGGGTCTGCAGCAGGTGTCCCAGCGTCATGCGGTGGTCCAGGGTACGTCGGGTCTTCGCCGCGGCGACCACGGATGACCGGGTGCCGAACCCGTCGCGCAGGCACGGGGCGGAGGTCCCGATGTCGTTGCCCTGGCGGTAGGCGGTCGTCGGCAGTTCGCGCAGCGGCACCGAGTAGTCGTGCTCCACCACGGGCATCCCCGCTGCGGTGATGGCCTGGTACGCCGCGCTCGCCTGGTCCAGGTCGATCGCCGGCAGCGGCCGGCCCGTGCCGGTCGCGACGACGTGCTCGCGGAGTGCGAAGTCGACGGATCGGGTGGCCGCCAGCGTTTTGGCGAGGTTCACCTGGTTGGTCCACGCCGGGTAGACGCCGAGGTTCACGGCGACGGGAACGTCCCGGCCCATGGTGCGCGTGAGCGTCGCGTCGAAGCGCTGCACGGCGGCGATCAGGGCGCGGCCGTAGGCGTCGTCGTCGGGCCAGGGGCCCCACTGCCCGACGTCGACCATGTCCTGGCCGTGGGAGGGGGACATGGACGCGTCGTCGAGGAAGATGCCGTCGAACCGGGCGGGGGCCGCGTCGGTGGTCCCACGCTGCGCATCGGTGCTCAGGAGCGTGTGTGCCGTGGCCGCGCAGGCGTCGGCGTACGCCGGGGAGAGGTCGGCGACCGTCAGGTAGGAGAACCCAGGGTAGCTCGCCAGGCCGTCCTCGTTACGGGCCACCCTGGAGTTCGACGTGGTGACCCCGAACTGCTTCCCGGCGTCGGTCGCGGTGTCGGCGCAGGAGTTCTGGAAGACGCCGTTCCAGGACTCGAAGTCCCTCATCGCACCGATGTTCAGGTAGGCGAGGAAGGTGGTCCCCGGGTTGGCTGCCTTCATGTCGGAGAGCGTGCAGTCCCCGGGGGCATCCGTGGTGGCCATCATCGGATCGACGATGGCCACGGAGACCTTGCCCGTGAGTGCCGCTCCCGGGCAGAGCAGCTGGCCCTGCCGGTAGCCCTGCAGATAGGCGGGCAGTTGCTGCCCCGTGCTCGTGGTCAGGCTGCCGGCACTCGCGGGCGTGGCGAGTGAGCAGACGGCGAAGGCGACAGCGAGTGCCGCGGAAACGAAAGTTGCCCCAGCGGCATTCAGTTTCATACCCACATAATGGGGCACTCCCGGGGACGGTCACCCGCCGCGGTCCTGATCGGGTCGAATCCTGCGGAGAACCTGACAAAAGGGCGGTTCCAGCTTGCGGATGGCTGCCGCAAGCCCGCGGCTGACCGCTGCTCAGTCGGGGCGTCGGTAGAGGACCCCGCGCTGCGGCGGGAGCACCACCGACGATGGAGCAGGCCGGCCGTCGGCGTCCACGAGGCCTGCAGGAATCCGCACCTTGCGGCGCCGCCTGCCGTCCCGGTTGAAGTTCACCGCCGCGAAGCCGCCGTCGAACTCCCGCCACCAGGCGTGGTTCCTGCCCTTGGGCTCCGTGCGCGGGGCGCCGAGCTGCCAGTCGAGCTCCGGGGCGTACTGGGTGCGGCTGTAGTCGTCGTGGGCCGTGGCGGAATAGGCGCCCCTGCCCTCGCCGAAGATCCAGAACGCCGACAGCCCGTACGCGAAGTTGGGGTGGCGGTCGTCGCCGTCGGTGGGCACGCGGAGGATGGAGAGTCCCGGGCCTGCCGCCTGTGCGAGCTGCGCCTCGGCGGTCACCGGATCGAAGAGGTCCACCGGACTGTAGCCGAGCCACACCTCCTCGAAGCCCCCACCGTAGGCGGCGTGGGCCTGCCACCTGCCCGGCTCACGGCGCGACTCGGCGATGTTCGGCACGAGGATCTTCCCGACGCCGTTCAGCGCCGCACCCGCGGCGGCCACGAGGTCGCCGAGCGCGGAGCGGAGCGCGGCCATGTCCGCGGCGCCGGAAATGGGCAGCTGCAGCCCGTAGTAGTCCTCGAAGACGTCGTTGTCCGCCATGACGCCGTCGAACGGTGAATCCCGCAGTTCGGTGACCACGTTGTCCACCCAGCGGCGCTGGTACGCGGGGTCCCAGACGCGCATCTGCCAGTGGCCCGCATAGCGCTCCCACTCGATGCGGCTGCCGTCCAGCCGGGTGGCGAACCAGCCGCCGTCCGTCCCGCTGCCGGCAGGCGCGCCGGCCTGCTTCTCCGCCTCGGCATAGGAGACGCCGGAGGTGTAGACCGGCCCGGGCTCATAGCTCCGCGTCGAGGACAGGCACTTGTAGCAGAGCACCGTCATGTCGGGACGGCGGCGCTTGAGCTCCTCCGCGGCGGCGGTCTCCCAGGGCTGCAGGATCGCCACGCGGTAGTGCTCCGCGGCGAACTCGAGCTGCCCCGGCAGCAGCGGGTCTCCGTACCGGATCCACGCGCCGACCCCGGTCATGAGTCGATCCGGCTGACGTCCTCGAACCGGGCCGTGTCCAGGTCGCGGAGGTCGGTGATGTCACCGACGGTCCGGTAGATCTCGTTGTAGGAGGACATGATCTCGTGCATCTGGAAGAACTCCTGCACGCGGGTCCGGGCGTTGGCCGCGTACTCCGCGTAGAGTGCCCGGTTGCCGATCACGGCGCGGATGTTCTCCGCCATCTGCTCCACGTCGCCGGCGACCACCAGCTCGCCGCAGGAGCCCACGGTCCGGCCGTCGGAGGTGTACAGCTCGTCGCCGATCAGCTGGCGCATGCCGCCGACGTCGGTCCCGACCGTGGGGATGCCTGCGGCCATGGCTTCGAGGACCACGATGGGCTGGCCCTCGTTGTAGCTCGGCAGCACCAGGAGGTCGAACTGGTCGAGCATGTCCCGGACGTTGACCGTCCCGTGGATGGTCACGTGGTCGTGCAGCCCCAGGCTCTCGATCTTGGCCAGGCACGCCTCGTAGTACTCGGGTACGTGCTCGGTGGGGCCGAGGACCTCGAGGTGGAGGTTCGGGAAGCCGTGGCGACGCAGGAGGTCCATGCTCGACAGGAGGTCGAGGAGTCCCTTGATCGGCACGACGCGGGCGATGTAGACGAGGCTCCACGTGTGGTCGTCCCCGTGCTGCTCCAGGTGTTCCTGCGCGGCGAGCCGTGCGCGGTACTTGTCATCGAATTCCTCGATGACCATGGCGTTGGGCACGACGACGGCCTTGTCGATGTCGGTGCCGAGGCGGGCGGCCTCGGTGATCGCCGTCGGGTACAGGTAGGTGATCAGGGCGGCGCTGGGGTAGCAGAAGTGCCCCATCTCGGTCCACCACGCCATCCAGGCCCGCTGCTCGGGGGTGACGTCGAACGTCCGGTAGTCCTCGGAGGTGATCGACAGCGCCATGTTGCGGTCCAGCAGCGTGTTGACGGTGTCGCGCACGTAGAGGTTGTGCTCGGTCAGCAGGAACGACGTCCCGTGGTCCCGCGCGGCGGCGGCACCGAGCAGCGAGGCGTAGCCCGTGGTGTGTGCGTGGTAGACGCGCGCCCTCGGCATCGTGTCCCCGAGGACGGCGTAGGCGAGCGAGAGGAAGTTGCGCAGCGTCCAGAAGGAGTCCGCCAGGGACAGGTCGAGCTGGGGCATGCGCACGGAGAGCGCCTCCATGAACTCGCGCGTCCCCAGCAGGGCCCAGAGCGGATAGGTCCGCGTGCGTTCGTTGAACCCCTCGTCGACGAGTTCCCAGAGCGGCTCCACCTCGCGCCGCTCGGACAGTGCGTAGAGCGCATCGAAGAGCCGGTCGGCGAGCGCCGCGCGCTCCCCCGGGGTCATACCGAGGTCCTTCGCGGACACGGCCATGAAGTCGTGCCGGTGCTCCTGCATGCTCAGGTAGACGGGGCGCACCCAGACCACATTGTCGGGCATCCCGTAGAGGTCCTCATGGGGAGCGTCGGAGTCCCAGGTGATGTGGATGATCCCGTAGGTCAGGTCCGGGTTGTGGGTGACGATGTCGTGCACCACGGCGGAGACGCCGCCCTTGAGGTAGGGGTAGGTGGACTCCATGACGATCGCGACGTCGACGTCCTCGTAGTGGCGCTGCCGTGCGGCCTGGGCCGGAGGGACGACGGCGGCGGGTTGCTCGAGTGCTGCGCGGCGGGCCTTCGGGGTCTTGAACACGTACATCGTTCTTCCTTCGTGGGCTGAAAGCGGGTGGAGACTGGCGGGTGTGCGGCGGTGCTACCAGGACGTGGCGTGGCGCCAGAACAGCGTGTACTCGGGCTGCGACCAGTGGCGCTTGTACAGCACCCACGCGACGACGACGAGCACGAGGTCCGCCACCACGAGGGCTCCGTACGCGAGCGCCGCGCCTGTGGAGGTCTGTGTGGCACCGATCAGCAGGAAGGCGCCGGCACAGAGCGCGAGGTGGATCCCACCGAGCACCTGCGGCACGATCTTCTCGCCGATGTAATCCAGTTCGTAGCTGAGGAGCGTGAGGATCATGAACGCCCAGGATGCGACGCCGACGGAGACCGCGAGCAGCACGTTGGTGGGCTGGATTCCCTCGAGGAGCAGGGAGATGACGAGCGTGAGCACCATGCCGACGGCGCCGGTGCTGAGGACGGCGCGGTCCACGGTCCGGCTCAGTCGCCTGGACCGCGTGGCGAGGACGGTGAGCGGCTCCTCGGCGATCGTCCGGTGCAGGGTGGCGACGGCCTTGTCCACCCGCGGGGCGAGGTTCACGAAGTAGTAGTTGTAGGCGACGACGGCGGGCAGCATCGCGAGGAACACGATCACCACCTGGAAGTCACCGTCCGTGACGAGGAACAGCACGAACTTGTCGGCCCAGAGCACGGCCCCGAGCAGGAGCCCGCGGACGAGGTCCGAGGAGAAGTCCCGCGCGCCGAGGCGCCGGCTGAGGCGGACGGATGCCAGTCCGCGACCCATGGCGGCGATCTGCGTGAGCGCCCCGAGCAGCGGCGGAAGCCACCAGATGGTGGGGGCGACGAAGAGGGCGGCTGCGTAGGCGATCCAGGCGATGGCCCAGAGGCCGCGGCGGTCGCCGACGTTCGCGAGGACGAGGGACTGGACGAAGAGCAGGTGGAGTGCGCAGAGGGCCGCGTAGGTGGCGAGGGCCGTGAAGGACCAGCGGGTGGCAAGCCAGAGCGGGAGGGCGAAGACGACGACGAGCGGCAGCGCCTGCACGAACATCGCCGGCCAGGTGGTGCAGAACCGGCGGGTGATGGCGCCCATGTCCCGTTCCGCCATGAGGTCCCCGATGGCCCGGTAGGCCGGGAGGCAGGCGGCCTGCGCGAGCCACGGCACCGTGATCGAGGAGGCGAGCACCACGAGGGTGAGCTGCACGCCCCCGACGTTGACGGCGGCCATGGCCGGGCTGACCAGCGGGTACACGAGGTTCAGGAGGATCACGGGCGAGAGATACAGCAGGAGCCCGGCACCGGGACGCGCACCGCCGTCGGGTACCACCCGCTCGCCGCTGGAGGCGGCGGGACGCGCGAGCATAAGCAGGGTGACCATGACCAGCAGGACCCCGCCGGCCAGCAGGGCGTAGGACCAGCCGGCGGGAAGGATCGTGTCGGCAAGCGGCACGAGGGCCGTCAGGATGAGCGCGACGACGATGACCAGTGCCCGGCGTCGGGCAATGGAGTCCTGAAGGAGGGACTGCAGAGATGTCATGGGTTTTCCTTGGGCCCGCCGGCGCGGCGGGATGAGCCGGTCGGCGGCCTCGTGTGAGGCGTGAGTGAGACAGTGTGGGACGGGATCTTCCAGCTGAGCTGTAGCCGCGCACCTGGGATGCCAGCAGATGGCAGGTCCGGTCGTTGTCCCGCCCGAAGGGCATGGGTGCGTCGTCGCCGGCTCTGCCAGCGAGCACCTCGATCAAGGTATCGGCCGAAGCCGGGCACGGACACGAGTAGGTCCTACCTACCCGTCCGCCGTTCCACTGCCTTGAGCCGACCTGCCTACGTGAAGGAGGGCCTCGCGCTACTCGCTCGGCAGGGCCCTGACTACTTGGGTCCGCTTATCGGCGCGGTTTCCGGGAGATGTCAGGGAGGCACTGGAGGTGACATATTGCACAAGCGTCCCAACCGTGACAAAGAACACCCCCGGAACGGCAGAGCAGCCGATACGCTTCTGGGCTCGCCGGGTGGGTTCTGCCGGCTCGTCGGATCGGTGCGTCCGAGCGGCCGGAGGACCTGGTCGGGCAGCAGGAACGACCGGCGCAGCATCACGAACCATCAACGAACACGCAACGGTTCGACGACGCCGGCAACGGTTCCATTGCGGCTCTGTCGCCTGCACCCGTTCGGGCTCACCATGGAGCGATCCATTCACGATACGAAGGAGTAACCATGGGTCGCCCAGCAACACCAGTACTGCTGTCATCAGGGGCACTGTGCCTCGCCTTGATCATCTCCGGCTGCGGCTCCCCCGAGGCCGGCGCCGGCACTCCCGAGGCCTCGGACGAAGCCCAGCCCGTCACGGCCACCTCCTCCGGGGAACCGGTGCCGTCCGGGCAGTCGTCCGACCAGCCCTCGGAGCAGCCGACCGGGCAGCCCGGCGGGTCCGGAGCTCCGACCCCGTCACCCGCGGGACCTGTACCGTCCGGGAAGCCGTCGGACCCCGCCGCGGACGGGAACTGGGCGACCTACACGACGTCGGACGGGAGCCTGTCCTTCGACCACCCTGCGGACTGGGACGTCTCCGACGCGCCGGAAGCACCCCCTGAGGGGGTGCTGGTCGTCGTCGACGATGCCTCCGGCCGACGACTCGCAACGCTGCGCACGCACCTCGTGACCGGTGCCGTCTGCCCCGAGGAACTCCCCTACTCGCTCCTCGATTCGGAGGTGCTCCCCGCCCTCACCCAGGACTCCGGAACACCGCGCTTCGTGTTCGAGGGACGGACGGATCCCTCCGTGGCCGATCCGGTGGCCGCCTCCACGCTCGCGTACGGGATCACCTCCGGGCCCGAGCCCACGGGCCCGACAGCGTGCCCCATCGCCCACTTCTTCACGTGGCCGCCGTCGGGGGCTGCCTTCGGAGGGACCTATGACCCCTTCGAGATCTACCCGGGGAAGCCCCAGCACATCGACACCCCGCAGGCCTACATGGAGACGGAGGAGTACCAGGACATCAGGGCGATGATCACGTCGCTGCGGCCGGCCGGTTAACCGTCCTGCCGACGATTCAGCCGGGGAACTGGATGATCAACGGGCGATCGCGGCCGAATGCCGGGCTGCCGGCAGGAGGAATGCGGAGATGGCCGCGGCGATCTTCCTGCCGCCCTGGACCGAGGGCTCGATGGGATTCGCGTAATCGCCGTCGTCGTCGCACACCAGGCGGAGGTCCACGACGGATACGCCCCGTGAGAACGCCGCCCGCGTGATGCAGTCGTTGAAGAACGCGAGCGCCGTGCGGATCACCGCGTAGCCCGGTTCCGAGGACGGTGTGTCGTAGATCGTGCAGACCTCCGTGGGCAGGCCCACCGCCGTGACGGCGTCGATCATGGCGTCGTAGTCCCCTGCGAAGTCCTGCTGGGCGGAGGAGAAGGCGAGCAGCGCGTCGGCGACGCCGCGCACGGGCCGCTGCAGCAGGTGCTGGTAGCCGAGCGCATCGTTCCCGCCGACGCTGACCACGAGGTGCGTGGCGTCCGGCGGCAGTGCGCGCAGCTGGCGTACGACGCCCGAGGTGACGTCCCCGTCCACCGCCAGGAGCGTCGCCTTCCAGCCCTGCGGCAGGGCATCGCGGACCTGCTCGACGACGTCGGGCCCGCCATCGACGTACCGCCCGTTGTCGAAGATGGAATCCCCGAGCAGCACCACGTGTCCCATACGGCCTCCTGGTTGGTCGGTCCCTCCATCGTCGCTGCAGCGCGGCTCGGCCACCACCGCTTGCCGCGGTGGCCGAGGAGGGCAAGATGGAGTAGAAGCCTCCGCCGGCACCTTCGGCGTCGGGACCGATCCGAGAGGAGGACACGTGGGTCCAGCCCTCGTCGTCACCGGACCGCAGGACCTCGTGCCACTCGCCCCTGCTCCGACGGACGGCAGGCGTGTGCTGATCGGGATCGTCGGACCGCCAGGGGCGGGGAAGTCGACGGTGTCCCGCGCCCTCGCCGCGCTCGATCCGGGCACCCGGGCGCACGTGCCCATGGACGGCTTCCACCTGGCGGATGCCGAGCTCGCACGGCAGGGACTGCTGGACCGCAAGGGCGCCCCGGAGACCTTCGACGCGCACGGCTACGCCGCCCTGCTCGCCAGGCTGCGGAGCCGCCCGGACCACCGGGTCTATGCGCCGGCCTTCGAGCGCACCCTCGAGCAACCCCTGGCCAACGCACTCGCGGTGGCTCCCTCAATGTCGCTCGTGGTGACGGAGGGGAACTACCTGCTGCTGGACTGGCCGGGCTGGCGCGAGGCACGCCGGCAGCTCGACGAGGTGTGGTTCGTGGACCTCGACGCCGACGTCCGCCGTCGCCGGCTGATCGACCGGCACGTCCGCTTCGGGAAGTCGCCGGGGGACGCCGAGGATTGGGTGCAGCGCGTGGACGAACCGAACGCCGGCCTTGTCGATGCCACCAGAGGCGCTGCCGACCGCATCCTCGACGTCTCGGGCTGGCGGATCGGCTAGCTGTACTGCCCAGGGACAGCTAGCCCGCCAGGAACCAGTCGCGCGCAGGGTTCCCGACGCCGGGTGCGGCGCGGTCGACGCCGGGCTGTGCCACCCAGTCGACGCCGTTGGCGATCACGCGCTGGACCTGGGGATGGTGGTAGACCGGGTACTCCTGGTCGCCGGGGCTGAAGTAGAAGATCCGGCCCTTGCCGCGCGAGAAGGTCACGCCGGACCGGAACACCTCCCCGCCCTCGAAGGAGCTGATGAAGATCAGATCGTCGGGTTCCGGGATGTCGAAGAGCTCACCGTACATCTCCTGCTCCGGGATGACGATAGGACTCGGAATTCCCGCGGCGATGGGGTGGGACGGCTTGACCGTCCACACGAGCTCGCGTTCGCCGTCGTTCCGCCACTTCAGGGAGCACGTGGTGCCGAGGAGCCGCGTGAGGATCTTCGAGAAATGGCCGGAATGCAGCACCACGAAGCCCATGCCACCGAGGACGTGCCGGTGCACGCGGTCGACGACGTCGTCCGACACCTCTCCGTGGGCGATGTGCCCCCACCAGAGCAGCACATCGGTGCCCGCGAGCCGGTCCTCGGTGAGTCCGTGCTCCGGGTCCGCCAGGGTCGCCGTCGTGATGTCCGAGCCCGGAAAGTAGCGGGCGAGGGATTCCGCGATGGCCCCGTGGATGCCCCGCGGATACATGGCGCCGATGGTCGCGGGTTCATTGCGGGCCTCGTGGACGCCCTCGTTCCACACGACGATGGCGGGCGTGCTGTCGAACACCCTGCCGTTCTCCCTGTCGCTCTTCGTGTCGTTCTCCCTGTCGTGTGCCTCTTCGTGTGCCATCAGAGCTGGACCTCCCGGTGCTGGGCTGCGGATGCGTAGCAGGCGTCGATGATGCGGGCCCGGGCGAGCGCGAGTGAGCCGTCGTGCCTGCCCCACTCGGACTCGCCCGCGCGGATGGCGGCGAGGAAATCGTCGACCACTCCCCGGTGGCCCAGGGGCGCACCGATCTCCGGGACGTAGTCGCCGTCCTCCGTGAACACGTGCAGGGTCTCCACGGCGTCGCCCGCCGCACCGGTCCGGGTCATCTCGGCGCCGCCGTCGGTCCCGTAGACCCGGAAATCCATGAGGTCGTCCGCATCGCGATAGGCGGCCCAGCCGGCCTCGACGAGGAGGGTCGCGCCGCCTTCGAGCCGGAGGAAGGCCGAGGCGAAATCCTCCACCTCGAACGCCGAGCCCGCCGCCTGAGCCCCGTAGGTTCCCCCGCCCCGGCCCCGCGTGCCCAGTTCGGCGTAGGTCGACGCCGAGACGGAGAGGACCGTCGGCTCGCCGAGCAGGTACAGCGCGTAGTCGAGCACATGGACGCCGATGTCCACGAGGGGCCCGCCGCCCGCCATCTCCCGATTGGTGAACCAGCTCCCCAGCGATGGGATGCCGGAGCGGCGGAGCCAGGACGCCTTGGCGTAGTAGGGACGGCCGAGTCCGCCGTCGTCGATGATGCGCTTGAGGGCAGAGATGGCGCCCCGCCGGCGGTGGTTGAACGCGACGTCGAGCACGCGACCGGCTCTGCGTGCCGCGTCCACCATGAGCCGGCCCTCGTCTCCGTTGCGTGCGAGCGGCTTCTCGCTGAGCACATGGAGGCCGCGGTCGAGCGCGGCGACCGTGATCGGTGCGTGGAGGAACGTGGGAACGGCGACACTCACGGCGTCGAGCCCGTCGAGCGCGATGAGGTCCTCCCACCGCGCGACCGCATGCGGGATGCCGTACTCGTCACGGAGCTCGGCGAGGAGTACGGGCTCCATACCGGCCACCCCGACGAGCTCGACGTCCTTCCGGTTCCCGTAGGCCGCGAGGTGCTGGCGTCCGGCCCAGCCGATGCCCACCACGCCCACCCTGAGGCGGCGTTGCCCGTGCGGTACATGCTCGTCCACGGATGCGGTCCTTCGCTCTCGGGTCCGGCGGCTACGGCGTGAGCCCCTCCAGTAGTCCTACCGTCCGTCCGCGGGTGCTGTCCACGAGCCCCTGGAACCGGTGGGGCAGTGGCACGGGGCGGCCGGCCATGCCGACGCCCAGGAGGGGACATGCCCGGAAGTGCATCCCGGGAAGGGTTTCGGCCCCCGCCTCGTTACCGCCTGTACACGCACCGAACGGGTGCCGAACAGGAGGACACCCATGACCATCGTCATCACCGGAGCCACCGGACACCTCGGCCGCAAGGTCGTCGAGCAGCTGCTGGCGCGCGGCGTCGACCCCTCGACCGTCGTGGCGGGCGGCCGCAACGAGGATGCGCTGGGCAAGCTGGCCGCATCCGGCGTCCGCACGGCCCGGATCGACTACGCGGACGCGTCGACCCTCGATGCCGCCTTCGCGGGTGCCGGGAAGATCCTCCTCATCTCCGGCAACGAGGTGGGACAGCGCTCCGTACAGCACAAGGCCGTCATCGACGCCGCCCGCAAAGTGGGCGTGGAACTGGTGTACACGAGCGCGCCGAAGGCCACGACGTCGGACCTCGTCCTGGCACCCGAGCACAAGGCGACCGAGGGGCTCCTCGAGGGTTCCGGCCTCACCTACACCGTGCTGCGCAACAACTGGTACACCGAGAACTACGACGACACGATCCGCCAGGCGGCCTCGACCGGCAGCATCCTCACCAGCACCGGCAGCGGCAGGATCGCGAGCGCGACCCGCCAGGACTACGCCGAGGCCGCCGCCGTCGTGCTGCTGTCCGACGAGTACGCGGGCGAGATCCTCGAACTCGGAGGGGACGAGCCCTGGACCTTCGACGAGCTCGCCGCCACCGTCTCCGAGGTCGCCGGCATCTCCGTCACGGTGAACCAGGTGTCCACCGAGGAGCACATCGCCGCCCTGAAGGATCTCGGGCTGGACGGGGGCACGGCAGGTTTCGTCGCGGCGCTCGATGCGAACATCGCCGCCGGGTTGCTCGCCGAGAGCGACGGCACCCTGTCGCGCATCATCGGCCGGCCCACGACTCCGCTGCGGCAGCACGTCCGCGAGCTCCTCGGCACGTAGCCCGACGGCGCCGCCCGCACCTGCGGCATCGTGCACGCGTTTCGGGTGCGAAGTGCGTGTCGCAGGGCAACACGCCGACGGATCGGGCCACCGGGCCGCACAAGCCGTGCACGACGCCACAGGCCGCCGCCGGCGTCGCGGCTACGACGGCGGGAACGCGGACTGCAGCAGGAAGGAGCACGATGGCCGGCGACCAGGACCTCTCCGTGGGACAACTGGCAGCCCGCAGCGGCATGAGCGTCTCCGCCCTGCATTTCTACGAGCGCCAGGGCCTGATCCGTAGCCGCAGGACCTCGGGCAACCAGCGCCGCTACGACCGGTCGGTCCTGCGCAGGGTCGCCGTCATCGGAGCGGCCCAGCGCGCCGGCATCCCGCTCGCCACCGTCGCACGAGCCTTCGCAGAACTCCCCAGCGACGGCGTGCCCGACCAGGAGGACTGGCAGCGGCTGTCGGCCGCGTGGCAGCAGGAGATCCAGGCGCGCATCGCCCAGCTGGAACACCTGCGGGACAGGCTGGGCGGGTGCATCGGCTGCGGCTGCCTGTCGCTGGCGGCCTGCGGCTTCGTCAATCCGAACGACACGGCAGGCTCCAGGGGCGTCCCGTCGACCCTCCTCGACCCGTGAGAGCCGATTTGACCTCAACCTTCGTTGAGGTTCTAGCGTTGACTGCATGACAGCCCCCACCGGCCACGCCGCCCCTCCCGCGGAACTCTTCAAGGATGCCTTCCGCGCCCATCCGGCCGGTATCGCCGTCATCACCGCCCAGGGTCCGGACGGCCCGGTGGGGCTGACGGCATCCTCCGTGTCGTCGGTCTCGGCAGAGCCGCCCGTCCTCGCCTTCTCCGTGTCGACGGCCTCGTCGTCGGCCGCCGCCCTGGTCCGGGCGGACACCCTCGTGGTGCACCTGCTCGGCGCCGACCAGCTCGCCATCGCCCGCCTCTTCGCCACGCAGGGCACCGACCGTTTCGGGGGCGCCGTGGACTGGCACCCGCTCCCCTCCGGTGAGCCACTCCTGACCGACGCTCCCTGGGCCCTGCGCTGCCGCATCCTGCACCGCCTGCCCGTCGGCGGATCGATGATCCTCGCAGCCGAGGTCCTGTCCATCGAGCAGGGCACACAGGACGACGTCGCGCCACTGGTCTACCACAACCGCTCCTACCACCGGCTGGACGACCGGTCGCTGCTGGGCTGACCCGCCAGGATTCGGCTGCGGACGCTCCTCGCGGAAGGGTTTTCGGGCATGGCCGGGCCTCGCCCCCACCCGACCGCGAGGGCGAAGGGCGCTGGTCCTCCGGCACTTGACCCGGTCGGCGTCCCGCCCTAGGTTGGGCAGGACGTGAGGCGTAGATCACACTCCGCACCCACCGGCGCCACTCCTTCTCGTTCCACCCGGGAGAACCTGCGGCGTCCTGAAAATTGAAGCGCTTCAAAGCTGAAGTGTCAAGGAGGACACATGAAGAATCCCACCCGACGCAGGCCGCTCGCGGTCATCGCCGTCGCGAGCCTGCTCGCGTCAGCCCCGCTCGCGGCAGCCGTGCCGGCAGCGGACGCCACGCCCGGCGCACCCTATCCCGCCGACTGTCCATGGATGGACACCTCGCGCTCCCCGGACGAGCGGGCCCGGATCCTGCTGGATGCGAGCACCCTCGGCCAGAAGTACCGGTGGCTCGTCGAGCAGCCCGCCAATGACCCCGCCACCACCTCGTTCAGCGGCGTGGCCTACGAACCGCAGTTGCCCTGCACGCCGCGGGTCGTCTACACCGACGGCCCGGACGGCGTGCGGTTCACGCAGGGGGTCACGGCCTTCCCTGCGCCCATCGCCCTCGGTGCCAGCTGGAACCGGGACCTCGTGTACGAGAAGAGCGCGGCGCAGGGGTCCGAGGCCTTCGACAAGGGCAAGAACGTGGTCCTCGGCCCCGGGATCGCCAGCGGGCGGACGCCGCTGTCCGGCCGGACCGCCGAGTACTTCGGGGAGGACTCGCTCCTCAGCGGATCGCTCGCCGGTGCTGCCATCCGCGGCATCGAGGAGGGCAATCCCGGCAAGCCCGTACTGTCCAACGTGAAGCACTTCGTGGCGAACGAGCAGGAGCTCTCGAGGAACGCGAGCTCCTCGAACATCGACGAACGGACGCTGCGCGAGGCCTACGACCTGCCCTTCGAGATCGCGATCGCCGAGGGCGGCCCGGAGAGCATCATGTGCTCCTACAACCAGATCAACGGCGTGTACGGATGCGAGAACCCGCTCCTGAAGGACACCCTGCGCTCGAAGCTCGGCTTCGACGGGTACGTCATGTCGGACTTCGGGGCCGTGCACTCCACCGGGGCGTCCATCGACGCCGGGCTGGACCAGGAACTGAACCGGCCCATCTACTTCACCCCGAAGCTGCTCGACCAGGCGCTGGCGAGCGGCGAGATCACGGAGGAGCAGGTCGACGGCGCCGCGTTCAACGTCGTCCGGTCCTACATCCGGGGAGGCCTGTTCGACACCCCGTTGCCGACCCCCGCGACCGCGTCGGTCTCCTCGGCCGAGCACAAGGACATCGCCCGCCGGGCCGTCGAGGAGGGCACAGTGCTCCTCAAGAACGACGGCGTCCTGCCGCTGTCCTCGGAGCCGAAGAGCATCGCCGTCATCGGCCCCACCGCCTCCCGCACCACGACCAACGGCGTCAGCGCCCAGACGACCTGCAGCATGAAGTGGCCCTTCGGCTCGCCGAACACGCTCGACTGCTCGCAGGTCGTTTCGATCGAGGACGCGCTCCGCGAGCGGGCGGCGACCGAAGGGTCGACCGTCGTCTTCAACGACGGGTCGGACCCGGCGGCAGCCGCAGCGGTGGCCGCGCAGGCGGATGTCACCGTCGTCGTCGGGTACTACACCTCCGGCGAGTTCAACGACCTGGCGGATCTCCGGCTCGACGGCAACGGCGACGCGCTCGTCCAGGCCGTTGCGGCAGCCAGCCCCGCGACCGTCGCCGTCCTCCAGACGGGCAGCGCGGTGGAGATGCCGTGGCTGGACGACGCGGAAGCCGTCCTGGAGACCTGGTACGCCGGCGAACAGCAGGGACCCGCACTCGCCAACCTCCTCTGGGGGGACGTCAACCCGTCCGGGAAACTGCCGATGACGTTCCCGGCGTCGCTCGCCGACACCCCCACGCGCACCGCCGAGCAGTACCCCGGCGTCTACTCGAACGGCACCACGACGGCGCCCGCCGGCTCGCGGGAGATCCGCCAGGTGAACTACACCGAGGGCCTTGCCATCGGGCACAAGTGGTACGACGCGCAGGGCATCGATCCGCTCTTCGCCTTCGGGCACGGCCTGTCCTACACGGACTTCGACTACCGGAACCTGCGGGTCAGGCCCGTGGTGGACAGGAAGACCGGGACCACGTCGCTGGACATCACGTTCCAGATCACGAACACCGGATCCGTGGCGGGAGCCGAGGTGGGCCAGGTCTACCTGACGCTGCCGGAAGCCTCCGACGAGCCCGGCAAGCGCCTGATGGGCTTCGAGAAGGTGACGCTGAAGCCTCATCAGACGACGCAGGTGCACGTCGTCGTGGATGCCGCAGGTCCTGACCATCCCCTGTCGGTGTGGGACGCCACCCGGGACACGTGGACCGTGCCCGGCGGGACGTTCGGCGTCGAGGTGGGCGGCTCCTCGCAGGAGCTGCCGCTGCGCTCCGCGCTGACCCTTCGCTGAACCCCGGCTGACCACCCCGAGCAAGGCCCCGCGCGTCACCCGTGACGGGCGGGGCCTTGCTGCGTGCGCGGCCGGCCCCCTCCCCGCCGCTGATCGCCCGTCAGGAGTGCTCCCTCCGGAGTCCGGTGTGACAGTTGACACACTCCACCGACGGCCCTACTCTCGGTTATTGAAACGCTTCAAAAACGGGGCGCACACTTTCAAGGAGGAAAACGTGGCCACCATGCGGACCAAGAACCGGATGCTGCTTCTGGGCGTAGGACTCAGCACCGCATCGCTCCTGCTGACCGCTTGCGGCGCAGGCAGCTCGGACAACGGCGGGGGCGGCGGTGAGGCAACGGCCGGAGAGTTCTCCTTCCTCACGAACGTCGAGAACACCACGATTTCCACCGAGCTGGAGACCCTGGCCGGCGACCAGTGCAAGACCGCCGCCGATGCCATGCCACTCAAGGTGGACACCGTCCCCCAGACCAACCTGGACCAGCAGCTCCAGCTGCTCGCCGGACAGGATGCCCTGCCGGTGCAGTTCGCGGCCGGCAACGCCCCCGCACTGACGAAGGAACTGGCGGCATCGGGGAACGTCCTCGACCTTGAGGCAACCCTGACCGACCTGGACGTCCTCGACCAGGTGGAGCCCGCGGCGATCGACACGATCAAGGCCCTGTACGGAGGCTTCAACGTGCTGCCCTACCAGTACAACGTCGAGGGCATCTGGTACAACAAGCAGCTCTTCGCGGACAACGGCATCGAGGTCCCGCAGACCTGGGACGACTTCACTGCGGCCGCCGAGACGCTCAACACCGCCGGCGTCACGCCTCTCTCCGCATCGGGAGAGCAGGGCTGGCCGCTCACCCGCCTCATCAGCGGCTACCTCTTCAGCAACCTCGGCAAGGACGCGCTGCAGAAGGTCGCCGACGGCGAAGCCAAGCTCACCGACCCCGAGTACGTCGAAGCCGCGGCTGCCGTCGCGGACCTCGGCCAGAAGGGCTACTTCGGCGAGGGTGTCGGGTCGATCGACTACGACACCGCCATCAACCAGTTCCTCAACGGCAAGGCCGGCATGCTCTACATGGGCAGCTGGGTGCTCGCCAACTTCAACGACGAGGCAGCCAACCAGATCGGCACGGAGAACATCGGCTTCATGCCGTTCCCCAAGGTCGAGGGCGGCGCCGGGATCGACAACCAGTACGCGGCCAACGTGGGCCTGCCCATGGCCATCTCGCAGAAGGCCTACAACGAGCAGACCGGCGAGTGGCTGAAGTGCATCACCGAGAACTACGGCAGCTCGGCCCTCGAGAACCAGGGCTCGATCTCGGGCTTCAAGGTCAACGAGGAGGTCGACGTCGACCCGCTCACGCAGACCGTCCAGGAGACCATCTCCTCGACCGACGAGAGCGTCCTCTGGTTCGAGGCCCTCTTCGGCACCCAGGCGACGACGGCGAGCCAGACCAACGCCGCGCCGCTGGTGACGGGGAGCATGAGCCCCGAGCAGTTCATGGAGACCGTGCAGTCCGCCCTCAAGTAGGGCCGCCCGCGCCGGGGAGGAGGAGACGGACTCCTCCCCGGCGCACCCCTCACCGCGTCCCCCGCGACGCGGGTCACAAGACGTAGACAAAGGACCACCATGCAGTCAGTACTGGGCGACAAGAAAGCCCTCGCCATCCTCCTGGGCCCAGCACTGCTGGTGTATTCCCTGGTGATGCTCGTCCCCATCATCTGGTCGATGGGCTACACGTTCTTCAGCGGCAACGCGATCTCCGGCTTCACCTTCGCCGGCACGGACAACCTCACCCGGCTGTTCACCGACCCCGAGGTCCGCACGGCCCTCTCCTTTACGGTCCGGTACGCCATCGTCATCACGGTCGGCCAGATCGTCATGGGCTACCTGCTCTCGCTGATGTACGTGTTCATCCTGAAGAAGTCCTCGAACATCATCCGCACCCTCGTGTTCTTCCCCGTGGTCCTGCCGACCGTCGCCGTCGCACTCCTCTTCCAGAAGATGTTCGAGATCGCCCCGCAGAACGGGCTCGTGAACAGCCTGCTCAACGGGGTGGGCGTCGAATCCGTCGACTGGTTCGGCAACGCCTCCAGCGCCTTCTGGGTCATCGTCCTCATGGACATCTGGCGCTCCATGGGCTTCTACGCCGTCCTGCTCTACGCGGGCCTCGTTGACATCCCGGAGGACATGCTCGAATCGGCCCGACTCGACGGCGCCACCGGCTGGCGGCTCATTCGGAGCATCGTGCTGCCGCTGTCCATGCCCGTCCTGCTGTCCTCGATCATCTTCAGCATCAACGGCACCCTCAAGGTCTTCGATTCCATCGTGGCCCTGACCAACGGCGGCCCGGGTTCCTCGACCACCCCCCTGACGCTGTACATGTTCCGCACATCCTTCGCCTTCGGCGACTACGGGTACGGCAGCTCGATCGCCCTGCTGCTGACGCTGCTGTGCCTCATCGTCACCATATTCATCTTCCGGTCCTCGCGCCGCGACCTCACCAAGGACTGAGCCATGAGCACCCAGGTACCCGCCCGCAAGGCCCCGCTCCAGGCGATGCAGCGCCAGGAGCCCCGCCGCTCCCGCTCCCGCGCCGGCAAGCGCCTCGCCAGGCTTCCCATCCACCTGCTGATCGCCCTCCTGCTCGTCGTCGAGCTCTACCCGCTGCTGTGGCTGGTGCTCGGTTCGTTCAAGACGCAGCAGGAGTTCCTCAACGACCCCGTCTGGGCCCTGCCCGGGTCCCTGAACTTCGACAACTACATCGAGGCCTGGACCACCGGCAACATCGCGGTCTTCGTGGCCAACTCGCTCATGGCCACCCTGCCGTCGCTGGCCCTGATCATCGTCCTCGGCGTGGCCGCCGGGTTCGCGCTCGAGGTCATGGTGTGGAAGGGACGCAATGGCGTCCTGCTGATCTTCCTGACCGGCATCATGGTGCCGGGCCAGATGATCCTGCTCCCCCTCTTCTCGGCCTACTTCAAGACCGGGCTGACCGGGACGCTGTGGCCGCTCATCATCACCTACACCGCCACCGGCCTCCCGCTCACGGTGTTCATGATGGCCACGTACTTCCGCGCCGTGCCGCGTGAGGTGTTCGAGGCGTCGACGCTGGACGGCGCGAGCATCATCCGGTCCTTCCTCTCGATCGGATTCCCGATGGTCCGCAACGCGGTGTTCACCGTGGCGCTCGTCCAGTTCTTCTTCATCTGGAACGACCTCCTGATCGCCCTGACGTTCGCGAACAACAGCGACCTCAGCACCATCCAGGTCGGCCTGCTCAACTTCACCGGACAGTTCGGGGCGGTGCAGTACGGCCCGCTGTTCGCGGCCATCTGCATCAACGTCTTCGGGACCCTGGCCATCTACCTCTTCCTCAACCAGCGCGTGATGAAGGGCCTGGCCGCCGGCTCCGTCAAGGGCTGAGTGCCCGCCCCCGTGACACCGCACCATCTCCGCCTGCCCGGCGACCCACACCAGAAGGAAATCTCCATGCCGATCACCGTCAGCCCCGTCTCGTTCGAGCACCACCGCGAGCCCCTGGGGATCGGAGAGCGACGGCCCCGCCTGAGCTGGAAGACCGCGGCGGAGCCCGGCTGGGTGCAGCAGCGCTATGAGATCGAGGTGGTCCACGGCAGCGACACCTGGTCCTCGCTGGTGGTCACCTCCCCCGACTCGGTCCTGGTGCCCTGGCCGGCAGCCGACCTCCCCTCGCGCACGGCGGTCACGGTGCGCGTCCGGGTGTGGGGGGCGGACGACGTCGCACCGAGCGCGTGGAGCCCTGCCTCCACCGCGGAGACCGGGCTGCTCGAGCCGACCGACTGGTCGGCCCGTGCCGTGGCACCGGCGTGGGACGAGGACCCGGAGGCGCTGCGCCGACCGCCCCTCGTCCGCCGCGACTTCCCGGTGGAGAAGGCCGTCCGCGAGGCGCGCCTGTATGTCACGGCACACGGGCTCTACGAGGTCGAGATCAACGGGCAGCGGATCGGCCACGAGGCGCTCGCACCCGGCTGGACCGTGTACGGCCAGCGCCTGCGGTACTCCACCTATGACGTGACCGACGCGCTGGTCCCCGGCAGTAACGCGATCGGCGCATGGCTCGCCGACGGCTGGTACCGCGGCCGCCTCGGATTCCACGGCGGCTACGCGAACCTGTACGGCAGCGACGTCGCCCTTCTGGCCCAGCTGCACATCACGCACGACGACGGTTCCACCACCGTGCTCGGCACGGACGAGACCTGGCGTGCCGGCTTCGGACCGATCCTCAGCACCGGGCTGTACGAGGGCGAGCACTACGACGCCCGGCAGGAGCCGGCGGGCTGGTCCTCGCCCGGGTTCGACGACTCCGCCTGGTCTCCCGTGCGGATCGTCCCCCGCGACCCCGCGACACTCGTGGCACCCGATGGTCCGCCCGTGCGCTGCACCGAGGAACTGTCGCCGATCGCGGTGACCACCTCGCCGTCGGGCAGGACGCTCCTCGACTTCGGGCAGAACCTCGTGGGCCGGCTCCGGCTCCGAGTGTCCGGTCTCGCCCACGGGCAGGAGATCCGCCTGCGCCATGCCGAGGTCCTGGAGAACGGCGAGCTGGGCACGCGTCCGCTGCGCGGTGCTGCGGCGACCGACGTCTACACCGCATCGGGTGACGACGTCGAGTGGGAGCCCCGCTTCACCATCCACGGCTTCCGCTACGCGGAGCTCACGGGCTGGACCGGCGAGAATCCGATGGCAGCCATCACCGCCCGCGTCTACCACACGGACATGGAGCGGACGGGCTGGTTCGAGAGCTCGCACGACGGGGTCAACCGCCTGCACGAGAACGTGCGCTGGAGCATGCGCGGCAACTTCGTGGACATCCCCACGGACTGCCCGCAGCGCGACGAGCGGCTGGGCTGGACGGGCGACCTGCAGGTCTTCGCTCCGACCGCCACCTTCCTCTACGACTGCTCCGGCATGCTCGGTTCGTGGCTCAAGGACGTCGCGGCCGAACAGCTCGAGGACGGCACCGTGCCCTGGTACGTCCCCGTGATCCCCGGCGGGGACGAGTGGACGCCCATCCAGCCGGGCGCGGTCTGGGGCGACGTCGCCGTCCTGACTCCGTGGAAACTGTACGAGCGCTTCGGCGACACCGGCATCCTCGCCACCCAGTACGCCAGCGCCAAGGCGTGGGTGGACCTGATGGCCGAGCGCGCCGGGACGTCCTACCTCTGGAACACCGGGATGCAACTCGGGGACTGGCTTGATCCTGCCGCGCCACCCCACGATCCGGCCGACGCCACCACGGACCGCTACCTCGTCTCGACCGCGTACTTCGCGTGGTCCACCCAGCACCTCGCCGAGATGGCGAGCGTCCTCGGGAACACCACCGACGAGCTCCACTACCGCGAGCTGGCCCGCAAGGTCCGCGACGCCTTCGCCCGCGAGTTCATCTCCCCGTCCGGCCGCGTCGTCAGCGACGCCCAGACGGCGTACGCACTCGTCCTGGCCTTCGGGCTCGCACCCACCGAGGAACAGCGGCGCCGCGGCGGCGAGCGGCTGGCGGAACTCGTGGGCCACGCCGGGAACCGGATCGCCACCGGGTTCGCCGGGACACCGCTCGTCACCGACGCCCTCACGAGCGTGGGCGACGTCGAGACCGCCTACGCCCTGCTGCTCGAGGAGGAGTGCCCCTCCTGGCTCTACGCCGTGGGACAGGGAGCCACGACGATCTGGGAACGGTGGGACAGCATGCTGCCCGACGGTTCCATCAATCCCGGCAACATGACCTCGTTCAACCACTATGCGCTCGGCGCCGTGGCCGACTGGCTGCACCGCGTGGTCGCCGGTCTCGCCCCTGCGGCTCCCGGGTACCGCTCCATCCTGTTCCGCCCGCGGCCCGGGGGCGGCCTCACCTCGGCGAGCGCCCGGCACGAGACGCCGTACGGAACGGCGTCGATCTCCTGGTCGCTCGATGCCGGCAACCTGTCCGTGGAGGTCACCGTTCCCACCGGTTCCACCGCCGTCGTCGACCTCCCGAACCAGGCCCCCGTGTCGGTGGGCTCCGGCACGCACACGTTCACGCACGTGGCTGCCGCTTTGTAGAGGTCGCCTACCATAAGGGAAAACGTGCCGCCCCAGCCGGGGTGGTCCCCCACACCGAAACCCTGATCGAGGTGCCGTGACAGCCGCCCAGCCAGCGAGCGATGACCCCGCCGTTGCTCCCAGCATGAACGACGTCGCGCGCCGCGCAGGCGTCTCGCTCGGCACGGTCTCGCACGTCCTCAACAAGCCGGAGATCGTGTCGGCGAAGACGATCGCCCGCGTCGCGGCCGCCATCGACGAACTGGGATTCGTCCGCAACGACGCCGCACGCTCGCTGGCAGCGGGCAGGAGCAACACGGTCGGCCTGATCCTGACCGACGTCGGCAACTCGCTGTTCGTGGACATCGCACGCGGCGCCGAGGGTGCCGCCAGTACCGCCGGTCGCTCGCTGCTCCTGGCCAACAGCGATGTGACGTTCCAGAAGCAGGAGTCCTACCTCGACATCTTCGACGAGGCCCGCGTCGCGGGGATCATCCTCGCTCCGCTGGACGCCGGACTCGACGGGGTGGACCGGGTACGGCGGCACGGCCGGAACATCGTGCTCGTCAACTATGCCGGTGACCGCACGGACTGCTGCAGCGTGGTGGTCGACGAGGAGCACGGCGGCTACCTCGCCGCGACGCACCTCATGGACATCGGCCGCACCCGGTTGCTGTTCGCAGGGGGCCCGGAGGACCTCCACGCCGTCAACGCCCGCCGCGAGGGTGCGCGGCGCGCCGTGCGGGAACGTGGAAACGGCGTCAGCTTGGAGGTCATCCCGAGCCGCAACCTGAAGAGTGCCAGCGGCCGCTCCATCGCCCGGCAACTGCTCGACGACGGTGCGCTCCCCGACGGCATCCTCGCCCCGGCCGACCAGCTTGCAGCGGGGCTCATCCACGAACTGACGGACGCCGGCGTCTCCGTGCCCGGCGACGTCGCCGTCATCGGGTACGACAACAACCAGTTCGCCTCCGAGGCCGCCATCCCCATGTCCACGGTCAGCCAGCCGGGCCACGAGATGGGAGAGGAAGCCCTGCGCCTCCTCCTCGACGAGATCGACAATCCCCGGAACCACGAACACCGCCGCATCACCCTTGACCCCTCGCTCATCGTGCGCAGGAGCACCGTCTCCCGATAGCCACGGTCCTAACCGAAGGACTGCTGCCGTTCGTCCGTGACGCGGATTAGTTGCTTAGGCGACCTAAGGAGTAAACTGGTCCGTCACCAGGAAAGGAAGTACAGCGGTGCGCGAAGCCCTGCAGCGGCTCGGATCCTTCACGGTCGTCGGTACGGTCGCCTTCATCGTGGACATCTCCGTCTACAACATCCTCGCCTCGGGGTTCGGCATCGGCCCCATCACCTCGAAGGTCGTGTCCGTCACGCTGGCCACCGGCGTCTCCTGGCTCGGCAGCCACTACGTGACATTCCGTCAGTTCGCCGGACGTCCGAAGCACGAGGAGGCCCTGCTTTTCGGCCTCACGAACCTCGTGGGGCTCGGCATCGCCGCGGCGTGCCTCGTCGTCTCGCACTACCTCCTGGGGCTCACGAGCCCCCTGGCGAACAACATCTCGGCGAACGTCGTCGGCGTCCTCCTCGGCAACGTCTTCCGTTATATCGCCTACCGGTTCTTCGTCTTCCGCCCCGTGCTGCAGGAAGCCGCCGAGCCCTCGTTTGCCGCCTGACCGCGCGGGCCGGGGTTTCCCGCCCCTGATATCCCGGGCGGCCGGCAAGGGGGTGTCGGCACGTCACGCGGGACTGGGAACGGGCAGCGCCCCATCGTAGGATGGGGAGCGATAGTCAGCATGCTTCCGACGACTCCCCGTCACCGATGCCGCCGATCCCCGCCTTCCGAAAAGACTCCTCCATGCGTGTCCCCACTGCCCTTCCAGCCCTGGCCCTCAGCAGCGGACTCCTGCTTGCCGGCCCGGGAGCAGCCGCCGCGCTGCCGCCCCTGCCGTCGCTGCGGACCGCAGGGGAGGTAGTCCCGGTCGTCCCCGACCCGGTGGTGGTCGTCCCGCCACCTGCCGAGACGGCACCGCCCGCCCCTTCTCCCGAGCCCCCGCCCGCATCCGACGCGCCCGTGCAGCCTCCGGTGCCGTCCGACCCTCCGCCGCCCGTGGAGCCGCCGCCAGCCCCGTCACCGGCGGACCCGGCACCCTCCGAGCCGCCCATCGAGGAGTCACCCGGCGACGAGCCGGAACCGGCGCCCTCCGCGACCGGTCCGGCGCCCGACGCGTCGCCCTCGGCCACGCCGTCAACGAGTGCCACGGAGAGCAGCCCGGCGCCGGCGGCCCCCGCCCCCGCGGAGCCGTCGACCGGCAACGCAGCCCTCGGCGTGGTCGGCGTGGAGGCGCCGGCGCCTGCGCCCGCATCGACCGATCCGTTCTCCGCGTCCGTCCCGGCAGGGCCGACGGACACCGGCACCGCCCAGCCGCAGGCCGAGGAGGTCCTCGCGCAGACGCCGACCCGGACCGCCGGTGGACCGCCCCTGCGCTACGTGGCCGCCGGCGTCCTGAGCCTCGTGGCCCTCGGGCTGGCGATCGCGATCGCCGTCGTCGCGCAGCCCCGCAGGAGCCGGCGCACCCATTAGGACGGAAAGCAGTAGGACGGACAGCAGAAGGACGGGAACGCAGAAGGAGCCGGGAGTGACCTCCCGGCTCCTTCTGCCTCCAGCTGTCTCCAGCTGGCGGCCCTAGCGGACCTGCAGGGTCAGGACTCCGGTCGAGTTGGACTGGACGACCTCGATCTTCGTCCCGGCGCCGGCCACGACGACGGAGCCCTGCGGGTTCGCGGCGTCATAGTAGGCATTCGGATCAGTATCGTCGAACACGGCGACGCCCGGCCGGGACGGCGCGGTGAGCGTAGCCACGCCCGCCGCAGTCTCCCGGTGGAGGCTCAGCGCATCGGTGGCCTGCTTGCCGAAGGTGGCGTCGAAGCTCTGGATGCGGTTGCGCACAATGGTGCCGTCGGACCAGGTGAGGGCCTTCGGGTGTGCGTCCACGGGCAGGGCCAGACCGGCACCGGGGTGCTGGCGCGTGTTGTTGTTGCGCTGCGCGGTGTTCCAGTAGGTGATGCTCAGGCCGTTCTGGTACGCGTAGTGCTCCACGGTGTCGGGCGCGGTGACGCCCCAGCCGAAGTTGTACGGGCCGGTCGCGAGCGTGGCGTCATACCCTCCGTACACGCGGTTCTCCGCGATGTAGAAGCGGTTGTTGCCCGCGGCGTCCTTGGGGAGGGTGACGACGACGGCCTGCGGGGCCTTCGTGGCGTGGAACGAGGGGCCGATGTTGTGGATCGACTTCACGCCGGCGGTGGCGACGTCGTAATCCAGCCAGCCGAGCTGCAGCTTCTCCCAGGCGCCCATGTTGTTCGGGGTGGTGCCGATGGAGCCCTTCCCGTGGCCGAGCCACGACCCGGAGCTCATGAGGGTCCAGAAGCCGGTACCGTTCTCGCCGCCGCTCGTGTCGTACAGGTCGGGCAGGCCGAGGTCGTGGCCGTACTCGTGCGCGAAGACGCCGAGGCCGCCGTTCTCCGGCTCCGTGGTGTAGTCACGGATCCAGAGGTTCGAGTTGCCGATCTTGATGCCGCCGTAGGGGTTGGCTGCAGGGCCGGCCGTGCCGCGGCCCGCCTGACCTACTGCCCAGCGGTGCGACCAGATGGCCGACGACGCGGCGCCGGCCTCCTCGCCCTCGCCCGCGTGGATCGCCTGGAAGTGGTCGATGTAGCCGTCGGCCTCGTCGAAGTCGCCGTCCTTGTCGAAGTCGTAGCGGTCCCACTGGTCGAAGGTCGCGAGGTAGGCGTCGATCTCGGCGGGCGTCTTGCCCGCCGCGACCTGGGAGTCGTACCAGGCGTTCGCCGTGTCCTGGACGAAGCGGGTCATGTCCGCCTGGCTCTCGGTCTCGCCGTAGCTGGCCGAGTTGTAGGGCACGGTGACCCAGTCGCTGACGTCGCCGTCGACCGTGTACCGGCCGCTCGACATCTCTCCGTAGACGCCCTTCAGCGACTCGCCCTCCTCGCCGAAGAACATGTCGAGGTAGTGCTCGCGGTCGAAGGTGTCGGACCAGTAGGTGGAGTTGTCCACCGCACGGTTCGGTTCCCGAATGGTGTTGTGCGTGGGACCGGCCGTGGAGGTGGGGAAGCGTGGGTCCACCTTGTCGCCGAAATCGACGAGGAAGGACAGGATCTGGTCGCTGTCCTGCAGTCCGTACTGCGCCCACTGGCCGGGGGCGACCTTCACGGCCTTGGAACCGTTGCGGTCCTCAACCTTCGCTTCGCCCGAGATCACCTGCTCCACGGCCTGCTGGTTGATTTCGCGGCGCTCGTCGGCCGCGGGGTCCGAGCGGTCATCGAGCCTCTCCGCAGCGCCGCCCGCGCTGGGCGAGAAGGTGGACGACGACGTCGGAGCCGTCGGTCCGGTGGTGGCCTGCGCGCTCATGGGAGCAAGCACGACGGCGCTGGTCACGGCGAGCGTCATCGCGCACCGCAGCCCCCGGATACGTGGAGTGGAATTCAAGGGTTCTCCTTAGTGAAATGTCCCAGCGAAAATGCAAAGCACGCTCAGGTTAGGTGCCTGAGGTTACGAACATGTTGCCTGAGTCACACGCTCTGGCTGGCACGCTAGCACCGCGCCCGGACACTTCCGAGGATTTGGTTGCATATGGTCAACCATGTCCGGCGTGTCGGCATGACGCGGCCCTCAGGCGAAGGCCGCCAGCACTTCCGCCGCCTCGCCGAGGACCTCAGAGCGGGTGGTCGCGTGCACGGCGAGCCGGATGCGGTCCGGTCCGTGCAGCGTCACGGAGATCCCGGCGGCGGCGAGCGCCGCATGCGCTTCGGCCGCCCGCCCCGGAAGGCCCGCGACCACGATCCCCGCCCGGTCCTCGCGCTCCCGGGGCGAGAGGACCGGCACCCGCGCGGTGTCGAGATGGTCGATCAGTGCCTTCGCGTGCGTCGCGATGATGCCCTCGATGGCCGGCACACCCACCGACTCGATCAGTTCGAGAGCCTCCGCGAACGCCCCGCTCGCGTACGGGGACAGATTCGAGATGGAGAAACGCCCCGCCCCCGGCAGCGGCGGGTGCTCCTCGCCGTCGTACCGGCGCGCATCGGTGACCCCCGTCCAGCCGGTGAGCAGGGGCTCGATGCGCTCGATTCCTTGCGGCGACATGGCGATCCCGGCCACACCCCAGCCGCCGCGGACCCACTTCTGGGCGCCAGCGATGAGCACGTCGGCGAGTGTCCATTCCAGGTCGGCGACACCGAAGCCCTGGATGCCGTCGACCACGAGGAGGCGATCGGCGCCGATCACCTCACGGATTCCTGCAAGATCGGCCCGGTAGCCGGTACGGAAGTCGACGGCGCTGACGCTCACGGCAACGGTGTCGTCCGTCAGGTGGCGGGCGACGAGGTCGGGCGTCACCGGGGTGCCGGGTGCCCCGATCAGGTCGACGCGCGCACGGCCCACTGCCCCGGTGCGCAGCCAGGGGTAGGTGTTGGACGGGAACTCGCCGGCGCCGACGAGCACTGTTCCACCGGACAGGCCGAAGGCCACCTGGAACAGGCCGAGAGATGTACTACCGGTCAGTCCCACCTGGTCGAGCGGAAAACCGCTGAGCCGGGAGAAGGCCTCCCGCGCCCGGTTGTCCTCGCCCTCGAGCGTGCCGCTCGCGCCGACGGCCGCCTCGCGGGCCGTCTCCAGGAGGTGCGCCACATGGTCACGAACCGCGCTCGACGGCGGGCCGAAGCTCGCGAAGTTCAGGTACCCGGGAGCCTCCGAGAAGGACGACTGGTAGGCGGTGAAGAGTGCGGCGTCGTTCTCGGTGGCTCCCATGCAGCTCACCCTACGGTCCGCGACGACCGGAAGGCGCGCGTCAGCGTCGCTTCTTCCTGCCCTTCAGGAGCGCGTTCGTGCTGTTCGTCGCGATCCTCGTCGACGCGTCGGCATCCATACCGGCGGTGGTTCCACGGTTGGAGGAACCGAGCCCCCGGCCGCTGCCGACCGACGCAGCCCCGTCGGCACTGCTGGCGATGCGCTCCTTGCGCACTTCCTCCCGCACGGTGGTCCTGCCGGTCACCTCGACCGTCTTCATGCTCACGCGTTCGACGGGCACCGTCTCCTTGCTCAGGACGGCGAGTTCCTCGCGTGCCACGAGCTCCACGGACTGCTCCTGGAACGGCACGTCTTCGGCCTCCAGGCGCACGGGCGACGAGATGGGCTCGACCTCGATCCGGAGCTCCTCCCGCTTCAGCGGGACGGTCATCGTGGCCTCCTCGGTCACGACGTACTTCCGGAGACGCACGCGTGCGGCCTCGTACTGCTCGGTCCCGACGCGCAGTCGCTCCTCCGAGCGGACCACCCAGGGGGTGCCGCCCTCGTCCTGCGAGTGCGTTCCGCCCTGCGTCGGGGCGGTCGCGGGCGTCGGCGTCGCGTCGGACGATCCTGCCGTGTGCATCCCGCGTGCTGCGGTCTCCCCCGTCGCCGCCTCCGGAGCAGCCGACGAAGCAGCCGACGGAGCGACCTCCGGAGCAGGCGGCGTCGTGCGCGCGTCGGCGTGTCCGGTTGCCGGCTCGGCGGTGGCGGGCCGAGGGACCGGAGCCACTCCGCGCAGCCCGTAGTGCCGGTACAGCGCGGCCTCGTCCTCGGGGCTCAGGTGGCCGTCACGGTCGACGGACGGCGCGTGCCTGATGAGGTCACGCGGATAGGCCACCACGAGGTCGTGCCCCTGCACCGATGCCCCCTCGAGGGGCACGAATGACTCCCGGGTCCCGAAGAGGCCCGTGTGGACGGTCACCCACGACGGCCGGTCATCGGCATCGTCGAGGTACACCACGCCCACCGTGCCCACCTTGTCCCCCTCGCCGGTGACCACCGTGCTGCGGCGCCTGAGCAACGGGTCGAGGTCGTTCATCGTGAGCATGCGGAGTCCTGTCGTCGGTATCGGCCGCGAGGAGCGGGTGAACCTCAGGGTAGGACCGGCGCACCCGCTATAGCAAGCATGCTTACTAATCGGCGTGGCGGTGGACACCTCCGCGGGCGAACGGGCCACGGCGCCTCCGGAACGGGACAGCACACCAGTTCGACTCCGGGCAGCGCCGTCACCATGGGGTCGAGGAGGGCTAGGCGGCCGCGAGTTCCGCGAGCAGCTCATCGGACGCGGCCTGCCCCTCGAGATCGAATGCCCCGCCGCTGACCAGCAGCTCGTCGGCACCCGTGCGCGCCTGGAGCTCCGTGAGCTGCCGCGCCACGTCCGCCGGAGTCCCGTGGACGGCGCTGGCGAGCGAGTCCTGGACGAATCCCTCTTCCCGGGCCGAGAGGGGTTCGTCTCCCACGGCCTCCAGCGGCGGGAAGTGTCCTCTGGTCCGCGAGACGGCGAGCGCGCGGGCTTCGGGCAGCAGCAGGTGGCGTGCCTCGGACGTCGTCCCTGCGACTGCGATGTTCACCGACACCAGCACCTTCGGCCCGTCCCACCACGGGGACGGACGGAACTGCTCCCGGTAGCGCTCGAGCACGGGGATCCGGTCCCGGAACAGCACGGGCCCGCCGAGCACGACGGCGAGACCGGAGCGGGCCGCGATGTCCACACCCTGGCCGGTGGCGAGGACGAAGACGGGCGTCCGCCCACCGTCCTGGGGACGAGCTGTCACGGGAGCGGTACCACCGAGGAAGGCGAGCAACTCGGCGATGTCCTGCTCGAACCGGCCGGCGTCCTCCTTCCCGGTCCGCAGCGCGGACCGCACGGCCTGCGTGAAACCGAGCGAGCGGCCGATTCCCAGGTCGAAGCGGCCATCGAACAGGGCACCGAGCGTGGCGGCCTGCTCGGCGACGACCAGGGGCTGGTGGTTCGGCAGCATGATCCCGCCCGTGCCGACGCGGATCGTGCTCGTGCGTGCGGCAACCGCGGCCGCCAGCACGGCGGGTACCGACCCCGCGATGCCGGGTACGCCGTGGTGCTCGGCGACCCAGAACCTCCGGTACCCGAGCCGCTCGGCCCGCTGCGCGCGCTCCCCGACGCGCTGCAGCGTGTCCGCCTCGGAGGAGCCGAGCCGGGACTGTGCGCGGTCGAGGATGGACAGGCCATCGAAAGGAAGGGACATACTCCGTGGAACTCCTAGGGGGCGGGCGACATTCCGGGTACTCTTGCGGGACGGACGGCGGCGTCGCCGTCCGAGTCTGCCGAACAACGGGGTCCGGCGGGCCGAGAACACCACCGGAGCATCATGAGGATCTTCACCGGAATCCGCCGTCGCAGGCAGCAACCGTCCGCACCCGCTCCTGGCCGCGTGCCCGTGAGCGAGCTCGACACCCTCGCCGCCAGCATCGCCGATTCCCAGGCACGCCTGCTCATGATCGCCGATCGTGTTGCCGACGGCCGCGCCCAGCCCGGCGACGAGAGCCGGCTGCGCATCCAGCGACAGATGACCGCCAGTTTCCAGAAGCGCCTCGAGAAGGTCGCGCTGCCCGTCGGCACGGGCGACGACGCCGAGGCCTGGTTGCGCTCCGTCACCGACCCTTCCGGCCTGGGCACCCGGCAGAAGGACTCGCACTAGCAGTCCTGCGAGGGGCGGGCTGCCGGCTTCCGAATAATGCACTTCGGATGATGGCATTCGAATAATGACAGTGGCGCGCGTCAGGATGAGGCTCTGCCGCCGGTTGGACACCCGCAGCCGGCGTGGTCTCACCGAAAGGACTTCCCGTCATGATGGGCGCCCACCATGCTGCCTGCGGCGCTGCCGCCTGGGTCGCTGCCACCACCCGGATCGAACTGGGGACCGGCCCCCTGGCCGCCGTACTGCCGGCCCTGCCGGAGTCCGTCACCCTCGGATTCGGTCTCCTCGATGTCAGCCCCGTGGGCGTCGTCACGGGAGCCCTGGTCACGGCGGGCGCCGCGCTCCTGCCCGACGCCGACCATCACAGCGCCACCATCGCCCATTCGCTGCCGCCGCTGTCCAACCTGTTATGCGCCGGCGTGGGCGCCATCTCCGGCGGCCACCGGCGCGGCACCCATTCGCTGCTCGGCGTCGCCGCGTTCGTCGCCGTCGCGTTCGTCGCGGGGCTCTGGACGGTCGAGACCGCCGCTTTCGGCACCATCTACCCGGGTGCGGGCCTGCTGACGGTTCTCCTCGTCTCCTTCGCCGCCAAAGCCCTGAAGATCATCCCGGACAGCATGCGCAGGTCCCCGTGGGCGGTCGGTCTGACCGCCGGGGCGTTCGTCACCGCGTTCGCGCCGGAGGAGCAGTTCTGGTTCCCCCTCGCCGTCGGCGTCGGCGTCGTGGTCCACATCCTCGGCGACATGCTCACGACCGGCGGGTGCAACCCCGTCTACCCGTTCCGGCTCCGGCGTCCGCGCAGCCTGGCGAAACTGCCGGTGGTCGCGCAGGTGTGGCGGCCGAACGGCAACATCGCGGTGCCCGTCCTCGGCAATGCCGGTTCCCTCCGCGAGTGGTGCCTGCTCGTGCCGGTCTCGCTCTACGCGCTCGGCGGCATCGGCTGGGCCGTTCTCCGGATCGACGACGGCGGGGCGGCGGTCGCACACCTGCCCGGACTGGGGTGAGGGAGAGTGGGAGGCGAGCCGAGGGAGATACGAAAGAAGCCGGAAACACAGCCGCGCTAGTGTCGGAGCTGACACCGGAAGCTGGAGGAGTTTCTATGCATCGCGACGGTTTGTTCTTCGATCCCCTGCAGGACGAGGCGGACGTCCCGCCCGCGGCACCCGAGCCTGCGCGGCACCGCCGGCCGAGCGCCGAGGAACTGCAGGTCCAGCGTCAACGCGAGCTCGCGCGCGTCCAGGACGAGCTGAAGCGGATGGCCCGGGGGTCCGGACGCCGCTGACGACGGCGGGACTTGAGCCCGCCGGCGTCGTCCAGGACCACCGTCCAGGACCTAGCACTCAGGGCCTACTGCCCAGTTGTGCCGTTCACGGGCCGAGGCCTAGCAGCCGTCGGGACCGCAGGCCGGACCGTCGGCGGAGGGGGTGAGCGACACCAGGGGGTGGGACTCCTGCCATGCCTGGTCGAGGGCCTGCCGGAACAGCTCGGTCGGCTGGGCGCCGGAAATCCCGTACTTGCGGTCGACCACGAAGAACGGCACGCCCTGCACGCCGAGGGTCCGTGCCTCGTCGATGTCGCGCCGGACGTCGTCGGCGAAGCGGTCACCGCCCACGGTCTCGCGGACCTCGTCCTCGTCCAGACCGATGCCCGCACCGAGGGAGACCAGGACGTCGACGTCGGACGTGTCCAGTCCCTGCTCGAAGTGGGCGGACATGATGGCTTCCTTAGCGGCGTCGCCCCGGCCGTGGGATTTCGCGAGGTGCAGGAAGCGGTGTGCCGTGAAGCTGTTGCCCACGACGATGCGGTCGAAGTCGAAGTTCAGGCCCTCGCCTGCGGCCTGCTGGCCGAGGTGCTGCCACATCTGCCGGACCTGCTCGGGGGCGATCCCCTTGCGCTCGGCGAGGTACTGCTGCTCGGTGCCGTCGTAGTGGTCGGGCAGACCCGGGTCGAGCTGGTAGCTCTTCCAGGTCACCTCGACACTGTCCCGATGGGGGAAGTCCGCGAGGGCCTTCTCGAAACGGCGCTTGCCCACGTAGCACCACGGGCACTTCACATCGGACCAAATCTCAATCTGCATGCCTGATGCAACCGTGTCGGGCCCGGGTCCTATTCCCCGAAAGGCAGGACCCGGGCCGCGCCGTCACCGCCGGTTGAGGAGGCCGCGCAGCATCCTGCCGACGCCGCCCGAGCCGGATGCCGGCGTTCCGGTGGTCCGCCCCCGCGTGTTCATGCCGCCGGCCCTGGTGCGTCCGGTGGCCGACGTGGTGCCGGTCCCGGACCTGCCGAGGTAGCGGCCCGCCGCGTTCTTGACCATGTTGCTGATGCCCATGATGATCTCCTTCGGTCTCGCCTCTGCACCCGAAACATCAGGTGGCTTATTACTTTACTCTGGCCACCCTATGCCGACCAGAGCGGGCCCAGGGTCGGGCTAGACCGTCCCCGGAGGCTCGACGGTCAGGCCCGACCGCCGAAGCAGCGCGTACGTCTTCGGGTGCTTGGGCCGGAAGAAGACCTCGTCCGGCGTCCCCTTCTCGACGATGACGCCCTGGTCCATGACCACGATGATGTCCGCGATGTCGCGGGCGAACTGCATCTCGTGCGTGACGATCACCATGGTGGTGCCCTGGGCGGCAATGGACTTGATCACCGCGAGGACTTCCTCCACCAGCTCCGGATCCAGCGCCGACGTGGGCTCGTCGAACAGCATGACGCTCGGATCCATGGCGAGGGCCCGGGCGATCGCGACACGCTGCTTCTGCCCGCCGGACAGCCTCGACGGATAGTTGTCCTTCCGGTCCAGCAGCCCGACCCTCTTCAGGTTCTCGAGGGCGTGCTGCTGCGCCTCCTCCCGGGACATCTTCTTGACGTCCTGCAGGGGCGCCATGACGTTGCCCAGGGCGGTCTTGTTCAGGAAGAGGTTGAACTGCTGGAAGACCATGCCGAGGTCGGTCCGCTTCTTCGCCGTGATGGAGGCCTTCTCGTCCACGAGCTTCCCGCCGCGCTCCTCATAGCCCACGAGGTGCCCGTTGACCAGGATCCGGCCGTCGTCGATCGTCTCGAGCTTGTTCATGCAGCGCAGCAGGGTGCTCTTGCCGGATCCGCTGGAGCCGAGGATGACGACCGTCTCCCCCTTGTGGACATCCAGGTCGACGCCCTTGAGGACCTCGATCCGGTTGACCTCCCGCCGCTGTCCGCGGAGTCGCTGCAGCAGGCTCGGGGTCTTGGTCACCACGAACGTCTTATGGACGTCCCGGGCACTCACGATCACTTCGTCAGACATGGACCCTCGCTCTCTTCTCCAGGGCACTCACGATGCGGGACAACGGGAGGCTGATCAGCAGGTACAGCAGTGCGGCCGCCGTGTAGACCTGCGTCGTCTCGAACGTCTGCGCGTTGATGACGTTCGCCGTCTTCAGGATCTCGGTCACGGCGATGACCGAGGTCAGGGCCGTGTCCTTCACCATCGCGATGAAGTAGTTGCCGATCGGCCCCAGCGACACGATGAAGGACTGCGGCAGGACGACCTTCCAGAGGGCCCTGCCCGGCGTATAGCCGAGCGACAGTGCCGCTTCCGTCTGGCCCGCCTCGACCGCGAGGATGGCCGAGCGGAACACTTCCGACAGGTAGGCCGCGTAGTTCAGGCCCAGACCCAGGATGCCCGCGGGCACCGGATCGATGTTCACCCCGATGGCCGGCAGGACGAAGAAGATGTAGACCAGCTGCACGAGGAGGGGTGTCCCCCTCATGACCTCGACGTAGACCAGGGCTATCCCGCGCAGGACCCTCGACTTGGAGATCCTCGCGAGGGCCAGCAGCATGCCGAGGACGAGGGCCAGTGCCATCGCTCCCAGGGCGAGTTGGATGACGATCGGCGCTGCCGCCAGCAGCCGGGGGAAGTAGCTGAGCGTGCTTGTGATGAAATCGATGGCCGGACCTTCCTTTCAGCGCAGGAACAACGGGGAAGGAACGGTCAGTCGACGGCGTTGCTCTCGGTCAGCCCGTACTTGGTGAGGATCTCCATGTAGTCGGGAGAGGCCTTCAGCTCCGCGAGGCCGGAGTTCAGTTCGTCGAGCAGTTGCGTGTTCTCCTTCGGCACTGCCGCACCGATCAGGCCGGGGAAGTAGGGCTCGTACGGGTCCACGATCTTGATGGCGTCGTTCGGGTTCTGCACGAGGCTGTACGCGACGACGGCCGCGTCGGTGAAGACGACGTCGACCTGCTTGTTCTCCACGGCCTTCAGCAGTGCCGCCTGCGAATCGAAGTACTTGATCTCCTTGGGCTCCAGGGACTCCGCCAGCTCGATGAAGGTGGTGCCGGTCTGGACGCCGATCACGGTGCCCTTCGCGTCGTCGCGGCTGGTCATGGTCGAGTCTCCCGGGACCACCATGCCCTCACCCTGCTGGTACCAGGTGTCCGTGAAGTTGACCTCCTCCTTGCGGACGTCCGTGATGTACATGGCGTCGACGACGGCGTCGGCCTTGCCCGCCTTGATGGCGGGGATCAGGGTGGCGAATTCGGATACGAAGACCTCCACCTCCCAGCCCTTCTTGTCCGCGATCCAGTTGATCATCTCGCCGTCGATACCCTGCAGGTCGCCGGCGTCGTCGGTGAAGGAGAAGGGAGCGTCGTTGGAGGTCGCGATGGTGATCTTCTCGATCGCCTCACCGTCGCCCCCTCCGCCCTCACTGCCGCCGGAGTCCCCTCCGCCGCACGCGGTCAGTGTCAGTGCGATCCCCAGTGCACCGGCTGCGAAGGACGTGAATGCGCGCCTGCTGTTCATGGTTGCTCCTTGGTCGATGCTGATTGGTTCTCGAATCGGGTGATGCGGAGGTCGGCCGTCCGCTGGTGCGCCTCCATTGCCTCGTAGGCGGAGATCTCGGACACGAGGGGGGCCAGCTGCATGGTCGCCGAGCGGTCGATGCGCTGGAAGGTGAGGGGTTTCAGGAACCGGGCGACGGACAGGCCGGCCGACGAGCGCGCCCCGCCGCCGGTGGGCAGCACGTGGTTGGTCCCGGTGATGCCCTTGTCGGAGTACGCGACCGTGGACCAGGGCCCCAGGAAGAGCGACCCGTAGTTGGTGAGGTTTTTCTGGAAGTAGTCGTCGTCGGCGGTGATGACCTCCAGGTGCTCGGGCGCGAGCACGTCCATCAGTTCGACGGCGGTCGCGTTGTCCTCCGCGAGGTACACGGTCCCGTAGTCCCGCCAGGCCGCGCCGGCGATGTCGCGGGTGCTGAGGTCCACGAGCTGGCGGTCCACCTCGGCGATCACCGCGACGGCGAGGTCCCGCGACGTCGTGACGAGCGCGGCGGGCGACTGCGGGCCGTGCTCGGCCTGCCCGAGCAGGTCCGCGGCGACGAGAACGGGGTCGGCTGTGTCGTCGGCGATCACGGCGACCTCCGACGGCCCGGCAAGCAGATCCATGCCGACCCGGCCGAAGAGCTGCCGCTTCGCCTCGGTGACGTAGGCGTTGCCGGCGCCCACGAGCATGTCCATCGGTTGTTCCCCCAGCAGCCCGAAGGCCATGGCGGCCAGGGCCTGGACGCCTCCGACGACGAACGCCCGGTCGACGCCGGAGAGGTAGGCGGAGTAGAACACCGCCGGGTTGCCCGCGGTCGGCGAGGTGGGTGGCGAGCAGGCGATCACCGTGGGCACGCCCGCCGTCTTCGCGACACCGACGGTCATGAACGCGCTCGCGAGGATGGGGAACCGTCCGGCCGGCAGGTAGGCCCCGACGCGCTGGACCGGGATGTACCGGTGGCCCACCACCACCCCGGGCATCACTTCGGCCTCGAAGTCCTGCAGGTGCCGGAGCTGGAGTCCGGCAAATTTCCGGGTCCGTTCCGCCCCGGCCTCGAGAGCCGCGCGCAGTTCCGGCGTCAGCGCGTCGCCGGTCCTCCGGAGGGAGTCGGAGTCCAGCTCGACGTCGCCGCCCGCCCAGCCGTCAAGGACCCTGGAGTACTCGGCGACGGCGTCGCGCCCGCCCTTCTCGATGGTCGACAGCATCTCCGACACCGTCTCGACGACCTTCGGCAGCCGCTGCGCCGGTACGCCGCCGATCTCGGCACTCTTCAGGCATTCGTAGGACCCCCCGATGAAGGAGGCGTACTGGGCATTCAGTTCCATGGGGGAAGCCTAGGACCGGACGCAGCATAGGGGAACCCACCCTTTCCCGACAGAAGATATAGGTTTGCCCTATGACGCTGAACCAGCTCCGGGCCTTCCTCGCCGCCTACAGCTGCCGGTCGCTGAGTGCTGCCGCGAAGGAGCTCGGCATCAGCCAGGCGTCCGCGTCCGAGCTGATCTCGCGGCTGGAGCAGGAACTGGGCTCTCCCCTGTTCACCCGCACGTCCAGGGGCCTCTCCCCCGCCCCCGCGGCCGAGGAGCTCCATGCCCACGCCCTCGACTGCGTCAACTCGGCCCGGCGCGGCGTCGAGGCCGTGCGGGCCCTGCAGACGCTCAGCGGCGGGGTGTCGACCTTCGGCGTGCTCCGGTACGCCGCCAACTACGACCTCGCGGACCTCGTGGTGCAGTTCCACCAGCAGCACCCGGAGGTACGGGTGCGCATGATCGGGCTGAACTCCCACGTCGTCGCCGCGTCGGTGGCGAGCGGGGAGATCGAGTGCGGCCTGGTTGTACTGCCGGTGGACAGCGAGAACCTCGAGGTCCGGCAGCTCGCGCGGGACGAGGTGTGCTTCATCTCGTCCACCCGTCCCGCGGACGCGGGACCGGTGAGCATCCAGGAACTGGCCGCCGCGAAACTCGTCCTCTACGACGCCCATGCCGGCTGGAAGGATCCCACGCGCCGCCAGCTGCTGGACCGGGCGAACCTCGCGGGCCTGTCCATCGAGGCGGACATGGAGGTGGAACACGCCGAGACGGCCTACAGCCTCGTGGCGGCGGGAGCCGGCGATTCCTTCATGGCCAGCGGCATCCTCGAATCCCTGCGGCGCGACGACGACGTCAGGAGTTTCCCGTTCGCCGAGCCCCTCTACGACACCATCGCCCTCGTGCAGCGGAAGCACGGCTATCTCTCGCCCGCGACGCGCCGGTTCTCCGCCTTCGCGGAGCGTGCCGTGGCCGCGCAGGGCGGGCTGACCAGCCTGGTGTGATCAGCCCGCCCTGTCCGGCTACGAGGCCGCGATGTCCGCGCCGGTCAGGAGCGGAGCCAGTTCTCGGCAGCGGACGGTTCAGAGGTGGGTGGTGAGGTCTCCATCCAGTGCGGCGCGGGGGTTGTGCGAGTGCCGGACCCCCACCGTGAAGGCGCCGAGCTCCCTGCCCAGTGCGAGGTAGGCGTCGCTGTCCTCCAGCACCACGCACGGGGGCACGCACAACTCACGGAACAGGGCTTCCTTGTCGCGGCCGGCGTCGCGGCGTGCCACGCGCACGAACGGGTCGAGGCCCCACTTCCCGAGCAGCGCCGCGATGAGGTCCGGGTCGCCGTTGGAGACCACCACCTGCTCGGCGGCGACCTCCGCCAGCGCCGGCATGAGGCGGGCGGCGAGCCAGGACGGCGAGAGGCCCTTCAGGGCCGAGACGGCGACGACCTCGCCGCGTTCCCTGTGGAGCGCGGCGATGTCCTCCTCCGCGGCAGGGAATCCTTCGGAGATCACACGCTCCCAGATCCACTGCTCGGTGTGCCCCACGAGGTTGCCGAAGAAATCGGGGCCGAAACGGTAGCTCCGGCGTTCCGCCAGGTCCCGGTAGCTGGCCTCGTGCAGCGGTTCGGTATGCCCGACGACGCCGTCGAAGTCCCAGATGACGCGCGCACCTGCCGCCTCCTGCAGCACCCTCTCCGCCAGTCGTGCCGCGTCATCGCCGTTCACCATTGGACCCTTATCCCTGGACCACCCGTGCCAGCCGGAAGGCGGCGCCTGATGTCGGCCATCCTAGGGTGACCGCCGCGAGTCGGCCAACCAGGCATTGCGCAAGCGCGTCATGCACGGCCCGGGCCGTGCCAATGCCGCAGCCGCCGGGCGTACGGTGGAGAGATGAGCGTGCCTACAGATTCCAGGGTCACTTTCGACGGTCGCTTCGCACGGGAACTGCCGGAGATGGCGGTCGCGTGGCAGGCGGACGAGGCTCCCGAGCCGCAGCTGCTCGCCCTCAACGACCAGCTCGCCGCGGAACTCGGCGTCGATCCCGGGTTCCTCCGGTCCCCTGAGGGCCTCGCCCTGCTGATCGGCACCTCGGTGCCGGACGGCGCGACGCCGGTGGCCCAGGCCTACTCCGGGCACCAGTTCGGGAGCTTCAACCCGAGGCTCGGCGACGGGCGCGCACTCCTCCTCGGCGAGATCACCGACACCCAGGGGCGCCTGCGCGACATCCACCTCAAGGGCTCGGGCCGCACGCCCTTCGCACGCGGCGGAGACGGGCTCGCCGCCGTCGGGCCGATGCTCCGCGAGTACATCCTCAGCGAGGCCATGCAGGCGCTCGGGATACCGACGACGCGCTCCCTCGCCGTCGTCGCGACCGGGCGCGCCGTGCGCCGCGAGACGATGCTGCCCGGTGCCGTCCTGACGCGCGTCGCGAGCAGCCACCTGCGCGTGGGCAGCTTCCAGTACGCGGCGGCCACCGGCAACCAGGACCTCCTCAGGCGCCTCGCCGATCACGCCATCAGCCGGCACTACCCCGAGGCCGCCGCCGCCGAGCGCCCCTACCTCGCCCTGTTCGAGTCGGTCGTGTCAGCGCAGGCCTCGCTTGTAGCGCAATGGATGCTCGTGGGGTTCATCCACGGGGTGATGAACACCGACAACATGACCATCTCGGGCGAGACCATCGACTACGGACCCTGCGCCTTCATGGACGTCTTCGACTACTCCAGCGTCTACAGCTCCATCGACCACGGCGGACGCTACGCCTATGCCAACCAGCCACTCATCGCGGAGTGGAACCTCGCACGCCTCGCGGAGACCCTGCTGCCGCTTCTCCACGACGACCAGGAGCAGGCGGTCGCACTCGCCGTCGGCGTGCTCGAGACCTTCCGCCCCCGGTACAGCGGCGCGTGGCTCACCGGGATGAAGGCCAAGCTGGGACTGCCGGAGGACACCGCCGACGACGTGGCGTCGCCCCTCGCCAACGACGTGCTCACCCTCCTGCAGGAGAACCACGTCGACTACACGTCCTTCTTCCGGGGCCTCAGCTCCGTGGTCCGCGGTGACGTGCGGCCGGCTCGCGACAAGGTGCTCGACGTCGCCGCCTTCGATGCCTGGACGGCCCGGTGGCTGCCGCTCGCCCCCGATGCCGACGCCATGGACCGCGTCAACCCCGTCTACATCCCGAGGAACCACCTCGTCGAGGAGGCGCTCGCAGCCGCGACGGCCGGCGACCTCGAACCGCTGGACCGGCTCGTCGACGTCGTCCGCGCACCCTTCGACGAGCGACCCGGCCTGGAGCGCTACGCTGCGGGAGCACCGGACGACTTCGGCTCGTACACGACGTACTGCGGGACCTGAGGCCGGCACACCAGCGCCGGCGAAATTCCGCCCCACCCGGTTCCACACGTGAAAACTCCCCCGGGACGAAGAGATCGTCCCGGGGGAGCTCCGTTTGGCGGAACCTTGGTGAGGGCGGCGAAATAGATGATTCCCAGGGTCAGCCCCGCGAGGCGCAGCGGGATGGGGGTCGTGCTGGGAGACGACGAAACCCAGAACCGAACGCTTCCCGTGCTTCCGTTCGCTGATGGAGTAGGCGATGACGCGGACATCGACCATCGCGAACGTCAGGAATGCCCCGTTCTGGCACACTGCTGACGGCCAGTGCGGACCGGCATGACCAGGACTACCGACCGGCCGCGCGGAGGCGCGGCCGGTCGGTGAGGTCGCCGCTGCCTAGGTGGCGAGGGACGACACCGGCTCCGACAGCGACGTGAGCGCGACCGCCGCCGGCCGTTCCGCCGTGCTGAGCACCGGTACCGAGCTACCGTCCGCTGCTGACCGCAGGAGCGACTCCATGACATCGAGCACGTGGTAGGCGAGCTGCCCGCTGGCGCGGTGCTGATCGCCGGCGGGGGTGAGCGCCATGTCCGCCAGCCCGTAGCCCCTGCCCGCCCCGATGTAGCCTGCGCTGGTGGGGATGACCTCCCACCCGACCTCCCTATCGTTCTCCCTGTTCGCCAGGGTGCAGATCGACACCTCGCCGTCGAAGTAGTTCGGGTCGGGGACGGTCAGGCTCGCCTGCTCACCGTGGATCTCGATGTTGGAGGAACGGGTCTGCACGGCGTCGAAGCTCATCACCAGTGTGGAGAGCGCCCCTGATTCGTGGACGAGCACGCCCGTGACATGGGTGTCGATGGAGACGGGAATCGTCTCGTCGGCCCTCGGGCCTCCGCCGATGGTGCGCTCCTTCCGGGTGTGGCTCGCGGCACCGATGACGGAGGTGACGGGGCCCAGCAGGGTGACCAGCGCCGTCACGTAGTACGGGCCCATGTCCAGGAGGGGTCCGCCGCCGGGCACGTAGTAGAAGTCCGGGTTGGGGTGCCAGCGTTCATGCCCTGGCGTGACCATCGTGGCGGTGGCCGAGATGGGCCGGCCGATCATCCCGCTGTCGATGGCGTGGCGCGCCGTCTGGATCCCGGTGCCGAGCACCGTGTCGGGGGCACACCCGACGCGGACTCCGGCTTCGTCCGCGAGCGCGAGGACCTTCCGGGCCTGGCTCGTGTTCGCGGCCAGGGGCTTCTCTCCGTAGACGTGCTTCCCGGCGGCGATCGCACGGGTGGCCACGTCGGCGTGTGCGGCAGGGATGGTGAGGTTCAGGACGGTGTCGATCTCAGGGTCGGCCAGAAGTTCATCGACGGTCAGGGCCCGCACGCCCTCCTGGGATGCCGCGACGGCCTCGGCGCGGCTGAAGTCGAGGTCGGCGACCGCCCGGAGGCTGACGGACGGCAGCGACGGCAGGGTTTTCAGGTACTGGGCTACGATCGCTCCGCAGCCGATGATTCCGACGTTCAACGGCTCGCCCACAGCAAACCCCTTTCGATGATGGTTCTGACATTCGGGTCGTCGAGGATCTCGACGTGGTGGCCGGGGGTCGCCACGAAGATGCGGCCCTTGCCCCACTGGCGGGTCCAGATGGCGGGGGACGTCACCGGACGGTTCCAGGGGTCCCAGGCGCGGGCGGCCTGGGTGGTCGTCGCGAGCACGTCGATGTAGTCGTCCGCGAGCACCCAGTACTGTTCGGTCACGAGGTCGAAGTCCCCGATGCCGCGGGTGATCGGGTGATCCGCCGCAGCCGGGAGCATGTTCACCCGGTACGGCACGTAGTTGTCGGACTGTTCCCCGATCCTCTCGTCCGGGTGCTTGCCCGGATGGCAGGCGAACTGCCCGCCGATGAGGTGGAGGTAATCGGATTCGTTGCGGTACGAGTCGGCGATCCCGCCGTGCCAGCCCGCCAACCCGGTCCCCGCCTCGATCGCTGCACGGAGACCGGCGAATTCGTCCTTCTCGATGGTGTTCATCGTGTTGCACTGGAGGATCAGGCTGACGGTCGCCATGTAGTCGGCGTCCGCATAGATCTTCGGTGACTCCTCGATCCGGACGCTGTACCCGTTGTCCCGGAGGAACGGGAGAAAGCGGTCCGTGGCCTCGACGGGCTGGTGACCGTCCCATCCGCCGCGGACGACGAGTGCTTCCTTGCTGGTCATGGTGTCTCTTTCGTGGTGGATTGGCGGGAAAAGGCGGCGTCGAAGGACGCCGCGGACGGCGCGATGGTGGCCAGGTCCCGCACGAGGGCCAGGGCCTGCGGTGCGCCGACGAGCCGGTCCATCCCGGCGTCCTCCCATTCGATGCTGGTGGGCCCCTGGTAGCCGATCGAGTTGAGCATGCGGAAGATCGGCTTCCACGGGACGTCCCCGTGGCCGGCCGTGACGAAGTCCCAGCCCCGCCGCGGGTCGCCCCACGGCAGGTGCGACCCGAGGCGGCCGTTGCGGCCGTTCAGTTGCCGGACGGATTCCTTCACGTGGACGTGGAAGATGTGCGGTGCGAAATCCTGCAGGAACATCACCGGATCCAGGTCCTGCCAGATGAAGTGCGAGGGGTCGAAGTTGATCCCGAAGCCGGGGCGGTCCCGCATGACCTCCAGGGTGCGCTGCGTGGTCCAGTAGTCGTAGGCGACCTCGGAGGGATGCACCTCGAGCGCGAAGCGGACCCCCTCGGCGTCGAACACGTCCATGATGGGATTCCACCGGGCCGCGAAGTCCTCGTAGCCGCGGGCGATCATCTGCTCGGACGCCGGAGGGAACATCGCGACGTACTTCCAGACGGACGAACCGGTGAATCCCGTGACGACCGACGCTCCGAGCCGGGCTGCTGCCCGGGCGGTGTCCTTGACGACGTCGGCGGCCCGCCGGCGGACCCCCTCGGGATCACCGTCCCCCCAGACCTCGGGGGTGAGGATGTCCTGGTGGCGTTCGTCGATCGGGTCGTCGCACACGGCCTGCCCGGTGAGGTGGATGGCGATCGCGTCGACCGTGAGGTTGTTCTCCTTGAGGATCCGGAGCCGATCCTGGACGTAGTCGTCGTCCTGCGCGGCCCTCACCGGGTCCAGGTGGTCTCCCCAGCAGGCGATCTCGAGGCCGTCGAATCCCCACTCGCCGGCCATCCTCGCCACGTCCTCGAACGGCAGGTCGGCCCACTGCCCGGTGAACAGGGTCACCGGGCGTGGGGTGGCACCTCCGGTCGCGAAGGCCTCAGACATGCTGCCACCCCGATTCGGTCGCGGCGGACTGCTCGATGGCGTGCAGGACCTTCTGGACCCGCAGGGCCTCGTCGAAGGACGGCGACGGCGTGGTGCCGTCCGCGATCGCCTGCACCAGGTCCACGACCTGGTGCGTGAAGCCGTGCTCGTACCCGAGGCCGTGCCCGGCCGGCCACCAGTTGCCGGTGTAGGGGTGCACGGAATCGGTGACGTTGATGGTGCTGAATCCCGCGGTCTCGGGAGGCTGCGTGGCGTCGTAGAACTCCAGGGAGTTCATGTTCTCGAAGTCGAAGGCCAGCGAGCCGAGGCTGCCGTTGACCTCCAGGCGCATGTTGTTCTTCCTGCCGGTCGCGAAGCGGGTGGCTTCGAAGACGCCGATCGCTCCTCCCTCGAAGCGCGCACTGAAGATCGCGGCGTCGTCGACCGTGACCGTGCCGGTCCCGCCGTCGCTGGCGCCCGAGCCGCCGAGGCCCACCCGGGTTCCTCCGAGGGGGCGTTCGTGCACGAAGGTGGTGAGGAGACCGGAGACTCCCTGGATCGGCAGCCCGGTCACGTACTGCGCTGCGTCGATGCTGTGCGCTCCGATGTCCCCGAGGGCGCCCGACCCCGACTTGCTTTTGTCCAGGCGCCAGGTCATCGGGGCGTTCTCGTCCGTCAGCCAGTCCTGGAGGTACTGCGCCCGGATGTGCCGGATCGTCCCCAGCCTCCCCTGCTCGACGAGCCGGCGGGCGAGGGTCAGGGCGGGCGTGCGGCGGTAGGAGAACCCGCACATCGCGAAGACCCCGTTCGCCTCGGCGGCCCGGGCGGCCGCCGTCATGCGTTCCGCCTCCTCGACCGAATTGGCGAGCGGTTTCTCGCAGAGCACGTGCTTGCCGGCTTCGAGGGCTGCGATGGCGATGTCGGCGTGCGTGTCCCCGGGGGTGCAGATGTCGATCAGGTCGACGTCGTCGCGCTCCACCAGAGCCCGCCAGTCCGTCTCGGTGTCTCGCCAGCCCAGCTTCCCGGCCGCGGTCTTCACGGCCGCCTGGTCGCGGCCGGCGAGGACCGCGAGTTCGGGCTGGAGCGGGAGGTCGAAGAAGCGTGGCGCGGTGCGCCAGGCGTGGGAGTGCATCGCGCCCATGAAGGCGTAGCCGACCATGCCGACCCTCAGCGCGTTCTGCTGCGTGGAAGTCATCAGGCTGCAGGTTCCTTTCGGTCTACTTGTTGAATCCGGCGGTCAGTCCGCTCACGAGCTGGCGACGGGCCAGCACGTAGAGGACGACCAGCGGGAGTGTGGAGAGCACGACGGCGGCGAGGACCGCCGGGATGTTCACGGTGAACTCGTCCTGGAAGGCCCAGAGCGAGAGGGGCAGGACCCGCTTGTCGGGGCTCTGGGTCAGGATCAGCGGGAAGAGGAAGCCGTTCCAGACGTGGAGTGCGTTGTAGATGGCGATGGTGACGACCGCAGGACGGACCAGCGGCAGGGCCAGGCGCCACATCATCGTGAACTCCGAGCAGCCGTCGAGCCTCATGGATTCGAAGAGCTCCCGCGGAACGTCCCGGAGGAAGTTCGACAGGATCAGCACCGAGATGGGGATGGCGAAGGCGATCGACGGCAGGATCAGCGCCAGCAGGGTGTCGTAGAGGTGCGCTTTCGTGATCATGAAGTAGATGGGGATGATCGTCGCCTGCAGCGGGATGGCGAGTCCCATCAGGAACAGCGTGTGCGCGGAGCCGATGATGCGCCCGCTCCCCCTCACCACCGCATACGCGGCCATGAAGGACACGACGACGGCGGGAATGACGCTTCCCAGCGTCACGATCACGCTGTTCAGGAAGTAGCGGACGAAGTTCGCCTCGAGGACCGTCCGGTAGTTGACCAGGGTCGGTGAGGTGGACGGCGCCAGCGGGTTCGACCCGAAGAACCCCGCCTGGTTCTTCAGGCTCGTGATGACCACGTAGTAGACGGGCAGGATGATCAGGGCAAGCCACACCCACCCGCCGAGCCCGCCCAGGAGGTTGGGCGTACTCCTGCCCAACCGCTTCCCCTGGGAGCGCTGCTTCACTCGCGTTGCGGTCCCCTGCGCCGCGTCGGTTGCCAGTGCCATGACTACGCTCCTTCCAGTTGGCTTGCGCTGCGGCTGTTGCCGCCGAGCCGCTGCAGCACCAGGGCGAGACCCAGGCCGATGACCACGAGGATCACGCCGAGGGCGCTCGCTGCTCCCATGTCATTGGCCCGGAACCCCGTGAGGTACATGTGCAGCGGGAGGAGCCGGGTCGCATACCCCGGGCCGCCGGCCGTGAGGACGAAGATCAGGTCGAAGTACGCCAGCGATCCCAGGACCATGAGGGTGGACGAGGTGATGATGGTGTATTTCAGCTGGGGCAGCGTGATGTGGAAGAACTGCTGGATCCGTCCGGCCCCGTCGATCTGGGCCGCTTCGTAGAAGGAGGCCGGGATCTGGCGCACGCCGCCCTGGTAGATGAGCGTGTGGAAAGGGACGAACTGCCAGGCGATGACGAAGATGACCACGAACAGCACCAGGTCGGCGCTGCCGAGCCAGTTCTGGGCGAGGACCGGGATGTGCAGGCCCGGCCCCATCCCGAAGTTGGGGTCCAGCAGCGCCTTGAACGCGATCGCCACGGCCGCCGATGAGAGCAGGAGCGGGACGAAGTACAGGACGGCGAGCACTGCCCGGTAGCGCTGGTTGCCCGCCGTGAACACCCCCAGGAGGAGGCTGATCGGGACCTGCACCACGAGCGAGTAGACCATGATCTTCAGCGTGACGATCAGGGCGTTCAGCGTCACCGAGTCCGTGAGGGCGGTGCGCCAGCTCTCCAGGCCGGCCCAGGTGATCGCGCCCAGCCCGTTCCAGTGGGTGAAGCTGAGGAACAGCACGCCGAGCAGGGGCACGACGGCGAAGGTCACGAAGAAGACCAGCGCCGGGACGACCATCCACGCCGAGGGCCCTTCGGCCCGCGCACCCCGCACCTTCATCGCGGGTTTCGGCTTCAGCAGGGTGCTCATTTGCCCAGGGTTGCGTTCATGTTCTCGGCGAACTCTTCCGGCGTGATCTCGCCGATGAAGATCTGATCGAGGTTCGCGAGCATGGCGTCGCCCTGGGCGGGGCTCAGTGCCTGGTCCCAGGAGAGCTGGAAGCTCGGGGCATCCTGCGCCAGCCCGTAGACGAACTGGACGAAGTCCTTGTCATCGGAGGCTGCCAGCTGGTCCTCGATGCCGTTGACCGCGGGGACCGCGCCGGAATCGATCATGGCCTGGGTGTACTCCTCGCTGAACAGCCCGTCCTTGAGGTAGTTCAGGGCGGACTCCTTCTGCTCGTCCGATGCCGTCGAGGAGAGGGACCACATGTTCGCCGGGTTGCCCACGATGTTGGCGGGATCGCCCTCCCCGCCTTCGACCGAGGGGAAGGTGGTGAAGCCGACCTCTCCCGACTCGACGAACTCCGGGGCGTCGTTCTTCAGGTTCTGGTAGACCCAGCCGCCGTGGAGCATCATCGCTGCCTTGTCGGTGTACAGGAGGGCGCTGTCCGCTCCGGCGTCAGCGGCAATGGAGGAGAAGCCGTTGACGAATCCGCCGGCGTCGACCAGGTCCTGGATCATCGTGAGGGCCTCGATCACGGCGGGGTCGGACCAGGCGTTCTCCTTGCCGTCCAGGATAGCCTGGAAGACCTCGGGGCCGCCGACGCGGTCCACGAGGTATTCCAGCCACATCAGGTTCGGCCACTTGGACTGACCGGCCAGGGAGAAGGGTGCGATTCCCGCGTCGTTGAACTTGGGGACCAGTGCCATCAGGTCGTCCCACGTCTTGGGAGGCTCGGCGCCGATCTTCTCGAAGACCTCCTTGTTGTAGTACAGGACGATTGGCTGCATGTTGTTGTTGGGCAGGGCGTAGGTCTTGCCGTCGATCACACCGTTCTCGAGCACCGAGGGGATGTAGCGGTCCTTCACCTCGGGGTTCTCGGCCAGGAACTCGTCCAGTTCGCTGACGTGGCCGGCGTCGACGTAGGACTTCAGCACGCCGCCGCCCCAGCCGTAGATGAACGTGGGTCCCTCACCGGCTCCGACGGCGGTGCGGACCTTGGTCTTGTAGGCATCGTTCGCGAAGAATTCCTGGTTGATCTTGTCGTCCGCGTGCTCCTCGTTCCACGTCTCGACGGACGAGCGAAAGATCTTCTCGCTGCTGCCGGTCAGTGCCCACATCGTCGGGGACGCGGAGTCTGCAGCAGGGTCCTGGGGGCCGCTGGAGCCGCAGGCGGAGAGGCTGAGGGCCAGGGTGATGGCGGAGACCGCCGAGATCAGGGAGGTGGTTGTTCGCATCTTCATCAGTTCTTCCGTAAGTCGACTCAGCTCGAGGCACCAGTGCCGGCTGAGATGGGCAGGTCAACTCCGCGGGTATGCGGTCGCTGACCGCCACGCTGCGGAAGAGATTCGAAATGTTTTCGATAACAACAAACTAACAAGCGTAAAGTTACCTGCGTCACACCGATCGGTCAATGCCCTCTCCGGCAGCAATTCCGCGGACCTGCTTCCGCACCCCTCGACTCTTCCGCCGGGCTCGGGCAGGATGGGGGCAGGCCCATCCCGGAGAGGATTTCGAAACATTGTCGGAAACTGAAGTTCGAACGAGGGCCACGCTGGCGTCCGTCGCAGCTCTTGCCGGAGTGTCCACTCCGACGGTGTCGAAGGTGATCAACGGTCGGGAGGATGTTGCCCCGGCCACCAGGAAGCGTGTCCTGGAAGCACTCCGGACGTCCGAGTATCAGCCGCCCGGTCAGCGCCTCGCCCTTGCGCCTCCGGCGTCCACGCTGATCGACGTCGCCGTGGACAGCGTGGCGACCGCGTACTACTCGGAGGTGATGGACGGGATCCTCGAGTGCGCGGAGCTGCACGGCGCCGAGGTCGTCCTGTCCAAGACGGGTCTCACGCATCTTCCTGCCGGTGAGCGGGCCGAGAAGATGCAGGCGTCAGGCCGCCGTGGCCTGCTCCTCGTCACGTCCCGGTGGTCTCCACGCGAGATCAAGGAAGTGAAGAAGCGAGGCATCGCCGTGGTGCTCATCGACCCCATCAATCCTCCCGGGCCGGGTGTGGCGAGCGTGGGTGCGACGAACTGGGCCGGAGGGAAAGCCGCGACGGAGCATCTGCTGGGCCTCGGCCATACCCGCATCGCATTCATCGGTGGACCTGCCAGCGCAGAATGCAGCCAGGACCGTGAGCACGGCTATGTCGCCGCCCTCCTCGAACGCGGCATCCTGATCTCGGAGGACTACGTCCTGGCGGGCAACTTCGACTCGGAGACGGGGCGGCGCAGCCTGGTCCAGCTCCTCACCCTGGACCACCCACCGCAGGCCATCTTCGCGGCCTCCGACAGCATCGCCGTGGGCGTGCTCGCCGAGGCGCACGCACTGGGCATCTCGGTGCCCGGGGAATTGAGCGTGGTGGGCTTCGACGGGACCTACATCAGTGAACAGACCTCACCGCAGCTCACCACCGTTGCGCAGCCCCTGCGGGAGATGGGCCGGACGGCCGTCCGGGCGCTGCTCCGCGAGATGGACGGCGAGAAGCCGGACGGCACCCGTGTCGAACTGGCCACGCAGCTGGTGGTCCGCTCATCGACGGCGCCGGCGGCTCCCTAGTTCCCCTCGGGTACCAGCACGGTGACTCCGGCGGCGTCGAGCGCCGCGGCCAGCTCCGTCGACGGCGCCCTGTCGGTAACCAGGTAGTCAGCGCCCTCCAGCGGAACGATCTGCGCGAACAGCCGCCGGTCGAGCTTCGTGGAGTCGGCGAGGATGGCGGTGCGCTCGGCCCGGCTGATCATTTCCGCCATCATGGCGGCATCGCCCAGGTTCGACGTCGAACAGCCTGATGCGTCCACGGCACCGACGGCGATGAGCGCCATGTCGCAGCGAATGTCCACCTCGGGTGTGCTCCCGCTCATCCCGAGCGTCACGGGGCCCGTCGTCGCCTGGGTGAGGGTGCGCACGGCCCCGCCGAACATGTAGAGGTCACGGAACACCACCGGCGAGATCTCCGCCGGGATGCGGAGGTTGTTGGTGGCGATCGTCAGGTTGCGGTGGTTCCGCAGCGCCCGCGCGACGGCAAGGCTGGTGGTCCCCGCGTTGATCATGAGGACGGAGCCGTCGGTCACCAGGCCCACGGCGAGTTGGGCGATCGCCTCCTTCTCCGCCGTCTGCATGCTGAGCCGGACGTCGATCTCGCGGTCCCGGCCGGCTCGCTCACTGGTGCTGACTGCACCCCCGTGCGTCCGGATGAGGATGTTCTCGCGATCCAGCTGATCGAGGTCGCGGCGGATCGTGTCGATCGACACCTTGAAGTGTGCGGCGAGGTCGGCCACCGTCACGCGCCCCACCTCGTCCACATAGGCGGCAAGGTCGGCCTTCCGCCCGGCGGGGAGCTGGCGGACGTGCTGCAGTTCTTGCGATGTCATGCCCTCATCTGTAACACACAGACTTCGCGCGGGCCGCAGAAACGGCAGGAAACTGCAAAATCTTGCGGCCTAGCCTCGCTTTTGACCGATGCTGTTGCCGCTTTACGCGGTTTTACCCCGGAAACCCTTGACGCAATGCTGTGATAGGGCGCACACTCGTGGTGAAAGCAGCAAGAAAACGCATAATCAAGCGAAATATCGCACCATCTCAACGAGGAGACCTGATGTCCCATCGGCGCATGCGTTCCCGCGCAACCCTGCTCACCGGCATCGCAACCACCGCAGTCTCGATCGTCGCTCTCACCGGCTGCGGTTCGGGCGGGTCTGGTACGGAGGAGGCCGGCGGTGATGTCACCATCGAGTTCGCACAGTGGTGGGAGCCCGAACTTCCCGACGGCGAGTTCCGCGCACTGATCGATACATTCGAAGAGGAGAACCCCGGGATCACCGTGGACCTCGTCAGCGGGCCCTACGCCTCCACCAAGGAGCAGCTGTTCGCCGGTGCGGCGTCGGGCACCATGCCGGACGTCGTTGGCCTCGACGGCGCCTGGGTGAGCGACTTCGCCGAGCAGGGCGTCATCGCCGACCTCGGTCCGCTGCTGGAGGGCGCCGGCTTCGACGACAGCCAGCTCGTCAGCCAGGTCAAGGTCGAGGACAAGACCTACATGGTCCCGGTCGTGAACTTCGTCTATCCCATGTTCACGAATGACGACCTGCTGTCGCAGGCCGGCGTGACCGCTCCCCCGGAGACCCGCAGCGAGTTCGCCGATGCCGCCAAGAAGGTCTCCGACCTCGACGGCGACGCCTCCGGCTGGGTCCTCCCCCTCTCCCTCGAGGCGCCGAACGGTGTGCAGAACGATGTCATGTCCTGGGCCTGGGCCTCGGGCGGCACCATGCTCAAGGACGGCAAGCCGGACCTCACGAACGAGGACGTCACCTCCGCCGTCGAGTTCATCGGCGGCATGTGGGATGACGGTGTGATCGCCCCGGGCAGCTTCACCATGAAGGAACAGGACAAGGTGGAGGAGTTCACCAACGGCCGCGTCGGCATGATGATCGACTCCCTCGCGCACATCAACCTGATCCGCGAGACCAACCCGGACCTCAAGTTCTCCATCTCCGCGGTCCCCGCTGAGGATGGCTACACCGGCGAGCGCGGCATCCCCTACGCCTCCTGGGGAATCGGCGTCGCCGAGAACTCCGAGAACAAGGACGCCGCCGCCAAGCTGGTCTCCTTCCTGATGAGTGAGGAGACGAACTCCGAGCTCTCGACCATGGCCAACGCCTTCCCCGGTAACACCGAGTCCGTCCCCGCCTTCGTCGAGGACGACGACCTGTTCAAGGAGGCCTTCGACATCTACCAGGCGGGCTACCCGGCCAACGAGTTCGTCGGCCTTCCCGTCGCAGAGGAACTGATGCGCCAGCTCGGTGCCCAGCTGCAGTCCGCCTTCGACGGCCAGCAGTCCCTCTCCGAAGCGCTCCAGAAGGCGCAGACGGAGTGGGAAGGCGAGTTCTAGGTCCTCCCCCCGCACCGGATCGGGCACCGCTGTCCCCCCGCGGTGCCCGATCCCCCACAAAGGTCACCCCCATGAGCCTCCGCACGTTCACCCCGCCCGACCCCGAGACCCTCCAGGGGGCACCGCCCCGGAAGCGCCGCCAGCTGCGCCGCGCCGGCGAGTCCTACGGATTCCTCGCCCCCACCCTGATCCTGTTGTTCGTCCTCATGATCGTGCCGATCGTGATGGTGATCGGCTACTCCTTCCAGGACAACGTGATCCTGAAGAAGTCCTCCGAGTTCACCGGGACGGCCAACTACGTCACCGTGCTGACGGATCCGGCGTTCTGGAAGGCGACCGGCAACACGTTCTTCTTCTCCACCGTCAGCGTCGCCGTCCACCTGGTCCTCGGCCTCACCTTCGCGATGCTGCTGAACAGCCCGCTGATCAGCGTGACGTCCCGGGCCGTGTTCCGCGCCCTGTACGTCCTGCCATGGCTGTTCACCGCGGCCGTCATCGCCGTGCTGTGGCGCATGCTCCTCTCACCCAACGGGATCGTGAACTTCCTGCTGAGCACGGACGTGGAGTGGCTCGCCGATCCGCAGCTCGCGCTCGGCACGGTGACCTTCATCAACATCTGGGCCGGCTACCCGTTCTTCATGGTCAGCCTCCTGGCGGGCCTCCAGGGTATCCCGCAGGACCTCCACGAGGCTGCGAGCATCGACGGCGCCAGCCAGGTGCAGCGCTTCTGGAACGTGACCATCCCCCAACTCCGACCCATCATCATCAGCCTCCTGCTGCTCGACCTCATCTGGACCTCCCAGCAGTTCGCGCTGATCTGGCTGACCACGGGCGGCGGGCCGATCGACGTCACCGAGATGCTCAGCACCTACACCTACAAGCTCGCCTTCGCCAACTACGACTTCTCCCTTGCCGCGACCGCCGCGGTACTGATCCTGCTGATGTCGCTGGTGCTGGCTGTCCTCTACGTCCGCCACCAGAAAGCAAGGGATTGACATGGCGATGACCACGCAACGCCGCACCCTCCTGGCGAAGTCCGGCGTCCTGGCGGGCCTGGTCCTGGGGGCCGTGTTCGCCGCAGGACCCGTTCTCTGGATGCTGTCCAGCTCGTTCAAGTCCAACACCGAGATCTTCGAACTGCCGCCCAGGCTCATCACGAACTCGTTCTCGTTCGACGCCTATGCCGCGATCCTGACGAACTCCGAGACGCTGCGGTTCTTCTTCAACAGCTACCTCGTGGCAGGCGCGGTCACCATCCTGACGTTGCTGGTCGCGATCCACGCCGCCTACGCGTTCAGCCGGTTCCAGTTCCGCGGCAAGCGGGTCCTGAACGTCGTCATCATCAGCGTCCAGGCTGTCCCGCCCATCACCCTGCTCATACCGTACTTCGGTCTGGTGGTAGGCCTCGGCCTCTACAACACCTACCCGGGGCTCATCCTCACGTACATGGTCTTCACGCTGCCCTACGCGATCATCATGATGACCGGCTACATGAACACCCTGCCCCGCGAACTGGACGAGGCCGTGCGGGTGGACGGCGCCGGGTCGCTCACCGCGCTGTGGCGTGTGCTCGTGCCCATCTCGGTCCCCGGCATCGTGTCCGTGGGCATCTACACCTTCATGATCGCCTGGAACGAGTACCTCTTCGCTTTGACCCTGACGAGGACCACCGAGATGCGCACGGTGCCGATCGGCATCCAGCTCCTCATGGGGCAGCACTCGTACGAGTGGAACCAGATCATGGCGATGAGCATCCTCGGGTCCATCCCCGTGCTGATCCTCTTTCTGGTCCTCCAGCGCTTCTTCATCAGCGGCCTCACCGCCGGCTCCGTCAAGAACTGACCCTCGCTCCCCCTCGATCCACCTCTCGTACGTCATCTATCAAGGAGAATCACAGTGCTGTACACCGGTAAGTCCATCCTCGACGTCGCCAACGAACACAACTTCGCCATTCCCGCCTTCAACATCAGCGACTGGGCGATGTTCAACGGCGTCATGGACATCAGCGAGGAGAAGGAGGCTCCGGTCATCATCGCCATCCACCCGGACGAGGTCTCCCACATCACCACCGACCTGGTCGCCGCGATGCGCAGCCGCGCCCACCGCTCGAGCGTCCCCGTCGCCATCCACTGGGACCACGGTGGGACGTTCGAGCAGATGATCACCGCCATCCAGGCCGGCTTCACGTCGGTCATGATCGACGCGTCCCTGCTGCCCTTCGACGAGAACGTCGCGCTGACCCGCAAGGTCGTCGAGGCGGCACACGCCGTCGGCATCCAGGTGGAGGGTGAGCTCGGCACCATCGGCGCCAATGACAGCTACGGGGAGTCCGGTGCCGCGGAGATCATCTACACCAACACCGACGACGCCGTCCGCTTCGTCAAGGAGACCGGCGTGGACAGCCTGGCGATCGCCATCGGCACCTCGCACGGCCTGTACCCGGCGGAGAAGAACCCGGAGCTGCGCCACGACCTCCTCGAGGAGATCAAGGCCGCCGTCCGCATCCCCCTCGTGCTGCACGGCGGCTCGGCGAACCCCGACAGCGAGCTGGCACGCGCGGTGAGCCTGGGCATCAACAAGATCAACATCTCGAGTGACATCAAGGTCTCCTACCACAACGCCATGCGGAAGATCCTCGGGACCGACGAACGCCTGCGCGAGCCGAACGCCATCCAGCCCGGGGCCATCGCCGCCCTGAAGGTCACTGCTGCGGAGAAGATCGAGCTGTTCGGCGCGGACGGGAAGGCCAAACTGTACTGAGAACACGTGACGGCTGAGGGAAAGGGAATCGGTGCCATGGGAACCACGCTCGTGCTCGGGCTCGGCGGGACCGTCGACTACGAGGTGCACTGGGACGCGTCGGTCGTCGAATCGCTGGCCTTGCGGTTCGGCATCCGGCGGGCGGAACTCACCACCAGGACACCGATCGTCGACGAGCGCTCGCTGGTGGTGACCATCCTCGACTTCGTCAGGGACGGCGCCGGCGGCGAGCGCTTTGTCGAGTCCTCGGAGGTGGTCAAGCAGTTCGCGGACCGCTTCACCACTCGGATCACCCTCGGTGGGACCGGCGTGCGGGCGGGGATCGCCCTGGACCGGCTCGGCATCCCGAGCGTCCAGCACCTCGTGAGCATCGACGACAACGTGCGCCGGCTTCTGCCGGCATCGATGTCCTACGTCAGTTCTGCGACCGAGGACACCCTCGATCCGCACCTGATCGTGCAGTACCCGGCCGGGACGACCATCCGGCTCGACGACGGCGAGATCGTGTCGCCGTCGTCGAACCGACTGATCTTCGCGAACGATCCGCCGAACCGCAGCATGGCGATCGCGCCGGAACTGGGTGACGCGCTCGACGACGCCGCGGCACTGCTGATCTCGGGCTTCAACACCATGCAGGACGAGGGCCTCCTGGAGCGGCGCCTCACCGAGCTCGAAGCGGCGATGGACCACCTCCCGTCCGCCGCGCTCGTGTACTACGAGGATGCGGGCTTTTACGTGCGGAGGTTCGCTGAGCGGATCTGGGCGCACCTGCTGCCGCGCATCCACGTGTACGGCATGAATGAGGACGAGCTGCAGGAGTACGTGGCGCGGCCCGTCGATCTGCTGGATCCCGCCGACGTCGCCGCCGCGCTCCGGGAGGTCCACCGGCTCATCCCGGTGCCGGCGCTCCTCGTGCACACGCAGCACTGGGCCGTCATGCTCGGGACCGGGGCGGAGCGGCACCGGGAGGCACTGAAGAGTGCCGTGCAGATGGCAGCGACCCGCTTCCGGCTCGGTGACGGCTTCACGGCGGCGGACTTCGAGGCCACCCGGGACCTGCCGCGCAACACGGGCGGCGAGGCCGTGGTCAACGGCGTCGAGCGGCTGATCCCGGGAGCGGTGGGCGTTCCGGCCTTTCGCATCGAGACGGCGTCGCCGACCACCATCGGGCTCGGCGACAGCTTCGTGGGCGGCTTCCTGGCTGTCTACGCGCCGATTCGGCAGCCGCAGCCATGATCGAACGGCTGCCCTCGAACCGGCCGCCGGAGCGCTTCTACCGTGGCGGGGCGCGCATCTCCGCCTTCCGCAACGAGCCGGCCGCGGCCGAATTCGAGCCGGAGGACTGGATCGGCTCGACGACCACGATCTTCGATGAGGAGCAGCTCGGCCTCACCCGGCTGGCGGACGGCGCACTCCTGCGCGACGCCGTGGCCCGGGACCCCGGTTACTGGCTCGGCGCGGAGCATGTGGCCCGCTGGGGCAGCGACGTCCGGCTGCTGGTGAAACTGCTCGACGCCGGCCAGCGCCTTCCCGTGCATGCCCACCCCGACGACACCTTCGCCGCCCGGCATCTCGGGCACAGCCACGGCAAGGCCGAGGCCTGGTACATCCTGCAGGGCGGCACCGTCCACCTCGGCCTCACACGGGACGTGAGTGACGCCGAGCTGGCATCCCTCGTCGAGGCGCAGGACGTCGACGAGCTGCTCGGACTGCTGCACGAGGTCGATGTCTCACCGGGCGACGTGGTGTGGGTGCCGCCGGGCATGCTGCACGCGATCGGCGCCGGCGTGCTGCTGCTGGAACTGCAGCAGCCCGAGGACCTCTCGATCCTGCTCGAGTGGCGGGACTTCGCGCTCGACGGCATTGCTGACGGCCATCTGGGCCTCGGCTTCGACGTGGCCCTGACAGCGGTCCAGCGGACGGCGGTATCCCGCGAAGCGCTTCCGGACCTCGTGCGGACGGCGCCGCCCACCGGATCGGTGTTTCCGCCCGACGCCGACGCATTCTTCCGCCTCGAGCGCGTACCCGTCGAGGGGCACGTGTCCCTCGAGCCCGGCTTCGCGGTACTGGTTGTCAGCGAGGGCTCGATCCACCTCGCCGGCCAGTCCGCTCCCCGCGGCAGTACCTGGCTGATCCCCGCGGGCGTCGGTGCGATCGTCCTCGACGGCGGCGGTGAAGTCCTGGTGGCACGGCCTCCCGCCGCCTGAGCCGGAACGGACCGGCTCCGGCCACCAGGAGCCGGTGACCGGGAGCCGTTGTCGGTGCGGCAGCTACTCGGCGGTCCCTGCCGTCGAGCTAGTGGTCTCGTCGAGCCGGGGATCCTCGGTCCGGTCCTTGGAGCCCACCTCGACCGGCCTGCCGTGCACCTGGTCGCGGTCGTCGTCGTCGCCCCTGGTCTTGAGCAGGCTTGCGACGGTGGCGACGGCGACCGTCGCGGCGATGAAGAGCAGCGAGAACCAGATGGGGATCTCGGGCACCCAGAGCAGGGGCTCGCCGCCGTTGATGAAGGACAGCTCGTTGACGTGCAGGGCGTGGAAGACGAGCTTCACGCCGATGAACGCGAGGATGACGGCGAGCCCCTGGGCCAGGTACACCAGGCGCTCGAGCAGTCCGCCGATGAGGAAGAACAGCTGGCGCAGGCCCATCAGCGCGAACGCGTTGGCCGTGAAGACGATGTACGCCTCACTGGTCAGGCCGTAGATCGCGGGGATGGAGTCGACGGCGAAGATGAGGTCCACGAAGCCGATCGCGATGATGGTGAGCAGCATCGGCGTGACGAAGCGCTTGCCGCCCTTGGTCACCGTGAGCCTGTCCCGGTGGTACTCGTCCGTGACGGGAAGGACGCGGCGGACGAGCTGCATGAATCGGCCGTCAGCGGGGTTGGCGTCGTGGCTGCCGAATGCCTGCTTGTAGGCCAGGACGAGCAGCAGGGCGCCGAAGATGTAGAAGACCCAGGAGAAGTTCTCGATCAGGCCGGCTCCGATGGCGATGAATCCGCCGCGGAGGATCAGGGCGATGATGATGCCGATCATCAGCACCTTCTGCTGGTACTTCTTGGGGACGGCGAAGCCCGTCATCACGATGAGGAACACGAAGAGGTTGTCGATCGACAGGGCCTTCTCGGTGAGGTAGCCGGCGAAGTACTCGCCGCTGAACGTCCAGCCCGACATCACTCCGATGCCGACGCCGAACAGCAGGGCGAGGCCGATGTAGAAGGCGGACCAGCGGGCCGATTCGGCAATGGTCGGTTCGTGGGGTGTGCGCACGTGCGCGAAGAACTCGTAGACGAAGAAGAGGATCGTCACGGCGATGGTGATCAACCAGATCAGAGGTGTGACCTGCATGAGGGGTGCTCCCAAGGGTAGGCGTCGGACAGATACGCCAAGGTCTCCTCCGCCCGGTCGGAACCGGAACCGATGGCCCGGAATGCTTCAGTGCATCCGTATTGACGGGCCGATCACAGACGGGAGTACTCCCCTTGATACATAGAGCCTAACGCACGGGCGCCCGGATCGATTCCCGTGATGCTGCTCGACCCGACGTGGCCGGCGCTGTCATGGCGTGAGCTGACCGACGGCGCATCCTCCGAGGTGGATGCGCCGTCGGGCGGATGACTAGGCTGGGCGGATGGCGACAGTAATCCTCGTGCGGCACGGCCGCACCACAGCGAATGCCTCCGGACTGCTGGCCGGACGGGCCGACGGCGTGGGCCTGGACGAGATCGGGCGCGACCAGGCTGCCGCGACCGGTGACCGGCTCGCGGCGGTGCCCGTCGTCGGCGTGGTGTCGAGCCCCCTCGAGCGCTGTCGGCAGACCGCCCGGTTCATCCTCGACCGCCAGTCCGGTACCCCGTATGCGCCGCTCGATCCCGATCTCACCGAGTGCGATTACGGCCAGTGGCAGGGCCGCATGCTCAGTGAGCTCGCAACGGAGGATCTGTGGCCGGTGGTGCAGTCGCAACCGTCCGCCGTCATTTTTCCCGGTGGTGAATCCATGGCCGGGATGCAGGCCCGGTCGGTGGCAGCGATCCGGCGCCACGATGCTGCCTTCGAAGCCGAGCACGGGCCAGGGGCTGTGTGGGTGGCGGTGAGTCACGGCGACATCATCAAGTCCATCCTCGCCGACGCACTCGGCATGCACCTCGACCTGTTCCAGCGCATCACCGTGGGCCCGGCCTCCGTATCGATCGTGCGCTACGGCACGAGCCGGCCGAGTGTCTACGCGACCAACACCGACGCGGGGGATCTCTCGTGGTTGTCGAACAGCGCCGCCTCGAACGATGCCCCGGTGGGCGGTGGCGCAGGACACGAGGCGCGCGGGACCTCGGGAGCCTAAAGTAGTCCCATGCCTACAACTGTTCACGAGTTCGCCTGGCCTGACCGGGTCGTCGTCGGCACCATCGGCGTTCCGGGCGCGCGCACGTTCTACCTGCAGGTACGCACAGGGAAACAGATCGTGAGTATCGCGATGGAGAAGCAGCAGTCGGCCCAGCTCGCCGAGAAGATCGACGAGATCCTGGACCAGCTCATCACCCTCGACGGCAACCCCTTCAGCGTTCCCAGGACCACCCCCATCGAACTCGTCGACAACGACCAGCTCGAGGCCGTCCAGGAGCAGTTCCGGACCGGCGTCATGAGCCTGGGGTGGGACCCGACGACGGCGCAGATCGTCATCGAGGCCTACCCGATCACCGAGGTCGATGAGGAAGACGACGACGAATTGCTGCACGACGACGCCGACGCGGCCGAAATGCTGCGGGTGCGCATGCCGGTCGGCACCGCCCGCGCCTTCGCCAAGCGCGCCCGCGAGGTCGTGGGCGCCGGGCGTCCGATCTGCCCGCTCTGCGGCTACCCCATCGACGCCGACGGGCACATCTGCACCCTTCCCGAGGTCTGATGCCGGCGCCCGACCTGGTCACCGCCGAGCTGACGCTCACCGGCCGCATCACGACGGCATCGAACGCCACGTTCCTGGGCAGCATCGGCGGCGCGGCCGTCGTCTACAAGCCGATAGCAGGCGAGAAACCGCTGTGGGACTTCCCCGATGGCACTCTCGCCGAACGGGAAGTGGCCGCCTACCTCGTCTCGGAGGTCTTCGGCTGGAACATCGTGCCGCAGACCTGGTTGCGCGATGGTCCGTTCGGCGAGGGAATGGTGCAGCTCTGGCAGGAGACGGACCCCGACCAGACCGCGGTGGATCTGGTCGCGACCGATGACGTGCCGGAGACCGGCTGGAAACAGGTCCTCGAGGGCCGGGACGACACGGGACGGATGATCGCCCTCATTCACGAGGACTCCCCCGCACTGAGGCGCATGGCCGTGTTCGACGTCGTCGTCAACAACGCCGACCGCAAGGGCGACCACATCCTTGCCATGGGTGACGGACACCGGCACGGCGTGGACCATGGGCTCACGTTCCACAGTGACCACAAGCTGCGTACGGTGCTGTGGGGGTGGCTGGGAGATCCGCTGACCGCCGAGGAACTCGACGGCGTCGATCGTGTCAGCGACGAATTGAACGGTGAGCTGGGACGAACCCTGGCGGACCTGCTCACCGCGGACGAGATCGCTGCGCTCGCCGCACGCTGCGCCCGGTTGCGCTCGGCCGGCCGGTTTCCCGCTCCGAGCGGTGAGATGTCGGCGGTGCCCTGGCCGCTGTTCTAGGGACGCGCAACGCCACGCACTGGACCGGAGCGGCATGTCATGCGTTCAGAGATCGCGCAGCCCGAGGCCCTGGTCATCGAGGCAGGGCGATCGTTTCCCCGCTGGGGGGCCGATGGACCGGAGGCAGGTGCAGGCGGGTCCCTTGACCGTCGGCAGGGCCGACCAGACAAAGCGCTCCATCTTGTTGTAGCTGCCGAAGTCCAGCGTGGCCCCGTCGAGTTTCGCAGCCAATTCGTGGCTGACGCTGATGACGATCCCTTCATCCCCCACGAGATCATCCTGCCCGCGGGGCCGCCGCTCCCGACGCGATCCTCCCTCGCCCGGGCCACTGAGAATGCAGCGCAGGGCCTTCTTGGGTTCCGTGCGCGAGAAGTACAGGCCCTGTTTCCGGCAGCCACCGTTTCCCTGGTAACAGTGCAACAGGCCGCCGAATATGCTGACCATCGCAGCCGCCTCGCTCGTCACGAAGAAGCTTCCGTGACCGGGAATCCGTGCCAGCATGTCTTCCCCGGCAGAGATGCTGTCCACAGTGATTCATTCCCACCCGTTCTCGTTGGCTGCCTCGTCGCCTCAGTCTAGGCACCCCTTGCGGCTGGATCGGGGACAGCCCCGTCCGCTCATGCTGGTCAGAGGGCGCGGCATCATCCCAGATGCCGGGCGAAGAACCTGGCCGCGTCATCCCCCGCGAACTGGGGGACGCCGGTGTGCCCGCCCAGATTGGCCTGCAGTGTCTTCTCCTGGGAACCGAAGGCGTCGAACAGATCCAGAGCGTGCTGCCGATCGTTTCCTTCGTCATCCCACTGCAGCAGGACGTGCAGCGGGATGGTGATCCGACGGGCCTCGTCGAACATGGCACGGGGAACAAAGCTTCCGGCGAAGAGACCGGCGGCCGCGATCCGCGGCTCCACCAGCGCCAGCCGTATACCGACGGCAATCACCCCGCCCGAGTACCCGACCGGGTCGCTGATCTCGGGCAGGGAAAGGAGTGCGTCCAGGGTCGTCTGCCATTCCGGGACCGCTTCGTCGACCAGCGGGAGAACCAGACGGTCGACGATGTCGTCGACCGGTTCGCCTGCTGCCAATGCCCGGCGCAGATCGGCACGAGCCTGCTCGGCGTCAGCCGATGGAGTCCGGTCACCGCTCCAGGGGAGTTCGATGGTGGCAGCGGCAAAGCCGTCCGCCGTGGAGCGCTGGGCTCGCGCCACCAGCCGGGGGTACATCCTGCGGAGTCCGCCCGGGTGGCCAATCAGGATCAGTGGGGCCGGTGGGGATGCGGGCGTCGTCCACAGGATGCCGGTGATCTCGCCGAGGGTGAACTCGCGTTCGAGGACGCCGTCGTCGAGGCTGTTCTTCGAAGTGAAGTGCATGGTCGTGCCTTTCGGGAGTGCTTCCTGAACGGCGCTCCCGGACGTCCTACCGCCCGACCGTGACCCCGGAGAGGAGCACCCATGGTCCATCGTTCACGGGTACCACCTCCTCGTTCTCTCGCACAGCCTGCGGAGAGAGTAGCAGTAATCCCGGCGCTGGGCCCGGGTAGATCTCGGACGTCCAATCCGGTGGCTGGTCGTGCCGACTCGCGGTGAACCTACATCTGCATCTGCACCAGCGAGGCCAAACGCCGGAGTGCCTGCGCGTCATGCTCGGTGAAGGTCCGCGGTCGATCATCCATGAGGCAGAGGGTGCCGATGCGCCAGCCCTCCGCGGTGCAGACAGGGTGCCCGGCGTAGAAGCGGACTCTGGGCCCACCGGAGACGAGGGGATGATCCCGCCACTCAGGGTCGGTGCCGGCATCAGCGATGACGAGGGTACGGTCCTGCTCGATGGTCCTCGCGCACAGGGAGAGGCTCCGGGGAAGGTCCTGGCCCAGGGGTCCGACGACGGATTTGATGACCTGCAGATCCTCCGTGATCAATGTGATCGACGCCGAGCTGACCCCGAAATGCTCCCGGGCGTGCCGGGTGATCCGGTCGAAGCGCTCTTCCGTCCCGGACTCGAGCAACCGCGACTCGTACAACGCGTGCAGGCGCCAGAACTCGACATCATCCAGAAGAGGATCGCACCCTGATGGATCCGTGGCATGGGCGGCACAAAAAGCAGCGGCTCCGGAGCCGGTGCTATGGTCCCCAGCGGGTGGGGCGCTGAAGTCGTAATGGTCCGGGGAGAGATTCAGGGGGCGAAGGTAATCGCCGTACCCGGAAAGGGACGCCGCGTACTGGTCGCTGTAATGTGCACCGTCGGCAGTGGATCCGGTGCCGTCGAGCAGTTCATTGATGGCCTGCGCCATCAGGTCGCGCTGCGGCGCCGGGAGCATCATGATGCCGGAAAGATACCCCTCGACCTCCAATTCGTCAGCATTCCCAGCAAGAGCGAAGAACGTCATGAAGACATCTTCGAGGTTCAAACGGGCCGCCCGTATCGTCTGGATCGCGGTCCACTGCTGCACGTGTTCATCTAGCACGTCTCGTCCTCCGCCGACTTCTTCCGTGTTGTCCTGGGTATTTCCCCGGGTGCCGGAGAGTTGCCGGCATGGTGTCCGTTGCTGCCGGGTATCGGACCGGAGGGCTTTTCATCCGTGACGCATCCGGCAGTAGCGTCTTCATGCTTGAAGTGCCAGGTGCGTTGTAGATTGTCGGTGCAACCATGCGAGCGCCTCAGCTCGGTCCTCGAAGTACTCGATGGGATATGAGGGGCAATGGACTGCCTGGAAGTGCGTGATCAGCACCCTCTCGACTGGGGAACGACCAACTGCTGCGACGACCGGTACGTCCCTCAGCCCGGCGAGCAGGGTAAGAGCCTGCCGGGTCAGGGTGACCATGCTGTTGAGATCGACCAGCAGCAAAGAGCAATCACGAGCGCCCAGTAGTTGCATGGAGTCCACCAGCGCCCAGACGTCCTCGACGGTTACGCGAGCACATTCCGTCCATCGCAGCGTCAGCACGCTCTCCTCGGTGCGCTCGAACTGAAACTTCGCAGTGGCAATCCGTGATGCAGCCATGAACCGTGCCTCACTTACCAGTCCGGAATTCAACTCAGGTGTCCCGTTCGAGGGGTGCCGGTGCCGACGGCACATTTCTGAACCACCGGCACCGGGGATCGGGTATTACGCCTCTCCAACCCCGACTGCTGGGGGAACAGCGGGATGTTCCAGCATACCGGCAGGACAGACCAGTCTGTCTACCCCTAGGATTGGGAAGAGGACAGCAGCGGAGGAAGCCATGGTTACAGGAGCGGTACGGCCACCCACGGATGCACGGGAGCGGATCCTCGCGACGTCCTACGACCTCTTCCTGCAGCAGGGCGTCCGGGCCGTCGGCGTGAACGAGATCATCGCCACGGCCGGCGTCGCCAAAGCGACTTTCTATCACCACTTCCCGTCGAAGGACGATCTGGTTCTGGCGTTCTTCGAACGCCGCCAGCAGCTCTTCACTGTCGGCTATCTCTCCGCTGAATGCGAGCGCCGGGCCGATACTCCCCGGGGACAGTTGCTGGCGATCTTCGACATCTTCGATGAATGGTTCCACGCGCCGGACTTCGCAGGCTGCCCCTACATCCGCGCCCTGCTCGAGACCGGACCGCGCCATGCCATCGGAGCTGCCGCTCTCCTCTACCTGGACGACATCCGCTCGAGCGTCGAGAAAGCCGCCACGGCACTGGGACTGACCAACCCGGAGGACTTCTCCTACTGTTGGCTGATCCTCATGCAGGGCGCCATCGTCTCCGGTGTCGGCATCGACCCGGGCAGCAGTTCAAGAATCAAGAAGCTGGGCGAGCACCTCATCGGCCTTCACACACCTGCCGATGCCCGATCGGTCAGCTGAACCGGCGGAAGTTCCTCGAAGGCCGGCTTCGCGAACCAGTACCCCTGGAACAGGCGGATTCCTGCCGCCTTTAGGACCAGGAACTCCGGCTCGGTCTCGATGCCTTCTGCAAGCACCGTGATGCCGAGTTCCTCGGCGATGCCCACGATGCCGGCGACGACGGCCCGGCGAGCCGGGCTGGTGTCGACTCCCCGGACGAGTTTCATGTCGATCTTGATCAGATCGGGCTGGAAGTCGACCAGAAGCCCCAGTCCCGCATGACCGGCACCGAAATCATCGATGGCGGTGGTGAACCCGTGCTTGCGGTACTCCGTGATGATGTTCGTCAAGTGGGCGGTGTCGGTGACCTCCTCATTCTCCGTGAACTCGAACATGATCGACGACGTCGGGAAGTCGCACCGTCGGGCCGCGAGCAACGTCGCGCGAAGGCAGGCAGCCGGTTCGTAGACCGCGTTCGGCATGAAATTTATCGACAATCTCAAATGCTCGCCCGCAGGAAACAGGTGCGCGGCCAACTCGATCGCCTTGACGCGACAGTCCTGGTCGAAGCGGTACTTCTGCTGCGGCGAGATTTTGGACAGTACCTCGTGGGCGCCCTCGCCCGACATGCCTCTTACCAGCGCTTCATACCCCCACACGCGATCGTCCACCGCGTCATAGATCGGCTGGAAGGCCATGCTGAAATCGAAGTCGAGTTCCGAAGAAGTCGTGCAGCCGTTGCATGCCATGTGGAGCCCCCTCACTGGTTACGTCCACCCTAAGTCACACATGCGGCGCACCGCCTTGATGGATCCGGGCGAAGAGAAGTGCTCCCCTTCACGCCAGGCAGTTCCGGCTCCGAGTATCACCCCGGAGGCTGTTGGAGCACGGTGGGGATGTACTCGAGCAACTGGAGCCGGCCGTCGAAAGTCCTACTGTCCACCATCTCGAGCGAGACGTCCGGGTAGCCGTCATAGATCCGCTCCTTCCCGGTGCGTCCCGTGATCACAGGGAAGACAACCAGCCGGAAGCGATCTACGAGGCCCGCCGTCAGCAATGATCGGCACAGGCTGAGGCTGCCCAGCGTGCTCAGGGGCCCGGTCGCGGTCCGTTTCATCTCCGTCACGGCTTCCACGGCGTCTCCTGCGACCAGTTCCGAATTCGGCCAGGCCAGGGGCGCCTGAAGGGTGGAAGAGAAGATGACCTTGGGCACGGCAGCGAGGCCTGTCAGGCTGGCCCCTTCATCCTCGGAGAATCCCGACCCTTCGGCCGCCGCCGCCGACATGCCGGACATCAGCCGATACGTCCTCGCCCCCATGAGGAAGGTGTAGCCCGCTTCCCCCTCCTGTTCGAGCCACGCCAGGTACTCCGGCCCCTCCAGCCCCCACCAGCCGGGCCACCCCTCGGCCGAGGCATACCCGTCCAGGGAGATGATCAGGTCGACCATCAGGTCTGCTGATGACGTCCCTGCAGATTGCTCATCCATCGCCGCCACCTCGATCTGATCGACGTCAGCAGGGTATGCCCCGCAGACCGGGCATTCAAGAGCATCCGGACGAGACACCGCCGAAGAGCCGAGCCGCCCCGGAAGGACCACGAGTCCCCGAGACGCCGGACGCCTCCCCAGCATCGCGACACGACTGACGCCAGGACACTCTGGAGAGGTTCTTCGTCAGGCCGGGACGATGTGCCGGGCGGGAACGGGGCTCGAGTAGACGACGCTGGTGGTGATGCCGCCCAGGGTGGCAAGTTTTCCGGTGATCCGCTCGAGGTCACGCATGGAGCGGGCGAGAACCTTGATGATGAAGCAGTCGGCGCCTGTGACGTGGTGGGCTTCGATGAACTCGGGCAGCGAGCCGGCGACCGTGCGGTGATTCATGCCCGTGTTTTACAGGACGAGCGTCCGATTGATGACCTGCTGTGCGGTGTCGTTGAGGGTTTGGCGGGTTGATCGGGCATGGGTACGCAGACGGTCGAAAGCTTCCGCCATGGTGAGGGTTGAGGTTTGGGCGATGACGCCTTTTGCTTGCTCGATCATGACCCGGCTGTTCAGCGCTCGCTGTAGCTGGTCATTGACGATTTGGGACTCCCGGATCGTGCGTTCTTGCAGGAGGCTGATCGTTGCAACGGAGGCCAGGGCTTGGGCGATGACGGCATCTTCCTGCTCGAGCTCTCCTGCGGTGGTGCCGAAGAGTCCCATGGCACCGATAATTCGGTCATGGATGCGTAAGGGGACGACGTGGACGGACGCGAAACCCTGCCGGAGGCAGGCTTGGCGGAAGACGGGCCATTTATCCAGTGGCGTGACGTCGGCGATGCTGACGACGGCACCGGAGTGATAGCACTCAATGCATGGTCCTTCGCCGGCCTGCAATTGCAGCATTTCGACGAGTTCTGCTTCCTCACTGGTGGATGCAACGACTTGCAGGTCCCCCTGCGGGCTGGCCAGAAGAAGACCGACCTGATCGACTTGCAGGAGGTCAACGCATTCCTCGGCGAGGGTGTGGAGGAGATCCAGGACGTCGTAGTCGGCGACGAGCGTGTCAGCGAGTCTGACGAACGCGGTGCTGACTTTCTCGGGTCGTGTTCGGGTCACCATTGTTCTGCCCTCCGCACCGCTTCGTATCGGCGCCCTGGTGGCGGGGATCAAGAAGTACTTCCACTAGTGTTCCTCACCACCGACCTGATCCGACACCGCATCAGACTCCGACTCCGACTCCGGTACATGTTCTGCCTTAGCACCTGTACCGGTTGAGGAATCACGCCTGGTATCGCTGTCGGCATCGCGCCTCTCCATGAACGTGACGGTACGGCTGATCACTGCCTGTGCTGCTTCTTCGAGGGTTTGGTTGTGGGAGAAGGCGTGTGCGCGCAGCAGCATGAGCGCGTCAGCTGCGGGAACGTCCGCTTGCACGAGGATCATCCCGGTCGCCTGGTGGATCTCCCGCCGGGTCAGTGATTCAGATCCGTGCGCCGCTTCGGTCAATGGGTAATCGGTGTCGCTGAGGATCGAGCGCAGCAGTATCCACGCTGTTCTCCCGGCCAGGAGTTGCGCGTGCGCGAAGACGGGATCACTGAGTGGGCCAGGATCGGTGCGGTAGAGCTCAACGACACCGATATCAATGGCCCCGACCCTCAATGGCAGGACGAACACGGCAGCCGCTCCCGCGTCAGCAAGCGCAGTACCCAGTGCGGGCCAGGTCAGGTAAGCGGTGCGAGTGTCAGGGACGGTGATCGGGACACGGGTTCGGGCGGCGTCCCACCGCGGACCTTCTCCTACGGAGAACTGAGCTTCATCCAAGGCAAGGGCACAGTCGTCGGTCGCCGTGATCCGGGTCTCATTGCCGGTTCCCACGAAAATCGAGACCGCAGCTCCTGTCATGGGCAGCTCTCTCAAGAACATTCCGCACAGGTCATCGACAGCGTCACCGACGTTCATCGTGCACACCTGCACGAGGAGGTGGACGGAAGGGCTGGAGGATCACTGCCGGCCGGCAAATATGCGGCTTCAGGTTCCGATCTGCCCTGAAGGCGGGGATGGGCGACAGTGGATTTGGTGTTCATGGTCGGTCTCGGATCGCTGGTTTTGGCCCTACGGCCGCAGGCACTGATCGTTCTGAAAGCCCTTCAACAACCCGCCGGTGATTCCTGAATGCCACAAAGTACTGATACAACCATAGCCCGCGCTCCTCCACGAAGACGCTCCTGATGATCACCCATTCCCCGTCATCGAGATCACGTGCCCGACCGCACCACGTCGACGACCTCCCCAGTAGCAACACACAAAGCACCATGGGGCAGCACGGCGGGGCAAAGCCACCGTAGAGATGAGCTAGTTCGCTCCAAGCGGTAGCTCCTGTGGTGGTGAAGCAATGCGGGACGGGTGATGGCGTCGAAATTCGACTTGATTGACGGGAGGAATGGTTTAGCGCAGTGTTGTACATAGCACCCCGGACCCTGGTGGTATGTCTTTCCTCTGCCGCCAAGGAGTCTCACCGTGTTACCTGCACTGAATCCCGTACTCCCGCTGGTTGATTCCCGCCGGAGAACTGCCGAGCATTCGGGGCGCCCCAACCCACAGTCGGGCACTGACGCGGAGCCGGTGGATATCCCGCGCATACTGACGGACCGCCAGGAGTCGATCGCGGCGATGATTGCTCACGGGCTGACATGTCAGGACATCGCCGAAGCGTTGCACGTTCCGCTGCGCACTATTGAGGGGCATGCCGACCGCGTCCTCGAAACCCTCGGCCTTCGTCGCCTGGAAGATCTGACCGATGACGCGATTGGTCGTTACCGTAGGTCCGCCGCGGGTGTGCATTACGGGGAACTCGCCCACCCCCACCTGGTCGCTGATCCTCCTGATCAGCCGACATCACCTGCCTGTCCTGCTTCACAGGACCCTCCTTCACCTCTTGCGCAACACAGTGCGAACGAAGACCCGCACAACACCTCAGGGCTCGGCCCTGACCAAGCAGCACCACCCGTGACCAAGCAAGCGTTCGCGCATACGCCCCTTGACGCTCCCCTTCGAACGTCAGGGCGGACCTTAGGGCGGACTTCAGAGACAGCTCGGTTCGGGCGATGAGCACGCGTCCTGCCGGCAATCAAACTTTCCACGACCCTGCAAGTGCATTGCACCGCCTTGTCCTGCAACACCATGACCTCACTGATTTCGGTGAAGCGCTGGCACTCCTTGCCCATGATCATCTGTCCCAGCACACCAGGTCCGATACAGGCACAAACACAACCGTGAGCCCAGGTCTAGGCGGGCTCGTGGGGTGCATGCTGTATGTCCGGCCAGTAAGGGGAAGCGATCTCGTTGCAGCGAGCACACCGGACGTGTTGGTTCTAGCCCGCCAGCATGCCGGGAGACTGGTGGATCAATGCACTTCCACGGAAAGCAGGGCTGGGATCGGTGTCCATGACCCTAAGGACCGGCAGGGCTCAGCGGATGTCCGCGGGGTAACCCACCACAGCACAGTCAACTCGTGCTCCGACACCCTGAGCCCCGTCACCGTGAGCCCAGCCAATGACGGCCGTGTCACTAGGCGCCCCATCCATATGGGCCCTGTGGACGTGAACTCTGTAGATGTGGGCTCTGTCGATGTGGGCTCTGCCGACAGGGATGTTGGTGCTGAAGGCGGGCTGGATGGGTGGAACTCGTTCCGGGCAGCGGCGAGGGCCCTGCACATTGCCTCGGTCATGACGGTGGTTCTTGATCTCGAGGACGAGGGCGTTGCGGTCTTCTCCTTCTACGCGGCCGATAGTAACGCCTTCCCGGCAGGGTGTCGCCAAGTAGCTGAGGCTTTCGCCGGTGTGGCTGCACGGTCGCTGCAGCTCGTCCTCCGGTGGGGTTCGACCACGCAACGGGAAGCTAACCTGCGGGCAGCCCTGGAGTCCCGAACGGTGATCGACCTCGCGCTCGGGATGATCATGGCCCAGAACAGGTGCACCCACGAGCAGGCCATCTCGATTCTCAAACGTGCCTCCAACACGCAGAACACGCGACTGCACACCATCGCCGAACGGATCGTTCATGCCTACAACCCGGACCCGCCAACCACCCATTTCACGAACTAACCAGGCAGAGGGCTCGTACCTCTCAGTAGAGATCGGTATACGTCATGGTCACGACACCGCCACCTCCGTTCGAACTGTCCACGATCCTCGGGCGCACCAAGGGTCACCTCTTGACCGAGCAGACCGCCCACGGCGCAGTCGGTGGGCTCGCGGAGGTCGCGGCAGACGTCATCGCCGCCGCATACGGGGCGGGCGCAAGCCTCATTGATGAAAACGGCCAGCGCTTGAGCGTCGGAGCGACCAGTAACGGTGTGCTCGAAGCTGATCACCTGCAGTACACGTTCAGCCAAGGACCATGCTTGACCGCGTGGGCGTCCGGGACCCCCGTCTACATCGCTGACACCCACATCGATGACCGGTGGGAGAAGTGGATGACCGCAGCAGCAAAGAACGGCATCCGATCCTGCTTGAGCGTTCCCCTGCTCAAAAAACCGGTTGCGCTGGGAGCGATGAAAGTCTATTCGGACAGCCCCGACGCGTTTTCCGACCAGGACCACAAGCTTCTGCTGAACCTCGCCCGATCCGCTGCGGCACTGCTCGGCCACATCCAGGCCAGCGACCTCCCGCAGCGCATCAGCAATGACATGAGAATGTCCCTAGCCAGCCGTGACAGCGTCAGTATTGCTCGTGGCATCCTCATGGAACGTCACAGCATCAACAAGGAGAAAGCCATGCAGCAGATCATCGATTTGGCGACCAGCACGGGCACCACCATGAACCACCAGGCCCGAATCATCAGTGAGAGCAGTGACAACAGCAACACTGACAACAGCAGCTCATGATGAGCGTGACACTTCCTCCCGAGGAGCAACGCCAGCACACCCTGCACGCCATGCAGGCAGCCGGCCTCACCGTCCAGGAACTCTGGATCCACTATTTCGCGCTCAGCGGCGACGCCGACGAGTTCGACCTTGATGCCTACCTCCACGGTGTCGCTCCCCTCCAGCAACTCGACCGGGACCTTGTCTCCCACGCCGTCAACGAACTCATCGCCCAAACGCCGCCACCTACCGCTCCCTACAGCGAAGAACTCTGATTCGGGCGCCTGAATTATCAACCGCAGGAAATGCAATAGCCGCGCTGGCAGTTGCCCTGCCGTACAGCCCTGCCGTACGGCCCTGCCGTACAGCCATAAGTCAGGGCCGGTCAATCAGGATTAACGGCCCATCACTAGTGGCCTGCTTCTACTGATGGTGGTCTGCTGGAGAGCAGGGCTTGAGCGGTAGTCAAGCAGTCGGCTGGTGTTCCTAGCCTCGCGGGCAGGGGTGGAGCCCTCGGTGAAAAGTGGATTGATCCCTGCCTCGCCCCTCTCCCCGCCGTCGTGAAGTAGAGCCCAAGGGACCGATTCTGAAATTAAGCCGAAAGGATTGAGCGCGAAGGTTTTGTTTGAACGAGGCGGCTAGCTTCCCGGGCCAGTACACCTAGCCCGCCGGATCTTGGACGCTGTGGTCCCCTCCAAGGAGTTGCTCGACGAGGCCTACGATGGTCCGGCGATCAGCGAGGAGGAGCACGAAGTGATTTTGCACGCCGAACGTCCCGTCGTGGAGAAGGAAATAGTGCCTGTTGAACGCGTCCGCCTCGACAAGGAAACCGTCACCGAGCAGGAAACCGTTTCGGAGCAGGTACGCAAGGAGCGTATCGAGCTCCTCGACGCCGACGGCACCACCACCGACAGCACGGATACCACTGACACCAGCGGCCGCCGCTAGGTAGACCCCCGGCACTCAACCCGCCGGTAGTAAGTCAACCAACAGAACCAGGAACGCTGAGGGGCGCTGCACATGCAGCGCCCCTCGGCGCGTTCCCGGCAGGCAGCCGGGCGTGCACTTAGTGACAGGTCTGAGCGAGTGTCGAGAATGTATAGGCGAGAGAAGGTGGGCGCCGGTGAATGCACGAAATCCTGCTGTCCGACGACAGGGAAAGGACGCGCGGCTGCAGCTCGATGCGTTAGCGCTTCAGGTTTGCGACACCCTCATCGCCTCCGAGGAGCTCCCCACTATGGATGAGGTGATCGACGACCGTCCGAAGCTTCGTGTTGGTCCGCTGGCTGGCCTCGGACAGTGCGATGAAGGCCTGTGGTCCTTTGATTTTGTGACGTTCCATGAGGATGCCCTTGGCCTGACCGATGAGGTCCCTGGAGTCGATAGCTTCCCTCAGCTGCCGAGATTCCTCGGCCTCTGCGAACGCGACGGCGGCATGGGACGCGATCAGCAGGCCGATGTTCTCGGACTCATCGGTGAACGCATTCGCTTCGTACGAGTACAGATTCAAGGCACCGAGATCATCACCGGTCACCCAGATCTGGATGGACAGCATCCCTCGAGCACCCGCCTCGCTGGCACGCCGGGCGAACAGGGGCCAGCGTTCCTCGGCTCCCATGTCCGGGACACGTACCGTTCGGTGTTCGTACGCCGCCTCCAGGCACGGGCCCTCACCGGTCTCCATCTGCAGTGCATCGATCCGCTTCGGGAGATCACTGGACGGTGCACGGGAACCGACGTTCTCCCGGCCCCGAACCACACTGACAGACCCCTCATCGGCGCCCGGCACCAGCTCCAGGGCTGCGCGGACGAACCCGGTGAGGATCGCATCCCCATCACGTTCCTGCTGCAGCGACCGGGCGAGGTCCGCCAGTTCCGTCGCAAGGTTACGCTCCCGATCAGACCCGCCGTGATGGGAGGACGGCATACCCCGGTCCACGCCAGGATCCTCGCTCATCGGGCACCCTTCCGAACCGTTGCGTCGTCGCCGGCTGCTACTTCCTGCGCTGAAGGCATCGTCTCTCTCATCCCGACAGTGTGCCAGACACCTCGTCCGAGGGCAGAGGCCGAGCTGCGAGGCACGACCGGTTGCGCACCCCTGTTGGCCACACCCTGCACTATCTGACCACCGCAGAAGCACATCACCCCAGGTAACGCCCACCCATCAGGTGCCGTTGCATATGGGCGCTACCTGCTGTCGACTGTGGGAAGAGGCTCACTGTGTCAAGCAGCCGGCCCGATGGGTCTCGACGGGAGTTGCAGGGCGGCTAAGGCCGCCCTGCAACTCTTTCACTTTCCGGTTGACGCATTGCTTTCCAATAATTCACTACGCCCGCCGCACCAAAAGCAACTGTCTTGCAACAGTTGGGTTGCAACACACTAGGACGAGACACTGCCACTCCCCCACCACGACTGCTCTTGCTATGTCTTGCTACCCTGTCTTGCAAGCAGTGGTCAGTTTCCGAGACGGAATGGTTGGATGCGAGACACTTTTGGGTTGGCGGAGGGGCGGAAGCGGAAATGAGCAAGCTGATTGGGTATGCGAGGGTCTCAACCCGAGCCCAGGACACGGATCGGCAAATCGCCGACCTCCTGACCGCCGGCGTCCGCCGCGATGACCTCTATGTCGATCACGGGGTCAGTGGCGCCCATGCCCGTCGACCGCAGTTCGACAAAGCGCTCAAGGCGGTGCATGAGGGTGACACGCTGATTGTCACGACTCTGGATCGGCTCGGTCGATCGACGTCGAACATGCTCGCCCTCGCCGATGAACTGAGGGCTCAGAAGGTGAACCTCCGGGTGTTGAACCTAGGAGGTGGGAACGTCGACACGGGCACCCCTATGGGGTCCATGGTCTTCACCGTGATGGCAGCCCTCGCCCAAATGGAGTTGGAGATCAAACGAGAACGCGTCAACGATTCCAACACCAAACGCCGAGACGCCGGCCTGGACCTCGGCGGCCGACGCCCACTCTTCTCCGACAGCCAGATCGCCAACGCCCGTCGGCTCATCGAGCAGGGCCAACCCGCATCCCATGTCGCCCGAGACCTCGGCATGTCACGGGCGACCCTGTACCGGCGCATCGCACACCTCGAGGCCCAGCAATGGGTGATCACGCACCAAGGACAGACCAGTTCTTAAATCCAAGCGCAGGTCCTCGGCATTATGGATAACCCCGTCAGACGAGAGCGGCAACAGCTCGAATGCACCCGATTCACAGTCGGTACCGTTCCAGCTCCCCTACCGACTCGACCCGAGTCTCACCGACTAGCTGTACTGGGCCATCAGGTTGGTGACACTCGGGTGATGGGTGTGGTTCCGATGCCGGTGTGGATGCGTTCAGTGTTGTAGTGCTGGAGCCAGGGTGCAAGGGCTGCT